>JAFARZ010000289.1 GCA_019245115.1 Streptosporangiaceae bacterium | reverse complement strand
CTGCGCCGCCTCCCGGTCGTCGGCGACGGCGCGGATGAGCCGCCCGTACTTGGACGCGGACAGGAAGTACTGCAGGCCGAGCAGCACGACGACGGCCAGCCCGAAGATCACGACGTCGAGCCAGGCGATCTGCAGCCCGGCGCCGAGTGAGAACGAGGAGCTGATCAGGGAGTTGCCGGTGCCGATGCCCCGGTTGTTGGCCGTGAAGAACTGCAGCAGCCCGTTCTCGATCACGATCGACAGGCCGAACGTCACGATCAGCGTGGTGAGCTCGCCGCGGCTGAGCGCCGTCTGGAGCATCGTCCGCTGCAGCGCGTAGCCGAGCGCCGCCATGATGACCACCACCACGGGGACGGACCACAGGAACGGCATGTGGGTGGAGGCGATGATGCCGACGCCGATGTAGCCGGCCACCACCGCGAGGTCGCCGTGCGCCAGGTTGACGACCTTCATGACGCCGAACATCAGCGACAGCCCGCAGGCGAACAGCGCGTAGAGACCGCCGGTCAGGATGCCCTGAATGATCGCGTTGACCCATGCCATTACGGTTCGCTCCCCTCGCCGGGGTGCCCGGGCTGCCCGGGGTGCCCGGGGTGCCCGCCCTGCCCGGCCGCCGCCCCGGCCATGCCGAAGTAGGCGGCCTCGACCTGCTCGGCGGTGACATCGGACGGCCGCCCCTCCAGCGTTGTACGGCCCTCGAGGAGGCACTGCAGGTGGGTCGCGACCCGGAGCGCCTGGGTCACGTCCTGCTCGACGAGCAGGACGGTCACGCCGGACTCCAGGATCTGCGGCAGCATCCCGTAGATGCGCTGGACGACGACCGGCGCCAGGCCGAGCGACAGCTCGTCGAGCAGCAGCACGCGGGGATTCGCCACCAGCGCCCGGCCGATCGCGGTCGCCTGCTGCTCGCCGCCGGACATCTGCGCGGCCCGCTGGTTGCGGCGGTCCTTCATCCAGGTGAACAGCTCGTACACGCGCTCGATGGTCCACGGGCCCTCACGGGCGAAGGTCGCCCCGACCTTCAGGTTCTCCTCCAGCGTCAGCGACGGGAAGAGACGCCGCCCCTCCGGGACCATGGCGATGCCCGCGGTGGCCCGCCGTTCCGGGCGCAGGCCGGTGACGTCCTCGCCGTCGTAGAGGATCGCCCCGGCGGCCGGGTGGTGCAGGCCCGCGATCGTGCGCAGCAGCGTGGACTTGCCCGCGCCGTTCGCCCCGATGATCGCGTACACCTCGCCCGGGTAGACACGGAACGACACGTTGCTGAGCGCGCGGAGCTGGCCGTGGTGCACGGTGAGGTCGCGGACCTCGAGCACCGCCGTCCCGTTCTCCGGACGCGTGGCGTTGCTCACGAGGTGCTCCGTTCCGGGTCCGGTTCCCGGCCCGGCTGGCCGCTTGGCTCCTGTTCCAGCGCCGCCTCGACGACCGACGCGGTGACCTCGCTGCCCAGGTAGACCTCGCGCACCTTCGGGTTGGCCAGCACCCCGGCCGGGTCGCCGTCGCCGACGAACTGGCCGCCTGACAGGCAGATCAGCCGGGTCACCAGGGCGGTGAGGGCGCGGACGACGTGCTCGATCCAGATGACGGCGGTGCCCTCGGCGTTGATGCCGCGGACGATCTCGACGAGCTGGGCGACCTCGGGGTCGGTCAGGCCGCCGGCCACCTCGTCGAGAAGCAGCAGGTCCGGTCGCGACGCCAGCGCCCGGGCCAGTTCCAGCCGCTTGCGAGCAAGCAACCCCAGCCGTTCTGCCGGAATGTTCGCCTGCCCGGCCATGGCGGTTCGCTCCAGCGCGTGCACAGCCGCGTCGTAGCTGGCCTTGCGCCGCAACCCGGCGCCCTGCTGGGCCGCGACGAGCACGTTCTCGAACACCGTCATGTCGGTGAACGGCCGCGGCACCTGGTACGTGCGGCCGATCCCGAGCCGGCACCGGGCCGCCGCGTCCAGCTTCGTGACGTCCCGTCCGGCGAACGAAATCCGGCCGGCCGCCGGGGACAGGTCGCCGGAGATGAGGCCGAACAGGCTGGTCTTGCCCGCCCCGTTCGGCCCCACGATCCCGACCGTGTCCCCGGGCCCGACGGCCAGCGACAGGTCCTCCGCGATGACGACCCGGCCGAACCGTTTCGTCACCTGGTCCAGTTGCAGTAGCGGCTCACTCACGGGCTGGTCACGCGTTGGTCGGCTTCAGGTCGCCGGTGATCTTGGCCTGGGGCAGCAGCGTGTTGTCGACGACCTTGGCCTCGAGCTGGTACTTGGTGCCCCGCTGCCACTGGATGCCGACCGGCGGCGTGATCACCACACCGGGCGCGGGCGCCTTGCTGGATGTGAAGTCCATGGGACCTGCGAGGCCTTGGATGTTGACCTTGTGGATCGCGTCGGCCACCGCGGCCTTGTCGTGCGGGTCGTCTACCGCGGTCAGCGCGGCGTGGGCTATCTCGAACAGGGTGTAGTTGCTGATGTTGGCGTTCGGCTGCCCGAGGCCGGCCGCCTCGTAATCGTTGGCCATCTGCTGACACGTCTCGCCGGTGAACGAGGAGGTCCACGGGAGGGAGGCGGTCCACCAGGTGTCGGTGGCGACGTTCTCCACCAGCGAGCCCAGCGCGTAGGCGTCCGGCGGGAACAGCAGCACCTTGGCCACCGTGGCCAGCTTGGGCCTGAAGCCCTGCTGTACGGACTGCTTCCACATCGTGGCGAAGTCGGGCGGCAGCGGCACGTTGGTGAAGAAGTCGGCGCCCCCGGACTTGAACGCGGAGATCATCGAGGAGTAGTTGCCGGTCCCGTCGGTGTACGGCGAGGACAGGTCGAAGGTGTAGCCGGCCGCTTTCGCGATCGGCGGGAACACCGCGCGGAAGGCGTTGCCGTCGGAGTCGTTGGGGAACGCGGCGGCGACGACCTTGCTGGTGCCGAGCTGGCTGTGGATCCGGTTCCACATCGGGATGAAAGCCTGGACCAGGTGCTCGGCGCCGAGGAAGTACATCACCACGTACTTCGGCTTCAGCGTCGGCTTCTGCGGGTTGCCGCCCAGGTTGATGTACCACGATTCCCACGGGATGTTGGCGCAGATCAGCGGCGTACCGAGGGTTTCCGCCGTGCTGGCCACCGCGTTCACGGTTTCCGGCGTGCTGGAGGCCAGCAGCAGGTCCACGCCGTCGGCGTTGATCGCCTGCTGGGCGAGCTGTCCGGCCCGGGTCACAGAGGACTGAGTGTCGTAGGACTTGATGGTGACCGAGTAGGTCTTGCTACCGACCTTGAACCCGTTCTTGTAGGGGCTGGTCTGCTGGATCTTCGAGATCACCCAGTTGTCGGGCGCGCCGAACCCGGCCAGCCCCCCGGTGAGCGGGTGGATCCAGCCGATCTTGATCGATCCGCCGCTGGCGCTGGCGCCGCCACCGCTGCTGCTGCTGGTGGTGTTGCTGGGGCCGGCGCCCTTGATGCTGGAACTGCACGCCGCGAGCAGTCCGCCGCCGCCCACCACGGCCGCGCTGGCGCCCGCCGCCCGCAGCAGCCCACGCCGGCTGAGGTCCGTCGCCTGGCTGTCTGAGCGGATGCCGCCTGACTGCGCACTCTGATCAGTCATAGTGCAATCGATCTCCTTCGATGCCGCGCGCCGTGCGCGGGGACCACGTATTTACTTGCTGGGGGGAAGCCATCCCCCCCGGCCCCCCTGGCACTTGGCTGGGGAAGCCATCCCCCAGAACCCCCCTGGCACTTGGCTGGGGAAGCCATCCCTCAGGCGCCTGGCATTTGACCGGGGGAAGCCATTCTCCGGCCCCTGACAAGTGCCGCCGTCGTGGGCGGCGCCGCCAGGACTCCATCATCCCATTACTTAGTGGCACTATGCGACCGCAAACTGTGATATTCCCTTATAAATTCTTCGGGTCCAGCGTCGGGGCCCGCCGGCCGCGTGGCCGACGATTTCGTGCGCTCTGCGAACGAACGTACATATCTAGAACAGTAGGGCAACGCTAGGATGCCCGTTTGGCGTAGTCAATGCACGTTATGTAACTGTTTCATCTCGTGAGACTGACGACGTCGTCGGGCTCGCGCCGTCACTTCTGACCGCGCCGAAGCCGATGGCGGCGTCCCGCCAGCCGAGGTCCGTACCCTGCGGCGAGCGTTCCGACGATAATATTTCGAAACCAATATTGTCAACAATTTTCGTTACAATACTCCCGCCCGGCGCTCAGGCCTCCCGCAACCAGACCCACCCCACGGCACCCCGCGCGAAGACCGTCCTTTGCCCCCGCCCTGCCGCGACGCTCCCTGTCGCGCCGACCAGCGCCCAGCCTCCTCCTCCCCGGTTCCTTCTTCCCGGTTCCTTCTTCCGTCCGCCTTCTTCGGTCCGTCCGTCTTCTGTGCTCCCGCTTCTGTGCTCCCGCTTCCGTGCTCCCGCTTCCGTGCTCTCGCTTCTGTGCTCTCGCTTCCGTGCTCTCGCTTCCGTGCTCTCGCTTCCGTGCTCCCGCTTCCGTGCTCCCGCTTCCGTGCTCCCGGGCCCGTTCCCATAAGGCGACATTTCATGACACGTCCCTGAGAGCCCCTCGGGGGACCGGCCCCGCCTGCGGCCTTGCTGGTCCAAGATCACCCCTTTGGCCCCGATATGCCCAGTGTTAAGGGTGGAAGCTTGGAGTCCTGCGGATGAAAGGGTGCCGGTTTCCGGCGCCTAAGTTTCCGTGGGGCTCTTATCTTCCGCGCCGACAAGAGGGGGACCGGCGTCACGCGGGGCGAATGTCGGAACATGGGCGAAATGTCCAGTCTGGCGGGCGGCTGCGGGGGGGCGCGACGGTGGTCGCGGCGGTGATTTGCCGGAACTGGGCATCACGGTCCGGCCGGAACTGAGCACTGGCTGAAGCTGAGGTGTGACGGGAAGAGGGCGGCGCGAGGGGCGGAAGGGGTCTGATCGCGGCGACGATTATTATCTTGCGGCGGTTGTCTGGCAGAATGTGATGCTGACCGCCAGGCTGTGCGACGCCCTCTCCTCGTTCGCCCGGCCAGGCTCATTTGAGCGGCTCTTTCGGCTGATCCCCGGCCGGTACTGGCCGCCGCCTCGCATCTAGTTCGCTGGGAGAAGACCACAGTCGTGGCTGTCAAGATCAAGTTGAAGCGTCTGGGCAAGATCCGTGAGCCGTACTACCGGATCGTCATCGCCGACGCACGTACCAAGCGCGATGGACGCGCCATCGAGGAGATCGGCAAGTACTACCCGAAGGCTGAGCCCTCCGTCATCGAGGTGAACTCGGAACGAGCCCAGCACTGGCTCCAGGTGGGTGCCCAGCCTACCGACCCGGTTCTCACCATCCTCAAGATCACCGGTGACTGGCAGAAGTTCAAGGGCGAGTCCGGCGCTGAGGGCACGCTTCGGACGGCCGAGCCGCGTGCGGACAAGAAGGAAGCGTTCGCCGCTGCCGCCAAGGAAAGCGTGGCCACCAAGGAGGCCAAGGAGAGCAAGTCCAGCGGCGGTGCCGCCAAGGACCGGGCCCGGTCTGGTAAGTCAGGGGGCGCGGAGTCCTCCCGCAAGGAAGACGGTGCGGGCCAGTCCAGGTCCTCGCGCGGTCAGCAAGGCGGGACCGGGGGGAAGGAATCCCCTCGGAAGGGTGATACCGCCAAGGCTGATGCCGGAGCCGACACCGAGCCTGTCACCGTCGAAGCGGCTGCCGCCGAGGAGGGCAAGGCCGCCGATGCCGAGCCGGGGAGTGGAGCCTGACGTGCTCGAGGAAGCCCTCGAGCACCTGGTCCGCGGCATCGTGCACTACCCGGACGATGTCCAGGTAGCCACCAGGTCGCTGCGTCGCGGCAATGTCCTGGAGGTCCGCGTGCATCCCGATGACCTGGGTAAGGTCATCGGCCGGGGGGGGCGTACCGCGCGAGCGCTCCGTACTGTTATCGGCGCCCTGGCGGGCAGCCGGTATGTCCGCATCGACCTGCTGGATTCCAGTGAGGTCCGGTGAGAGACGGGCACTGAACCCATGCGGGTGATCGTGGGCCGGATCGGCCGTCCGCACGGTATCCGCGGCGAGGTGGTCGTGGGGGTCAGGACCGATGAGCCTGACCTTCGTTTCGCGGTGGGCGCGGAGCTCGGCTCGAGCCGCGACAGTGACGGAACGCCCGAGGGGCACTTGACCGTTCGCTCGGCACGCTGGCATTCCAGCCAGCTGCTGGTGGCATTCGATGGCATTGCCGATCGGACGGCCGCGTCCGGGCTGGGCGGCAGTTGGCTGAGCGTTGACGCCAGCGAACTGCCGCCCATCGGCGACCCTGACGAATTCCGTGACCATGAGCTGATCGGGTTGTCCGTTCGGACGGTGGCCGGCGATCCGGTCGGAGTCGTCACCGATGTCCTGCATCACGGCCAGGACCTGCTCGTCATAACTCCGGAGAACTCCCGCGACGAGCGTTTGGTGCCATTCGTGGCCGCGCTCGTGCCCGAAGTCGATGTGGCCGCCGGAGTTGTCGTGATCGACCCGCCTCCGGGGCTGCTCGATCCCGATCAAGTGGAATCGTGATGGGGCGGAGGCAGCCGAGCGTGGGCCTGGCCATCGACATCGTGACGATTTTTCCCGAGTACTTCGGGGCGCCGCTCGGCACGTCGCTGATCGGGAAAGCGGCGGCCCGCGGTGACATCACGTTCCGGGTGCACGACCTGCGCCGGTGGGCGCTGGATGTGCACCACACCGTGGATGACGTGCCGTTCGGCGGAGGCCCCGGGATGGTGATGAAGGCGGACGTCTGGGGGGCCGCGCTGGATGAGATCCTTTCCGTCGCGTCCCCGCCCGGGCGGCTGGTCGTGCCGACCCCGAGCGGAGTGCCGTTCACTCAGGCCATGGCGAGGGAGTATGCCGGCGAGCGGCGCCTGATCTTCGCCTGCGGCCGTTACGAAGGCATCGACGCTCGCGTGGCCGACCAAATGCGTGAGCACCTGCCGGTGGACGAGGTGAGCATCGGGGATTACGTGCTGGCCGGCGGGGAGGCCGCGGTCTTGGTCATCGTCGAGGCGGTGGGGCGTCTGCTGCCCGGCGTGCTTGGCAACGCCGACTCGGCGGGCGACGACTCGTTCGGCGGCGAGGGGGGCGCGATGAGCGGACTGCTGGAAGGACCGGTCTACACCCGCCCGCGCGTCTGGCGCGGGCACGAGGTCCCCGACGTCCTGCTGTCCGGCAATCACGCTGCCATCGCCCGATGGCGCCGGGACATGGCGCTGCGCCGCACAGCCGCGAACCGCCCAGACCTCCTAACCGCCCTAGACCTAGACCCCCGAGACCGCCAGGCCCTAACAGAAGCCGAAAACTAAGCCAAGTCGCCAGCCGCCAGCGGCGAGCGAAGCGAGCGCCGCGGCGGATTGCCGTCCCGGAGGGGCGGTAAGCCCGTCGTGGCTCCAAGTCGGCCGCGCGCCAGCGTGGCCTTGGCGCGGAGGGAGGGGGAGCGGTTGCCGTCCCTCCGGGGCGGCAAGTCCCGCCGTGGCTCCAAGCCGGCCGAGCGCAGCGAGGCCTTGGCGCGGAGGGAAAAGGAGCCTTGGCGCGGAGATAGACACAGCTGTTTTCCGGTTAGCGGCGAACATATGGCACACTGAAGGTCGCCGTCTTTTCGGGTATGCGGCTGGGGAACCTCATCCCCCCGAGCCCGGCACACGACCACCATCGAGGAAACCGCAGTCATGCACACCGCGATCGCTGAAATCGAGCAGGCCCAGACCCGGTCTGACATCCCGGATTTCCGGCCCGGGGACACGCTCAAGGTCCACGTCCGGGTTACCGAGGGCAACCGCTCGCGGATCCAGGTTTTCCAGGGCGTGGTGATCAGGCGTCAGGGTAGTGGTGCCCGGGAGACCTTTACCGTCCGCAAGGTCAGCTACGGCGTCGGCGTCGAGCGGACCTTCCCGGTGCACAGCCCGTCGATCGAGAAGATCGAGCCGGTCACCCGCGGCAAGGTACGCCGGGCCAAGCTCTACTACCTGAGGGATCTGCGCGGGAAGGCCGCCCGCATCAAGGAGCGCCGCGAGCAGGCCGGCAGCTGACGTGCCCGACGGGCGCGATCAACGCGACCCCCGTCGAACTGTCATAACCGGAGGCGGCCGGGGGCGCGGGCAGGGCAAGCACGCGGCGGGGTCCAGGCCCCGCGACGGTGTCGGTGACCACCCGGCCGATACCGGTCCGCTCGGATCGCCAGCCGCCAGTTCCGGCTCCGATCCTGGTGGCCCAGGAGCAGGACCAGACCTGCCCACCACGCAGTTTGATGCGCCCGCCCAGCCGGCCGAGCAGGAGGCGCCGGACCGCCCGGAAGCCGACAAGCCTGCCGCCGCCGGAAAGAAGCGAAAGAAGCTCTGGCGCGAACTCGTCATCATCGTCGTAGCCGCGGCCGTACTCACCCTGCTGGTGAAGGCGTTCGTCGTGCAGGTTTACCGCATCCCGTCGGCCTCCATGGAGAACACCCTCCTGATCGGTGACCGGGTGCTGGTCAACAAGATCGTCTATCGCTTCCGCGGCATCGACCGTGGCGACGTCGTTGTATTCAGCGGCCAGGATTCGTGGGGCCCTGACGCCCCGCCGCCGTCCAGTGACCCGGTCGTCCGGATCTTCGACGACGTCCTCTCCGGCCTCGGCCTGCACAGCGGCCAGACCTACTACATCAAGCGGGTCATCGGTCTCCCGGGTGATCGCGTGGCGTGCTGCACCAACGGAAAGGTGACGGTCAACGGCGTCCCGCTGACCGAGAACTCGTATCTGCCGCCGGGTACCCAGCCATCGGCCAATCCGTTCAATGTCGTCGTCCCGGCCGGCCGGATCTGGGTCATGGGGGACAACCGGGACGACTCCGACGACTCCCGCAGCCACATGCTCGAAGGTTTTCCCGGCCAGGGAACCATCCCGGAGAATGAGGTTGTCGGCCGCGCATTTCTGATCATCTGGCCGCCGTCGCAATTCACTGACCTGCCGATCCCCAATACCTTCAAGCAGGCGGCGCTGCACAGCGGGGCGCTTAATCTCGGCGAGAAGACGCTTGGTGTAGTCGCGGCCGCGCCCGTAGCCGGAACCGCCGGCGCCGCTGGGATAATCAGTATGCCGCTGCTCCTTCTGCGCCAGCGGCGCCGCTCCCGCTGACGAGCCGCCGTGGGTGATCGGCGGAATACGCGGCGTCGCGAGCGAGGGTGCGCTACTAGGTGGCGATAGGCTCGGAGCCGTGAATGACGCCGACCCAGGATCCTCAAGCGGTGTAACAGGCGGTACCGGTGCGGAAACCACCGGCGCGGCTGATGCCGGCGGCAACACGGCTGGCACCGCGGCCGAGGCCCAGGCGACCGGTCCCGGCGATACAGCTACTGGTGATGCAGCTACTGGTGATGCGGCTACCGGTGGTGCAGGCGCGGCCACTGCCACCGGCACGAAGGCGGGGACACGGCCGTCCCGGCGCAGACGGCGGCGGAGCTGGCGATCGCTGCTGGTGGAACTGCTGAGCCTGATCGCGGTCGCCCTCCTGCTGGGTGCCGTGATCAAGACCTGGGCGCTTCAGCCCTTCTTCATCCCGTCGAGTTCGATGGAGAAGACGCTCGAGATCAACGACCGGGTACTGGTGAACAAGCTCGTCTACGATTTCCGCGGTATCGACAGGGGCGACATCGTCGTCTTCAACGGCCAGGGGTCGTGGGATCCTGGCACGCCGCCGCCATCTGCCACGTCGTTCCCGGCGTTTATCGACAACCTGGCGGGAATGTTCGGCCTGGGCAGCCCCGGCGATGTCTATGTGAAGCGTGTCATCGGGTTGCCGGGCGATCATGTGGCCTGCTGCGATGCTCAAGGCCGGGTCACCGTCAACGGCGTCCCGCTCAGCGAAAGCTCATACCTCTACCCGGGCGACGTGCCGTCGATGACCAGGTTCAACATCACCGTGCCGACCAACTCGCTGTGGGTGATGGGTGACCATCGTTACGTGTCGGACGATTCACGCGGCCACGTCGGCGACCCTGGTGGCGGCACCGTACCTGAGAGCGCGGTCATCGGCCGGGCCTTCGTCATCATCTGGCCGCCGAGCAGATGGCGGATCCTGCCGATCCCGGCGACGTTCTCGCAGTCGGCGCTGAACAAACACGCCGCCGCCGCGTCCGCCAGCGGCGATGCCGGGACCGCCGGGCTGCTCGGAGCGCGGCTGGAGCCCGCCGCCCCGATCCTGCCGTGGTCACTGGGGCTGGCGGGCGCCGTGCCGCTGACCTTGCTGCCACGAAGGATCTTCAGGCGCTGGGTATACCGCCATGGACGCGAAAACCGCTGATCTGGCGTACTCTGCGGAGTGTCATGACCCGCAATTCGCTAGCCCCCCGGACTGCGTCGGCCCTGCCACGATATCCGGGCTACACGCCTCGGCGTGACGCGGGCCTCGGGGCATACGAAGCCGTGCTCGCCCGGGCTGGGTTCACCCCGGTGGCGGGCATCGATGAGGCCGGCCGCGGTGCGTGTGCCGGACCCCTGGTGGTGGCGGCTGTCGTGCTCGAACACGGCAACATCAAGCGCCTGACCGGGCTGGCCGACTCCAAACTGCTCACCGCGGCGGCCAGGGAGGATGCCTACGCGGAGATCCTGGCCCGTGCCCTTGACTGGCACGTGGTCGTCATCGGCTCCGATCAGATCGACGCGGCCGGACTGCACGTCTGTAACGTCTCCGGGATGCGCCGGGCGTTCGCCGGCTTGCGCTGCAAGCCCGGTTACGTGCTCACCGACGGCTTCCCGGTCCGCGGTCTTGGCGCGCCTGGTCTCGCGGTATGGAAGGGCGATCGGGTCACCGCTTCAGTCGCGGCTGCCTCGGTGATCGCCAAGGTCACCAGGGACCGGATGATGCGAGACCTGCATGAACGTTATCCCAAGTACGGCTTTGACCGGCATAAGGGATATTCAACCGACGAACATGCCCGTGCGCTGGAGGAGCACGGGCCCTGCCCGGAGCACCGGCGATCCTTCGTCAACGTGGCCCGGGTCAACCCGGCGGAGGTGCCCTGGCCGGATGAGAGGAGAATGGACTCATGAGCGCGGAGGACCTTGAGAAGTACGAGGCCGAGATGGAGCTGCAGCTCTATCGGGAGTACCGCGACGTGGTCGGACTGTTCACGCACGTCGTCGAGACCGAGCGCAGGTTCTACCTGACCAATGACGTCGAGCTGAAGGTGCGCACCAGCGACAACGGCGAGGTCTACTTCGAAGTCACCATGCGCGACGCATGGGTTTGGGACATGTACCGCCCTGCGCGTTTCGTTAAGAACGTGCGGGTTGTCACGTTCAAGGATGTCAACATAGAGGAACTGGCTAAGGCGGACCTCGAGGTCCCCGAAGAAAAACCGGGCTTTGGCCGCTGACCCGAGCGGGCTGGCGGCAGTATCGATCGGGCGAACAGAGGGGTGCGCATGCTAGGGCTGCCTGACGGGGTTATCGCTTGCCTGTTCGATATGGACGGGGTGGTGACCAAAACCGCGACCGTGCACGCGGCGGCCTGGAAGGAGATGTTCGACGAGTTCCTGCGGCGGCACGCCGAGCAGACCGGGACCCCGTTCGTCCCCTTCGACTCGCGTTCCGACTACGACAGGTATGTGGATGGCAAGCCCCGACTGGACGGAACCAGGTCGTTCCTCGAATCCCGGGGCATCCACCTGCCGGAGGGCACGCCCGGCGATCCGCCGGGGGCACCCACCATTTACGGGCTGAGCACCCGCAAAAACGATCTCGTCCTCGCGAGGCTGGCCGAGGGCAAAGTTGAAGTTTATTCCGGAACTGTCAGCTACATCCGTTCGTCGAAAAGTCTTGGAATTAAGACCGCGATAGTCTCATCCAGCGCCAATACCAAGCAGGTTCTGGATGGGGCGGCACTCGCCGACCTGTTCGACGTCCGGATAGACGGGGTGATCGCGGCGGATCGCGGGCTGCAAGGTAAGCCGGCGCCCGACACCTACCTCGCGGCCGCCGAGGCGCTGCACGTGACACCCGCCCAGGCTGCGGTGTTCGAAGACGCCCTAGCAGGCGTTGAGGCCGGCCGCGCCGGGAAATTCGCGCTGGTCGTGGGCGTGGACCGGGTCGGGCAGGCCGAGGACCTGCGCGAGCACGGGGCCAGTATCGTGGTGCAGGACCTGGCTGAACTCCTGGATCAGCAGTGATCAGGCAGTCGGCGTACGGGGTTGATCCGTGGCTGCTGCGTGAGACCCCCCTGAAGCTCGATGTACTCGCGCAGAGCGAATCGATATTCGCACTATCCAATGGGCACATAGGGCTGCGCGGCAACCTCGACGAGGGTGACCCGCATGGCCTGCCCGGCACGTACCTGAACTCGGTGTATGAGGTACGGCCGCTGCCATACGCCGAGGCGGGATATGGCTTCCCCGAGGATGGCCAGACGGTCATCAACGTGACCAACGGCAAGCTGATCAGGCTGCTGGTCAACGATGAGCCGCTGGACATCAGGTACGGCACCGTGAATTCGCATGAGCGCGTGCTCGACCTGCGTGCGGGTACGCTCACCCGCAAGCTGGACTGGTCATCCCCGGCCGGCGCCCGGGTGCGGGTCACCTCGGTTCGTATGGTGTCGCTGACCCAGCGAGCGATCGCCGCGATCAACTACACGGTCGAGCCGGTGGACCAGCCGCTGCGGCTGGTCCTGCAGTCGGAACTGGCCGCCAACGAGGAACTACCGCGCGGCGGCAAGGACCCGCGGATAGCGGCCGTCCTGGACGCCCCGCTGGTCAGCGAGGAGCACCAGACCCTCGACGGCGCCAGGTCACGGGTGGTGCTGGTACACAAGACACGGGTTTCCGGGTTGCGGATCGCGGCGGGCATGTCGCATGAGATAACCGGGCCCGAGCGCATGAGGATAGGCACGGAATCCTTCGCTGACCTGGGCCGGACCACGATCGCCGCCGAAGTCCCGGTCGGCGGCCAGGTGCACATCGTGAAGTACCTCGGTTACGGCTGGTCGAGCCAGCGGTCGAAGCCCGCCCTGGTCGACCAGGTGTGCGCCGCGCTGGCCGCCGCTCAGCTCACCGGCTGGGACAAACTACTGGCCGAGCAGCGGGAATACCTCGATGAATTCTGGGACGGCGCCGACGTCGAAGTCGCCGGAGACGCGGAGATCCAGCAAGCCGTGCGATTCGGGCTCTTCCACATCCTTCAGTCGGCGGCGCGCGCTGAGTTCCGGCCGATCGCGGCGAAAGGCTTGACCGGAACCGGGTACGACGGCCACACGTTCTGGGACACCGAGATGTACGTGCTGCCGGTGCTCACCTACACCCATCCGTCGGCCGTGGCCGATGTGCTGCGGTGGCGTCAGATGGTGCTGCCGGAGGCCAGGCAGCGCGCCGCCGATCTCGGACTGGCCGGAGCGGCGTTCCCGTGGCGGACGATCCGTGGCCAGGAGTGCTCCGGGTACTGGCCGGCCGGCACGGCGGCGTTTCACATCAACGCGGCCATCGCGTACGCGGTCACCCGGTATCTGAGCGTTACGCCGGATTCCGCGTTCGAGTCGGAGGTTGCGCTGGAGCTGCTGGTGGAGACCGCGCGGCTGTGGCGGTCGCTCGGGCAACATGACGCGGCCGGTAACTTCCGGATAGAGGGCGTGACCGGGCCCGATGAGTACAGCGCGGTCAAGGACAACAACGTCTATACGAACCTGATGGCTCAGCACAACCTCGCTTGCGCCGCTGACCTGGTGGAGAAGCTGCCCACGAAGGCTCAGGAACTCGGCGTGACCAGCGAGGAAGCCGCATCCTGGCGGGACGCGGCGGCGTCGATGTACATCCCCTACGATTCGCGCCTTGGCGTGCATCCGCAGCATGAGGGGTTCACCAACTACGCGCGGTGGGACTTCGCCGCGACGCCTCCAGACAAGTATCCGCTGCTGCTGCATTTCCCGTACTTCCAGCTCTATCGCAAGCAGGTGGTCAAGCAGGCCGACCTGATATTCGCCATGCAGGTACGAGGCGACGCGTTCACCTTCGAGGAGAAGGTCCGGAATTTCGCGTACTACGAGCCGCTGACAGTGCGGGATTCGTCGCTGTCAGCCTGCACCCAGGCGGTGATCGCCGCCGAAGTCGGACAGCTCGACCTCGCCTACGACTATCTGGCCGAAGCGGCGTTCATGGACCTGGCCGACGTTGAGCACAACACCGCCGACGGCGTTCACATGGCGTCTCTGGCCGGGGCATGGACCGCGTTGGTCGGTGGCTTCGGCGGACTGCGCGGGCACTTGGACCCGATATCGTTCGCGCCTCGGCTGCCGGACAGTATGTCGTCCCTGGCGTTCCGGCTCAGGTACCGGGGGCGGAAGATCCGGGTCATGGTGAAGGCGAGAGAGGCGCACTACCAGCTGATCGACGGGGATCCGTTGCCGGTGGTGCATCACGGTGAGGAGTTCATGCTCGACTCCGAGCCGGTCGTGCGCAAGATCCCGCCGGTAAAGGCCGGTCCGAGGCCAGCCCAGCCACCAGGTCGCGAGCCATACAAGCGCGTCTGACGTGAGTTCCTAAAAGCACATCTCGATCCGGAGCGAGCCACCTGTACGCGGTGCGGCTCCGCGCGATTTAATCACGTCCCACTGACATTCTCGGCGCCCTGTCCACAATCACGCTACGTGCTTTGGAGGTTATCCACAGTGCGCGGCCTCGTGCTGCCGAGCGGAGTCATCTGCCGTCATCGTCGTCAGCGGAGGTGATGGGCAATGGCTGCGAGAGCCAAGGACATCCTCGGCAAGACCGGTGAACAGGCGGCCGCGGATTACCTGGAGTCGGCCGGGTTTCGGATCCTGGACCGGAACTGGCGGTGCGCGGGCGGCGAGATCGACATCGTCGCGACCGAGCGCCAGGTGTTCGTGGTGTGTGAGGTGAAGACCCGGTCGGGGACCCGGTGCGGGACGCCGCTGGAGGCGGTAGGGCGAGCCAAGCTGCGGCGGCTGCGCGGGCTGGCCGTGGAGTGGCTGAACGCTCACGGAGTCCGGTTCGAGCAGGTCCGGATCGACGTCGTGGGACTGGTGTATGAGGGCACCGGGGGTTACACCATCGAGCACCTGCGGGGGGTGGGGTAGACGTGGCGCTGGCGTGCACGTATTCAGTGGCGCTGGTGGGCGTGACGGGTCATGTGGTCCTGGTCGAGGCGGATATCGCCAATGGCCTTCCCGGGATGATCCTGGTGGGCCTGCCGGATACCGCCCTGCGTGAGGCGCGGGACCGCATCCGGGCCGCGATCGTCAACAGCGGGAACAACTGGCCGCAGCGGCGGATCACCGTGGGCCTGTCACCGGCATGGCTGCCCAAGCGGGGCAGCTGGTTTGACCTTGCGATCGCGGTGGGGGTGCTGGCCGCGGATGGGGCAGTGCCCCGGGAGACGACGGCGGGAGTGATGTTCTTCGGTGAGCTGGGCCTGGACGGGCGGCTGCGGCCGGTGCGCGGCGTGTTGCCTGCGGTGGTCGCGGCCGCTAAGGCCGGGTTCGGCACGGTGATGGTCGCGGCTGAAAACGCGGCCGAGGCCGGATTGGTTCCGGGCGTCCGGGTGATCGCGGCGGACAGCCTGGCCGCGGCGGCGGACTGGCTGCGAGGCACCCCCGGACTGCATCCGGGAGTCGTCCCGGCGTCGGTGTTCGACCCCAGCCATGATGCTCGAGATGACCGGGCGGATGGCGGCTCAGGCGGGGCCGGCCCGCCGCGACCGGACCTTTCTGAAGTCCTCGGTCAGGCCATGGCCCGCAAGGCGCTGGAGATCTGCGCGGCCGGCGGCCACCACCTGTCCCTGCTTGGCCCTCCGGGCGCCGGGAAGACCATGCTGGCCGAGCGCCTGCCCGGCATCCTGCCGTCGCTGGAGGTCGAGCAGGCCCTGGAGGTCACCTCGATCCACTCCGTCGCGGGCAAGCTGCCGCCGCACGGCGGGCTCGTATGCGACCCGCCGTTCCTGGCCCCGCATCACACCGCGAGCAAGGCGGCGATCGTGGGCGGCGGCTCCGCGGTCATTGTGCCCGGTGCGGCGTCCCTGGCTCATCGCGGAGTGCTGTTCCTGGATGAGGCCCCGGAGTTCGGCCGGGATGTGCTGGACGCGCTGCGCCAGCCGCTGGAATCCGGTGAGGTCTCCCTGGCCCGGTCCGGGGTCACCGCCACATTCCCGGCCCGGTTCACCCTGGTGATGGCGGCCAACCCGTGCCCGTGCGCGAAAGCAGCTGGCCCCGCCGAGGGCTGCTCGTGCAGCCCGGCCACCCGCCGCCGCTATCTGGGGCGGATCTCCGGGCCGCTGCTGGACCGGGTCGACGTCAAAACCGAGCTCCACCCGGTGGGCCGGACCGAACTGCTCGATGACCGTGGCCTGGCCGAACCCAGTCCAGTGGTCGCGGGCCGGGTGGCTCAGGCGCGGAACCGCGCCGCCCGGCGGCTGGCTGGCACGCCGTGGCGGCTGAACGCCGAAGTCCCCGCTTCCGAGCTGCGCCGCCACTGGCCGCCCGGGCCCGGCGCGCTATCCCATGTGGAGCGCGCCCTGGACCGCGGGCAGATCAGCGCCCGCGGCGTGGCCAAGGTCATCCGCGTCGCCTGGACCCTCGCCGACATGACCGGCAAACCCAGGCCTGGCCGTGACCAGTGCGACATTGCGCTGTGCCTGTGGCTGGGGGTGACCCAGTGACCGGAACGCTCACCGGCAGCACCGTCGGGACCGGCGGCGGAACGGGCGACGAGGAGCAGCGGCTGGCTCGTGCCGCGCTCACCTACCTGGCCGAGCCGGGCGATCCCGCGCTCGGGGCCTTGCTCGAGATCTGCGAGCCGGGCGAAGTGCTGGCCGCGATCAAGGCCGGCCAGCTACCCGCGGCCGCTGACTGGCGTATCGCGGCCGCCGGCCGGCACATCGCGCCTGCCGCGGCCCGGGCCCGCCACGCAGCGCTGGCGCAGGCGCTGGGCCGCTGGCGGCTACGGCTGCCAGACCTGCCCCACGATCTCGTCGCTACCTGCGGGAACGACATCAGGCTGGTATGCCCCTCGGACCCCGAATGGCCCGGCCAGCTCGACGAACTCGGCCCCGCCCGGCCGTACGCGCTGTGGCTGCGCGGAACCGTCAGCCTGCGATCCACCACCGAGCGGTCGGCATCGATGGTCGGCTCCCGGGCGGCCAGCGGATACGGCGCCCACGTGGCCGGCGAGATCGCCGCCGACCTGGCCGAGCGGGACTGGGCCGTGGTATCCGGCGGCGCTTACGGCATAGACGCCGCCGTCCACCGCGGCGTCCTGGCCACCGGCGGGACCACGATCACGGTGCTCGCTTGCGGGGTCGACCATGCCTATCCGGCCGGGCACGACGGCCTGTTCACCGCGATCGCGGCCAGCGGGCTGGTGATCAGCGAATGGCCGCCGGGCAGCCACCCGACCCGGCTGCGGTTCCTCACCCGCAACCGGGTCATCGCCGCCCTCACCAAGGGCACAGTCATCGTCGAGGCAGGAGAGCGCAGCGGAGCGCTGAACACCGCCCGGCACGCCGCCGAACTGAACAGACCGCTGATGGCCGTGCCCGGACCGGTCACTTCCCCCCAATCGGCGGGCTGCCACCGGATCATCAGGGAATGGGGCGGAGCGCTGGTCACCTGTGCCGCCGACGTCCTGGAAATGCTGGTGCCGCTTGGAGAGGCGGCATCGCCGGAGCTGGAGCGCTCACGGCTACCCGCGGCCGAACGGACCCGCTCCGAAGCCGCATCCGCGTCGGCGCCGCTCTCGCGCGATGATCTGGACCTGGACAGCCTCCGAGTGCTTGACGCGTTCCCAGCACGAGGCGGTACCGGCCCCGCGACGATCGCGCGGAAGGCCGGTGTGGAAATCGATACCGTCATCCGCTGCGTTGGCCTCCTGGCTGGCTGCGGGTTCATCGAGCGCGGCGAGCAGGGCTGGCGCCTGACCAGGAAAGCGAGGTAAATGCTGGCAGACTAGCTACATGGCAGACGCCACGAACACAGCAGACGGTGGAGGCCGAGCCAATTGCGCGGACCAGGACCAGCTGCCGTCCCCGCTGGCCGAAGCCTCCGCCGCGTTCGAGCGCCATCTGCGGGCCACCAGGTCGCTGTCCCCGCACACGGTCCGTGCCTACACGGCAGACGTTGCGTCCCTGCTGGAGCATGCGCACCAGGCCGGGATTTCCGCCCTGGACGGTCTGGACCTGCACGTCCTCCGCGGGTGGCTGGCGGCCCAGCACGAGTCGGGAGCCGCACGCTCCACCCTGGCCCGCCGCGGCGCGGCGGCCCGGGCTTTCACCGCATTCGCTTACCGGCAAGGTTGGCTGCCAACTGACCCCGGACCACTGCTCGGGACGCTGAAGACCCGTCGCACACTTCCGCATGTCCTGCACCAGGACGAGATGGCTGCCGTCCTCGGCGCCCTGGACTCCACCGCGCGGCGGGCCGAGACAGCGGCAACCCGCGGTGCCCGCACCGACGCCGACCTCGAGATCGCCGTGGCATTGCGCGATGCCGCCGTGCTCGAGCTTTTCTACGCGACCGGTGTCAGGGTCAGCGAGCTTTGCGGCCTTGACCTAGGCAGCGTCGACCACGGCCGCAAAACCATCCGCGTACTTGGCAAGGGGGACAAGGAACGTACCGTGCCGGTGGGCATACCGGCGCTTCGTGCCGTGGTCCGGTGGCAGGAGGCCGGTCGTCCGCTTCTCGCATCCAACAGCAGCGGCGCGGCCCTCTTTCTCGGCGTGCGCGGGCGACGTCTGGATCCGCGCACCGCGCGGAGGATAGTCCATACCCGGCTACGAGAGGCAGGTGCCAGCCGCGATACCGGCCCGCACGGCATCCGGCATTCCGCCGCCACCCATCTCCTCGAAGGCGGGGCCGACCTCCGTAGCGTCCAGGAGATCCTCGGTCACTCCTCGCCCGCGACGACCCAGATCTACACGCACGTCTCGATAGAGCGCCTCAAGGCGAGCTACCGCCAGTCCCATCCGCGCGCGTAACCGAGCACGCGTCAAGGACGTGCAGGTAACCTTCGACCGCTTCCCAGAGCTCGTTCTCCGGGTGACGACCCAATCCGCGATGTTCCCGCCGCCAGTCATGGTCCCAGTAATTGTCGCGGACGTCCCGCATGTGCGCGAGCGCAGCGTCCAGATCGTCGCGGATCTGAAGGCGCTCATCAGCAGCCGAAGGCGTCAGCCGGTGCAGCGCCCCGAAGTTCCGGGCCTCAAGGGCGTCCAGCGCTTGGCCGTCGGCACCATCATGCGCCGACCAGATACGCACCGGCCCACGCACGTAATGGTTCCACGCCGGATCCAGGTGTGAGCGCCACCAGTACTCGAAGCCACCCTTGGACAGCCGCAGGTCATCGGCCAGCCATGCGGCACCATGGGGATTGGAGCCCCATGGAACTTCGGCTGGCGGCAGGTTGAGCGCGACCTCCACCTGTACGCACTCGAGCGGGTCGGCGCATCGAGAACGTCACCGAAGACGTAAACCGCCTTCAGGAATGGCTCATCCGGCGGCCAGCGGCTCGCCCGGTCGCACTCCCTCCGCCAGGATCCGAAGCTTCTCAACAGCACGCTTGTACCTCATGCGGCCATTGAACACCCGGCGCGGACTAGAGGAGTCCTCGGCTAGTCGAATGCGTGTGCGTGTCGCTGCATGGGAAATGACAGTGCCTGGTGCTAACGTAGAGATAGAAAATAATATCGATTACATATGCAAGGAGAGAGCGCTAGTCAGAACGCAGGCGCCCGCGCGGGAGCAAAGGCGGGCCGCGAGCCGTCGGGGAGGGGGTGAGCAGGGCAGCATGAGCGACGCAGCCACGGGCGGCACCGTGCCGGTTCCAGCCAGCGCGGGCGAGGCGCTGGCGATGACGCGGGCGGGGATGGCGTTCCTGGCCGCCTCAGACGCGGCGGACATGCCCGCAGGGGTGCTGGGCGAGATCTTGGAGGCGCTGGAGCAGGTCGGCGCGACCGGGGCGGCGGCGCATGGGCGGCTGCTGGCCGCGTTCGACGCGATGGACGGGGCGTATGAGTGGGGGCAGCGGACGTGGCGGTCGTGGGCGGTTAATCAC
>JAFARZ010000267.1 GCA_019245115.1 Streptosporangiaceae bacterium | reverse complement strand
CCGGTGGTCAGGTCGTAGCGTGACGCGTGGGCGCCGCAGACCAGAGTGTCATCGTCCTGGAGGGAGCCCTCGTGCAAGGGCTGGCCTTGGTGGGTGCAGGTGTTGTGGATCGCCCTGACGTCGTCATCATCGAGGCGGATGAGGCAGATCGGTTGGCGCAACTCGTCAACGAGCATGATGTCGCCGACCTCTAGGTCGTGGAGGTTCGCGACGGGTACGAACGTCATGGCTGTGTCCTTCCACTTGCCGACCGCCGGGGTGCCGGCTGGCTGCCGCGCACCTCGATCCAGCCGTTACGGATCCGAGTCGGGAGCACGGGTTGCGGCTGGCTAGCCGGGCCGCGGCTGACGCAGCCGTCGGCGAGCGCGAAGCGGGACCCGTGCAGCGGGCAAGTCACGGTCAGGTCTGCGACTGGGCCGCGGCTGAGCAGGCCACCGGCGTGGCTGCAAATGTTGTCGATGGCGTACAGGCGGCCGCGGTGACGGTACAGCATGATCTGACGGCCCTCGGCCTCGACGGCGGTCGGCGAGTCGTCCGGCAGGTCGGCCTCCTGCAGCGCCCGGGCCCACCGCCGCGGCCCGATGGCCCACGCCACCCGGTTAACCATCACGCCTTTGGTGAATACGAGATGACCGCCGAGGTAACCGGCCGCGGCCGTGACCGTGAGGCTGGCCGCGCCCAAAGCGCGTGCCGTGCCCCGATGGCCGGCCAAACGTGTGCCCAGGGAGGCCCCTTGCAGCCCAAGGGCCACCGTATTGAGGAGGCCGTGGAAGAGCCCGACGCGGCGGTCCTGATCATTGCTGACGGTCCAGTCGTCCAGACCCGTCAGGACAGTAGCGCCCGCGGCGAGGATGCCAGCCGCGCTAAGCATGCCTGCGGCGTCGATTCCGTGCCGGGGAGCTGGGTCGCGGTCCGTGGCGTCCAGCACCACGACGCCTGCCCATAGCCCGATGGGCAGGTCACTAAGTGCTGGATGCAGCGGATGGCCAACCCATCGCCCGCCATGCATCAGCTCAACAACAAGATTGTCCTGGTGCCGTTCACGGAACGGCCCCAGCACGGCGGTCAGCCAGTCGCTCAGAGTCCGGAGCCAGCCGAGCCGGTCGAGCCAGGCAGCGAGATCGCTATGCCAAGTGACCACCCGGCTGGTGGCGAACAAAGACCTGACGGCCGGTTCGGCCTGCTTACCGGCTGCTGGCGGATCGCCGGCTTGGCCGCTGCCTCTTCGCATTAGGTTCCTCCACGGTAGCGTCAGCTGGTGGCTCGATCCTGGAGAGAATCCTCCAGGTCTTCGCTCATTCTGTTCGTCTCACCTTGCTGCACCTGCCCGGTGAGAATCGCCTCCCAAACTGGGCGACTGCATTGACCCGACTCAGATGGCCGTCAACGGCGCCGAAGCCGCCGTCCACCGGCTGCACGTCCTGGACGGCCAGTGACCTCAGCGGCCCTAAGCCACCGCTTAGCTGCCGCGGTCGCGCGAACGGCTCCCGGATACGGCTTTCGTCCGATGTGGCGGCGCATGCCTTAGCCATAAGTTGCGGATATAGGCACTCGCCAGTCAAGGAGCAAGCCCGATGACCGCTTACCTGGTCTACCAGACACAGCAGATGGAGCGAGCCAAGACCTTCGCCGAGATCCGCCGGATTGAAGAGCGAGTCAGCAGGATGGCCCAGGTCAAGCCTGAGGCGCGGCGCCGGGTTGTGTGGCCGTTCGGCGCCCTGGCCGCACGCCGCCGACACGCTGCCGTGTCGTGTGACGCACCTGTCTAGACGTGAGGTCCCGGTCGGGCTGGCGGGCATCCCCAGCCGTACCCCGGGCCCGTCCGGGGAGCGCGTCCCCGACGAGCTGGAGGCCAGGGCATCCGCCCACACCCTCTGTATATAGGTCGTTATACTGCGTGCGGGCGTCCGTGCGGACGCCGAAGGACGTGCGATGGCACCCTCCGGGTGCGTGGCGCGAGCCGATGGCCCAGTCCGACCTGTCTGGCGGCTCGTCAAACCCGTTCGCACGGGAAGGTACCGGCTCCCTATGCCACGCCAACGTGGCAATACAGGTCTGCTTGGTCATTTTCGCAGTGGAGTGGCGCGTTATCGCGCCGTGGCGAGCCTGCCCGGCGCGGCGGCTTTCTTCGGCACGGCCGCGGTCGCGAGGCTTGGAGTCGCGATGACGAGTCTCGCGGTGCTGTGGGCGGTCCGAGGTGCGACCGGATCATTCGCTGCGGCAGGTGTCACGACAGCAGTGTTCGCCCTGGCGGAGGCGACTGCTGGGCCGCAGGTCGCACGACTGGTGGAGGATCGCGGCCAGCGGCGCATCCTGCCCTGCTCGGTAACCGTCTTTGTCATCGCCGTCTCCGGCCTGATCGCCGGCGCGCGTCTGCGCCTCCCCCTTGTGGTGCTCGCTGTTATGGCGATGATGGCGGGCGCCAGCATCCCGCAAGTGGGAGCATTGTCGGCGGCTCGCTGGCGGCACACCGTACGTACGCCGGACCAGGCTGCCAGCCATCATCATGGTCGCTCGGCGAGGGTCTGTCCTTTCACCCGCTGGGTACGCTTCTCCATCACGAGGTGAAACGGAAGTAGAACAGTCGGTGATTGGCCGGCTGGTGCGGGTCTCCCAAGCGCGGCAGGACGACACCGACGAGCAAACCCCGGCCTGACTCGAACGGCCGAGCGGCTTGGCGCCAGGACGCACGTGGTCAGAGGGGCTGGAGCCGGGTGCGCAGGAGGCAGAATTCGTTGCCTTCTGGGTCGGCCAGGACGTGCCAGCTCTCGGTGCCGACCTGGCCGACGTCGGCAGGCCTGGCGCCGAGAGCGAGCAGCCGCTCCAGCTCGGCGTCCTGGTCGCGGTCGGTGGCATTGACGTCGATGTGCAGTCGGAGCTTCCCGGTCCTCGGGTCGCTGCTGGGGCTGAGGACGAGGGTGGGCTGCGGGCCGCCGAAGCCGGCGCCGGGCGGCCCGATCTCGATGCTTCCGTCGTCCTCTCGGCCGAGTTCGACATAGCCGAGGACCTTGCTCCAGAATTCGGCGAGCCGGTCGGGGTCGGCGGCGTCGATGACCAGCTCACTGATGCGGCATGCCATGCCCGTCAGTGTATGTAGACAACCGTGACGGGCGTGCTCATCGACCTGCCGTGCAGGCACTACTTCGGGTGGTTCGTCCGGCTGGCGGGCTGCTGCGGCGAACGTGGTCGTTCCTTGATGCCGGCCGCGAGCAGGCTGACGACTTCAGCGATGCGCGCGGCACGCAGGTCCGGCCGGCGGGTGGTCGCGTCGATCCAGCGGAGATAGGCCTTGCGGTAGAACTGAGCCAGGGTATCGAAGAACGCGGCAGCGGCCGGGTCAGCCTCCAGCGCCGCAGCGATGTCGCTGGCAAGGTCGCCGCGCTGCGGGCCTTCGGGCGCCAGCTCGACGACCACATCGCCGCTAGCCGCGATGACAGGATCGCGCATCCGCATCGGGCTCAGGATGTACTCCCATCCGCTGCTGCCCGGCGTGATCGTCCCGCGCACAGGCCTGCCGTTGATCGTGCCGCTTACCGGATGCTCAGCTTTGGCGCCCCACATCTCGTCCGGGTCAAACGGAACCGCGATAACTCCGCGGCCACCGGAGATCGCGGCGATGCGGGCCCGGAATCGCTGAACGCGCATACCTCATCCTGGCACGGCGACGCCCAGGTCAGACACCAGCGCCGGGGATCTGCCGCCGTCAACGGCGTGCCCCGGCAGATCCAGTAAGACGCCGGACTGGATGTTCTGCGCCGCTCCTCCTGGTCATCTCGTCGTATCAACCGGAGAAACCGCTGTCCTACCGTGGACGTATGACCGCATGGGCCAACCTGCCGCCCGCGCTGCCGCCGCACGGCACAGTGCTGGCCTGGGCGCGAGGCTGCCGGTGCGAGGAGTGCGAACGCGAGTACCAGCGTTTCGTGTCCGAACTGGCATGGCGAGGGCCGCTGAGGCTTCCCGCTCAGCCGGAACCCCGCAAGCTGGATGCCGACACCCTCGCCCGGCTGGAACCGGCGGTGAGCCAGTCTGAATGCCCCGTATGTGGCGCGCCGCGCCATCAGCGGTGCCGCAACCTGGCGTTCCCCCAGCATTTCGCGCCGACTCATCCCGAGCGCAGAAGCGGCCCGTGACCGGGGATAAGGACCGGCGGGTACGGGCCGCCAGATGGCTGCCTGGCGCTCTCAACGGTCGCGCAGTGGTCGTGGACGGGGGGACACTGGTGCGGTGCCGTATGACCCGACCATCTACCTCGGCTCTGCCGCCCACTATCGATATGGCCGCCCG
>JAFARZ010000097.1 GCA_019245115.1 Streptosporangiaceae bacterium | reverse complement strand
GTCGCCGGTCGGCCAGTAGGAGCTCATCGTCTCCCACAGCTTGCGCCCGTACAGCGACAGGCCGCTCGCCCGCTCCTGGTCGAGCCACCACTGGAACAGCTCGTCGCTCGGCGGCCCGCTCCAGCCGATGTCGTCGCCGGCCGCGGCAATATAGCCGTCCAGGGTCAGGTTCATGCCGTAGATCAGTTTCCGCATGGCGCCAGCCTTCCGTCAGTTGGTCTCCGGCGTCTAGACCGGCTCGGCGCGGGAAACTCATCGGTGCGCGATCTGGGCCCGGTCGCGGAGCTCGAGTTTGGGCAGGATGCGGCTGACGTGCGTCTTTACGGTCGCCTCCGACAGGCCGAGCGTCCCGGCGATCTCGGCGTTGGTCGTCGTGCTCAGTGAGAACGCTAGAGCGCCGGTCAAGTAGCGGGCTGGACCCGCTGGACGTGCAGCTTTTGTCCCTTTCACTGGATTTCGCTAGGCGAGTTTTGTGGTTGATTCGGGCCTCGTGGTGACTTTGGTGCACCATAGTGCACCAAAGTCACCGCATAGCCCCGAATTACCGCAGTAATCTGAGTGGCCCGCCGCGCGGACTGCCGGCCGCGGTGATACGTGATACTCGGGATTACGTGGCTGGCACTCTAGGCCCGTCCACCCGTCGGCGGCGTCGCCCAGGCGGAGGATCTTCGCGCGTCGGGATGGTCCCCCCGCCGATGTAGGGCTACATCGCACGATGCAGGAGCACCGGTACGGTATTAATCGGCTGTGTGATTAATCGGCGCGCCCCATGGCAGCCGGTCAGCGGGCCGAAGAGCGGCTTGCCGACCCGGCGCGGGCTCAGGGCCCGGGCTATGTCCAAAGGCGCCATAAGCCCCGGGCCCGAGGCGCGAGGCGCCGATCCTAAAAGGCATAATCTGATAAATCTGGCACATTCTGGGCCAATGTGATTTTCCTATTTTTGCGTTTACGCAGGGTTGACCAGTTAATCATCCGGTGCGATTCTTTCTTTGCTGGAACACCCCCGGAGGCTGGCCCTCGTTTCCAGGAAAGCAGGTTCGCATGATGGGTAATCAATTCGACGATGCGCGTATACGCCCATCACATTCAGGAAAGTATCAGTTTCTGCGGAAAATCCCGGCCTCAGGGGGTTTGCACCGAGCCCGGTTCAGCGCCGCCGCCACGGCGCTGCTCACCGCCACGGCGCTGCTCAGCGCCGCGGCGCTCGGCGTGGCCGCCGCGCCGGCGGCGCACGCCGGCACCACCATCGTCGTCACGACCACGGCCGACGAGACGGTCAACGACGGAAACTGCTCGCTGGAGGAGGCCATCCAGGCGGCCAACACCCACCGCCCGGTGGACGCCTGCCCGGCGGGCTCCGGCGGCGACACGATCGTGCTCGCGGCCGGCGCCCGGTACACGCTGAACAGCATCAACAACAACGGCGAGGGTCCGAACGGGCTCCCGGTCGTCACCGGCGCCATCACGATCAGCGGCAAGGGCGCGACCATCACGCGCAGCGGCGCGGCCCCGCAGTTCCGGATGGCCGTCGTGCTGGCCGGCGGCAGCCTGACGCTCAAGGACCTGACGGTCAGCAATTTCGACAGCCCGGTCAGCAATGGCACGCCGGGAATCGGCGGGGCGGTTCTCGCGCACGGCAGCCTGTCGGTTATCCGCAGCACCATCTCCGGGAACCGGGCCGAGGGCCCCGGCGGCGGGGTGGACGCCCGCGGCGGCGCGTTCTGGGCCGATGCGGGGCTGACCGTGACCAACAGCACCATCACCGGCAACACCGCGGTGGGCACCGGCGGCAGCGTCGGCGGCGGCATCATCATCCGCCCCGGTTCGGCCGCCACGATCACCTCCAGCACGTTCTCCGGCAACAGCGGCAACAACGGCGCCGACATCGAGAGCGAGACCGGGTCGCTGACCATCACCGACACGATCATGGCCTCCGGGTGCCTGCTGGAGGGCCCGCTCACCGACGGCGGGCACAACCTCGACACCGGCACCTCCTGCCACTTCACAGCCGGTACCGACCTGCAGAACACCGACCCGCAGCTCGGCGCGCTCGCCGACAACGGCGGGCCCACCCGCACCGAGGCGCCGGCGCCGGGCAGCCCGGCCTTCGCCTCGGGCGGCGACACCTGCCCGGCCGCCGACGACGGCATCGATCAGCGCGGTGTGCGCCGCGGCCATCCCTGTGACATCGGCGCGGTCGAGGACGTGAGCCCCTACCTGGACCAGATCGAGGCCGCGGTGAAGAACGTGTCGCCGGGCCTGGAGCACCAGGTGTGGGAACGGACCCGCGGTAACAAGCTGGACGACTCGACCGGCGACTGGCTGCTGCAGACACCGCAGTGCTGGGGCACCAACCCGTGCCCGCTCTTCCAGCGGCCGGGCACCGTACGCCTCCTGGACAAGATCACCAGCAATATCGCGGCGGCGACCTACAGCGTTGACATTACGACGCTGGGCTGCCCGAACATCCCCTTCGGTTTGGCGGGCTGCGACCCGATGCCGGACTGGGCGTTCGAGACGGCGATCGCGCTGGGACTGCGGCAGGCGGCCGCCACCCACCGCATCAGGGTGCGGATCCTGTCCGGCGCGGCGCTGTTCGAGGCGGCCAGCGGCGTAGAGCGGTGGCTGTCGGGGCTGAAGAATGCGATCGGCGCGGACGCCTCTAACATCACCTTCCAGCTCGCGGTGATGACCACCTCAACTGCCGGGAAGCGCCCGCGCGCGAACTACACGCCGTCCTGGAATCACTCCAAGCTGATCGTGGTCGACGGAAGGACGGTGATCACCGGAGGGGTGAACGCATTCACCGGGCAGTACGTGACCACGCCCACCCCGGTCACCGACATCATGATGGCCGTCCGGGGCCCGGCGGCGGCCTCAGCCACGTACTTCATCAACCAGCTGTGGGGATGGGCGTGCGCGCACATCACCTACTCCAAGTTCGCCGACGAGGGCGCGTCGGTATATCCGAAGGGTACGTGCGTCGCCACCCTCCCGCCGCTCCCCCCCGAGAAGGCCGGGCACCTGGACATGCTGGAGGTCGGCGGCCTGGGCGTGGGCATCAAGGCCAAGGATCCGGCCTCTAATTTCCGGCTGCCGCCCGTCCGGCAGGTCCAGGACGCCAAGTGCGACATTCACGGAGCTGACAAGGACCTGGCCAACGGCCCCGCCCCCTACGCGGCCCAGGCCCGGGACTACTGGACGGTGAACCCGGAGGAGACGGCGCTGCTGGCTATGGTCGCGACGGCGAGGCAGTCGGTCACGTTCTCGCAGCAGGACCTGTACGGCGGGTGCCTCTACATCGCCGGGCCGATAGCGTCCAAGCAACCGCTCGGTTACCTGCGGATGCTGGACACGCTGGCCACCAAGATGATCCAGGGCGTGAAGGTCCGCATCGTGATCTCCACTCCCGGGGTCACGAACTACTCCGACATGAAGAACATGAGCCAGTTTTCGGACCTGCTGCGCAAACGGATCGCGTTGCAGACCGGATCGCTCGCGTCGGCCGAGCAGGTCATGGACAGGACCCTCCAGTACGCGTCGCTGCGCTCAAGCGACCTGGCGGCGTGGACCGGCGGCACCTGCGGCGGCCACGCCTGCCTCTACGCCCTGCACAGCAAGCTCATCGTGGTCGACGGGCAGGTGTTCTTCATCGGCTCCAAGAACGCCTACCCCGCCTTCCTGCAGGACGACGGCTACTACGTCGAGGACCCGGCCGCGGTCGCCCACATCACCAGCGAGTTCCTGGACCCCGAGTGGACGTACTCCAAGGCCGACGCCGTCTACGACTGGCAGACCCACAAGCACCCCCGATTCCCTTAGAACCTGTTTGGAAGCCCCGCTCGGTCAGATGAAGCGGCCGCCGCGAGAACACCGATGGGGCCATCGGTGCCGCCCTCCAAGGCAATTTGTACGATTCGAGCGTGCCGATGGCACCATCGGTGCCGTCAGGGTGCTCCAGGGCGTTCAGCTGGGCTGCGGCCTGCGCCTTGACGGCCGCTTCGCCGCTGAGTTCCGTGCGGCAGCGGGTTGCGCTGCTGCGCACGATCGTCCAGGGCCGCCAGGTCGTGCTGCTGGACGAGCCGTTCGGGGCGCTGGACTACCTGACCCGTACCGAGCTGCAGCTGTGGCTGGCCAGCATGTGGGAGCAGTTCCACTGGACGGTGGTCCTCGTCACCCACGACGTGCCGGAGGCACTGCTTCTGTCAGACCGCATCTACGTTCTCGGCAGCAGGCCAGCCAGGGTGCGTTGCGTTCTCAACGTGGACCTGCCCAGACCACGGGGCCCCGAATGCCTGAGCACACCGCGGTTCGCAGAGCTTGAGGAGGCGCTGCTGTCCAGCCTCCGCCGAGCCTGACGCGAGTCACGCTTAACTCGCTCACGGGGTTGGCTCAAGGCTGAGCGGGGAACCATGTGCCGTCGAGCAGGAAGAACCAGACATTTTTGCGGCCTTTGCGTCATCAGGCGTTCATCCTGGGTCGCGACGATGCAGGCATGGCGGATGTGACAGCGCTCGCCCGCGACGTCAGATCGTGGGCGGGTTCGTGGAGCGAGGACGCGACGCTCGCAGTGATCTCTCACGTCGACGATCTTGGGCAGGCAGCAGGCCGCGACCTGGCGTTTCTCGACGCGGTACCGCGGCTGCTGGCCGCGCCGTGGCGAACCTGGGTCGCAGAGGTCCAGGTTCAGAACGGCGGGTACTACCAGTACTTCTGGAACGGGTATGCGCCGATCGCTCGCGCGACGGCCGGCGACTTCGACGCGATGGGCGCGGTGGAATTTGCCGTCGTGCAACGGGACGCTGCCGCGGCCTTCGACGCCGTGGCCGACCGGCTGGACGCACTGCGCGCGGCGCCCAGCCCGCCATACGGCGTTGCAGGCCCCTACCAGGACGGGCTGCGGATCGAAGACTTCAGCGCACAGGATGACGCATGGAGCCGCGCGTACGACGATCAGCCCGTCATTGATCTGATCGGGGCATGGCTGGCGCAGCGCACCGGCGAAATCGCCGACGCGATCCTCGCCACGTGATCACTGCGGGGTTTAGCCGGTTATGTTGGCCCCCGTCCGCCCCGTAGATCCGGTGCGGGGCAGCCGGAGACGTGCCGTTTTTTTGAAGCCAATTTCCTGAGCCGAAAATATTTTCGGCTCAGGAAATCGTAGTCAGCCGGATGGCACCGGGCCGGCCGCCGGCGGGCTGGCCGCACGCGAGGCCTGTGCTGCCGGCACCAGCCCCCTGCGGTCCAGCAGGCTCACCGCATACCAACCGGGCAAACGTAGACAGACGGCACTAGTAACGGGCGGCGACGATGTTGGCCTGCACCGCGTTCTCGGTGGCGGCTGACGGGAAACCGGAGGTCATCACCCCTTCGTAGAAGGTACCGGCCGCGGTCTTGCTGTTGTCGCCGCCGATGCCGAGGATGATCGCCCCTTCCTTGTGCATCGGGTTGTAACCCGCCACGTTGGGACGCGCCCCGTTGTAGAACGTCGACAGGCCGCCGGACTGCGCGTTGCCGCCCAGGATGGCCCAGTGGTTCGGTCCGCCTTCGATCATCGCGGTGGTGAACCGGAAGTTTATGGTCGGGTCGCCGGAGTTCAGGTGCTGGTTCACGCCGGAGAACAGGCCGTTCTCCATGTCGGCCATGATCCAGGGGCCGTTGCCGGAGCCGAAGCCCCAGACCTTGATGTTCCCGAAGTAGACAGCCTCCATGTGGCCGCTGCCGTTGTCCCTGTTGTTGGTCTCGGCGTTGCCGTAGTCGAAACAGCAGCCGCCGTTGAAGTGGGTGCCGTCGAAGATCGCGTACTCGCCTTCGGACTGATCGCCGGTCGCGATGCCCGAGGTGCGGTCGTCGCGGTACCCGGTCCCGGGCGCCACGAAGACGCCGTAAGCCTTGTGACCGCCGACCGTGACCGGCGCCGCGGTCGCGTTCGCGAGGTTGTCCGGGCCGCCGGCCGCCCCGCCCGCGGGCGCCTGGGTGAGGTTGTTGCCGTGGCCATGGGCGGGCACGCCATCGCCTGCCTCAACTCCCGCGACCGCAACCTAATGGGCGTATGCTCGGCTTCCGCCGCGACCTGCTCACCGCCGCCGCCTACGGCGTCAGCCAGTTCCTGTTCGTCTACGGCGACAAGCCCGCCTCGGGCGGCCGGACCAGCGAACTGACGGTCCGCTCCATGATCGAGGAGGCACGCTCCTGCACCACCAACCCGGCCTTCCGGGGTCCCGCCCTGGCGGATCGGCGCCGCCGCCAGCCTGCGGCCCCTGCCCCGGTGGAAGCACGCCGCCGACTTCATCTTCAGCCAGGTCAGCTACTCCGCCGACGCCCAGCTGCGCTGGCGCGACGCCAACCCGGCCGACATCCCCGTCTACGCCGGCGTCATGGTCCTGGCCAGCGCCGCCATGGCCCGCCGCCTGGCCGCCGCCATCCCCGACATCGAGATCCCCGGCTGGCTCGCCGACAAGGTCGCCCGCGACAAGATGGCCGGTGTCGAGGCCGCATGCCAGCAGATCACCCGGCTCCGCGACAGCGGCGCCTTCGACGGCGTCCACCTGGTGCCCGTTAACCGCTACCGGGAAATGTCCGCACGCCTGGAAGGCGTTCGATTCCCATCGGTCGATTAGAGCCTAGGAAGTGATACCACCGCCCGTTCGTTCAAAAAGACCTTTATCACGAACGGACGGTGGTATCACGGCATGAGATTGTGCAACTCGCCGAGGTTGTCACGCACTAGTACCCTTTTATGCGGTTCCGTCAAAGCGCATATTCACTTAGGTGGTGCGGATGAGCGGGGCAGCAGCGGAGATCCGGCTGCTGGGGCCAGTGCAGGTCCGCGCGGGCGGGCGGCTCGTGGATGTCGGCGCGGCGCGTCAAACTTGTGTGCTGGCGGTGCTGCTGCTGGAAGCCAACCGGCCGGTGTCGGCCGATCAGCTCGTGGAGCGGGTGTGGGGTGATGGCCCTCTTCCTTATCATCCGCGCAGGGCAGTCCAGATCTATGTGTCCCTGCTGCGGCGTGCGCTGGCCAGCGTGGACGAGGTGACGCTCGCACGGCAGTCGGGCGGCTACCTGATCGAGGTAGACGAGCAGCACGTGGACGTGCACCAGTTCCGCGCATTGATCAGCCAGGCACGTGCCACCGCCCGGGACACCGATGCGATAGCGCTGTTCGAGCGGGCCCTGGCGCTCTGGCACGGGGAAGCACTGAGTGCACTGGACACGTCGTGGATCAACGCCGTGCGTGTCACCTTGGACAAGGAGCGGCAGGCGGCTGAGCGTGACCTGACGGATCTTCAGCTACGGCAAGGGCGGCACGGGGGGCTGCTGGCCCGGCTGTACGCCTGGGCCGAGCAGTACCCGCTGGACGAGCGGCTGGCCGGCCAGCTGATGCTCGCGCTGTACCGTAGCGGTCGCCCGGCCGACGCACTGCACCATTACCGGCAGCTACGTGAGCACCTGGCGGACGAGCTCGGCGCCGATCCCGGTCCACCGCTGCAACGCCTGCATCAGCAGCTCCTTACCAACGATCAGGCCCTCGCTCCCCCGCCTCCTCCTCAGCAAGGCGTGGTGGTACCGCGGCAGCTTCCGGCCGGAATCGCGCACTTCACCGGCCGCGCCGAGTCGCTCAAGACCCTGAACAACCTGGCCGGGCAGGTCAGCGGTACCGGTGGTGCGGTGGTGATCTCGGTGATCGACGGGACCGCGGGAGTCGGCAAGACCGCCCTGGCAGTCCACTGGGCCCAACAGCACGCCGACCAGTTTCCCGACGGGCAGCTGTACGTGAACCTGCGCGGCTTCGACCCGACGGGCGCGCCCATGCGGGCCACGGCGGCGATCCGGGGGTTCCTCAACGCACTGGGCGTGCCGTCGCCCCAGATCCCCGCCGATCTGGAAGAACAGACCGGGTTGTACCGTAGCCTGCTCACCGGGCGGCGAATGCTGATCGTGCTGGACAACGCCCGCGACCCCGAACAGGTCAGGCCACTGCTACCCGGGGCGGCGGGATGCCTGGTGCTGGTCACCAGCCGGAACCGCCTCACCAGCCTGGTCGCCCTGCAGGGCGCCCACCCGGTGACCCTGGATCTGCTCACCCTCGAAGAATCCCGTGCCCTGCTCGCGCGGCGGCTGGGCGCCGAACGCGTCGCCACCGAACCCGCCGCCGTCGATGACCTGATCGAACTGTGCGCGCGGCTGCCGCTGGCGCTGAACATCACCGCCGTCCGCGCCGCCGCACACCCCAATGTCCCCCTCGCCGCCCTGGCCGTCGAGGTACGTGAAGCTCACCAACGGCTCGACGCGCTCGACGCCGGGGATACGGCCGCGAACACCCGGACCGTGTTCTCATGGTCCTATCGCACACTCGGTGGCGAGTCGGCGCGGATGTTCCGGCTGCTGGGGGTACACCCGGGCGCTGACATCACCGTCCCGGCCGCCGCCAGCCTCACGGCCACCATCCCCGGCCAGGCACGCATCGCACTGGACGAACTGACCGCTGTTCACTTGCTAAGCGAGCATGCCCCCGGCCGCTATGCCTTCCACGATCTGCTGCGGACCTACGCGATAGAACAAGGCCGCGCCCACGACAACGACGACGAACGTCACCGGGCGCTGCGCCGGACACTGGACCACTACCTGCACACCGCCGTCGGCGGCCACCGCCTGCTCGCACCGCTTCAGCGCAGCCCGGTCCGGCTGCCCGAGCCCGTGGCCGGAGTCACGGCGCAGCCAATACCCGATTCTCCCGCGGCATTCGCCTGGTTCGACCAGGAGTACGATCGCCTGCTGACCATCCAGCAACTGGCTTTCTCGCACGGCTGGGATCTCCAGGTCTGCCTGCTGGCCTGGACGATGGACCGATACCACAGCCGACGGGGACACCTGCGCGACCGGGCCGCGATCTGGCGGCTCGCCCTGGCCGCCGCGGAACGAACCGACGATCCGGTCGTGCTTACCCTGGCCCACCAGAATCTCGCCCGAGCATACATCCAGGCCGGCGAGAACAGCGACGCCCTCGACCACCTCCGCCACGCCGTCACCCTGGCGGAACAGACCGGCGACATGCTCAGCCAGGCACGCGTGCACTACTTCACAGCACTCGCGTGGGACCAGCACGGCGACCAGCATCAGGCATCCGGCCACGCCTATCGCGCTCTGCGCCTGTTCCAGACCGTGAACGATCCCGTGTGGCAGGCGAACACGCTCAACCTCATGGGCTGGATTCAGATGCGCCTGGGCCGCTACACCGAGGCTCAGGCTAGCTGTGAGTCCGCCCTCGTACTGCACCGCCGGCACCGGCCCGGCCACGGCAGGGACGCCTCCACACTCGATACCCTCGGCCTCATCGCCCATCATCTCCACGACTACGACCGGGCCCTTGGCTACTACCACCAAGCTCTAGCCCAGAGCCGCGAGGACGGCGACACCTACACCGAGGCCGACATCCTCGACCACCTCGCCGAAACCCACCTCACCCTCAACCACCGCGGCCAGGCCCACGACGCCTGGAAACACGCACTCAAGCTTTACCAGACCCAGTACCGTCTCACCGGCGCCGAGCGCGTATCGCTGAAAATGGCCGCGACCACACGCCGGGCAAGGACCGGTCACCCGGCATGATATGCAGCGCGCGGTCGCCGGTCAGAATGCGTTCATGCAGATCACGCAGCTGCGGGCTCGGCTCAAGACCGAGTTCGGCGATCATGGCCTGCCGTCCCTCGAGGTAAAGGTTCAGCGCGTCGGTACGGCAGCCCAGCTGGTAGAGACCGACCATCAGCAATGCGCGCAGCCGCTCGCGCAGCGGCAGCGCGATCAGCCAGCCCGACAGTTCCGCCACCACCGTTTCGCAGCGGCCGATGGCCAGGTCGGCTTCGGCCTTGGCCTCGACAGCCAGCAGCCGGCGCTCATCGACCGGTCCAGCCGCTGCCCGTATCGCGGGCGTGGTGACATCCGCGAACGCGGGCCCTCGCCAGAGCGCGAGGGCGGCGGCGAACAGGCCGGCCGCGGTGGCGTGCTGGCCCGACTCCGAAGCTGCCCGGCCGCTGGCGGTCAGCGTGTCGAACACGGTCAGGTCGCTCTCGACGCCATCATCGGACAACGCATACCCGGCGGACACCGTGAGCAACGGCCCGGCTCCGCTCCGGGTCGGCTGGTCTATGGCCTGGCGCATGGCCGATATGTGCGCCTGGATCCTCGTCCGGGCGCTAGCCGGCGGTGCGGCGCCCCACAAAATGTCGATCAGCCGGTCCATGGTCACGACCCGGCCATGCTCAAGGGCCAGGGCCGCGAGCAGCGTTCGCTGGCCCCGGCCGGCCAGCCGGATCACCCGGTTATTCCGCAACACCTCGATCGGTCCCAGTACCTTGATGTGCACCGGCTTCCTCCCCGTATGGATGCCCCCCGTATGGATGCCCCCCGTATGGATGCCCGCCGGTATCTGGTCCGGCGCATGGATACAGTGTGTGCCGCGCGCTATTTACGGATTTTTCGGGATTCTTTAGCGCCCTGGTGACGGACCTGGCGGGCGGCCGTCGGCCGGCTCTCCGCCGTGGGCGCGGGTCCTCGCCGTGGCGCGCGTGTCCTCGCCGTGGCGAGGTCCTCGCCCACCGGTGCCGCCTGAACAAGCGGAAAAGCGTGGACCCGGCACGGCCGGGTCCACGCGGTTACTGCTGATGACGCAAGGGATCAGAAGGAGAATGGGGCGTTACTGGGGCTGGATTGCGCGTTCATGGCAAGGCCGGTGTCGATGATGCTGGGAACGATGCTGGAGCCGGGGAGGCTGTCCGTTTCGTGCACAAGGTCGCCGTTAGAGCCCTGGTACGCGATGTCGAAGGCGAGGTATTCGCCGGGTACCCCGCCTGGCGGATTAGGCAGTGAGGTCGAGAATTCTATGTTGATGATGCTGGGGCTGGTACCGGCCCGCATACCCTGACCGAGGTCTCCGGTGCCAAGCGCTCCGGTGGTCCACAGTGAGCCGTTGTGGCCCTGGAACGCTATCTGGTAGCCGTTCTGGTTGTTGGGCACGCCGGTGATGCTGGGGCTGGTGCGGTTGGCCATGAACTGCCCGGTGTCCACGGGGCTTGACGCCAGGCCCGGGCCCGCGACCATCAGGTCACCGAACCTGTTCTGGAACGCGGCCACGTACTCGCCGTTGCTCAGCACGGTGATGCTGGGGCTGGTGGCCGAGAGCATGACCTGCCCGGTATCCACGGTGCCGATCCCCGGGCCCGTGAACCACAGATCGTCGTTGCTGCCGGACTGGAACGCGGCCACATACTCGCCGTTGGGCAGGGCGGCGATGCTCGGGCTGGTGTCGCCGGCCACGCCCAGCCTGGTGTCCACGGAGCCGATCCCCGGGCCCGTGAACCACAGATCCCCCGTGTTGGCCATGAACGCGACCACATAGTTGCCATTGGTCCGGACCGCGATGCTGGGGCTGGTGCAGGCGAGACCGCTGGTGCGGACGCAGGGAGGCATGCCCAGCCCGGTGTTCCCGGAGGTGATCCCCGGGCCAGCGACCCACAGGTTGCTGGTATTGGCCTCGAACGCGATCCGGTAGTTCTGGCTGGTTGGTACCGAGGCGATGGACGGGCTGGTGCCGATGGCCATGCCCAGGCCGGTGTCGTCGGGACCGATGACCGGGCTGCCGGGTACCAGTGTCGTCAGGTCGCCGTTATTAGCCTCGGCCGCGAAGCCGCCTAGGAGGCCGGTGCCGCCGTCGGCGTGCGCCTGCGGGGCCGCGGCGGTCAGCGTGACGCCGACGATCGCGGTGCCGGCGGCGATCATGATGCGTGCCCGCCACCTGACCCGTCGCGGCAAGTAGCCGGCACCGCGTGTCATTTGCGTGCCTATGGTCCGGTGCCGATACGGCAGCATGAGTCTCCTTTGGGAGTTAGCTTGCACTGAGGTATTCCTTTCTGGCCCGCTGCACGGAGAACACCAGAGCGCAAGCGCTGATGATCAGGATGAGGAGGTTGCGCGATGGTCTTGTCAATTTCCCGTTCCTCTCAAGTGATCCTTTAGGAACCGCTTCCTTACGGGGTGCCATGACACGGCCATCATTGCGGCAAGCGCTACGGATTTACTATTTAAATGCTACGGTTACGATCGGGATCATGAGTGCTGCGGTCGCGCTATGGTTCTGCTTCGGATGGCGTGCCGGGCACTTCTCATGGGCCTCTGGCAGCCTTTCGCTCATGACAAATATTTCCGCGAGCAGGTCCGGATCGAAGTCGCGCGTTTGAGCTGAATTCCCGGGTAAAGCCCGGACGGGATCTGGATTAAGACAGAACATCGGTCTAGGGGTACGTTGCGCCAACCACCCCCACCCCAGGGGCACGTTGCGCCAACCATCCCCTAGCGGCATCCAACCCCGACCCAACTGCCTAGACGAACGCGTTGAGCACGAGGTATCCGTCGAGGCGGGTCAGGCGATCGGTGTCCGGGTCGGGCGGAAGGGGGCGGCCGAGGTCTGCGGAGCGGACTTCGCTGATCCACTGGTCGTGCTGGTATTCGTGGTTGATCAGGGCGGCGAGCAGGTGCGTGGCGACGAGCGAGAGCTGGTCCGGAGCCGCGACCCGGCCGCCGGCGATGTCGTTCATCCGCGCGTGGACGCGCTGTGAGACTGTCTCGCGGAAGGTAGTGAGTCGTTCCAGGGTGGAGGCCTCATTCAGGTACGCGATACCCAGCGGCTGCGGCACCGTCGCCTGCCGGTTGGCGGTCTGTGCCGTGGCCACCAGGCCGGTATAGACCGGCACCTGCGCGGCAATCGCCGCCAGCGGCGCCGACGCAGCGTCGTCACCAGCCACCGCGCGCGTAATGGCCGTAAGCAACGACTCGGCACGCGCGATGTCCGCGTCGTACTCATCGCGCCGCGCGGTATCGATCACCGGCCCCGAAAGGTATGCCGCGGCCACCGTCGCGTCCGCATCATCCAGCGCCGTGTATAGCTGCTGCAGATCGACGACGAGGGGCTCGGCGTACGTGGTGAACCGGTCGGTGGCCGACGACCTGGACGCCACCACCACCGTCGCGACCATCCCGAGGACCACCGCGAACACCAAGCACGCCACCAAGAGCAGACGCAACTGCAACAGGCTCCTGCTCCCCATCACAAATGAAGAATACTCATTCTCCGCGCGCCCGGAAATATCCCGCCAATGCGCGGTCGTAATTCGGAGTCGGCGGATCAGAACAGGTCAGGAATACTCTGACGCCACAAGCGATCCATCCGGCGGTCAGGTCATCAAATGCAGCGTCGGCGAACCCCACCCACAGCTGCCTCCGCAGACATTCAATCACCACCTATTCGACTATCGATCCGTTATCGACGCGTTCCGCGAGGCGCTCACACTGCGACCGCCGGATTGCCCTGAATGTTCAATAAGTCCCGAACAGGATGCGGATTAAGACGGAACATCCATGCTACTTGGAAATTCAATGTACGAATAGAGGCTGTCGCGCAACTGGGTTTCGAGCGAAGCCGTGTCCACCAGGTCCTGCAGAAGCACTCCGTGACGCCGGCCTGCTTCCCGGTGCCACTTAGCCGGCCGCCTGCCCGCTTCGTCCCCTATGCCACCATGAAATCGCTCACTCGTGCGGTTGATTTACGTCTCGTGGTGATTTTGCAGGACTATGTGCGCGCGTTCCAAAACAAATCGAGTCTGCGGCGTGTCGTGGCGGGTGCCGATTTTGTCCTGATATGGCCGTTATGTGACGGCAGCTGCGGTGGACGACGTGGAAGAAAAGGGCTTCGCGGAGGATAGGGCGCCGGTTTCCGGCACCTTTTC
>JAFARZ010000401.1 GCA_019245115.1 Streptosporangiaceae bacterium | reverse complement strand
TGACCGGGCGGCGGCGGCCTGCTTCGCCGCCAAGATGGCCCTGGAGGTCGGCGCCTCCGACCCCGAGGTGGAACGCCTGGCCAACGACTGCTTCTCGGTGGTCGTGACGGCGGTGGCCGAGTGTGTGCGAGCGGCGCAGCGCAACGGCGACATCGACCCCGACGCGGATCCCGACGACCTTGCGCACCTTCTGTGGACCATCATCCGCGGGATCGATGTCGCAGGCGCGTGCGGCAACAGTCCCGCCCGCCTGACCTCGATTGCGGAGAGCGCGTTCGCCTTGCTGCCTCGCCCGCGCCACCGCTGAGATGGGCATGGCCGGCCTCGTCGCACAGGCATCTGATGCGGTCGGCCACTTCGACGCCGGGACGGGCACCGGGTCCAGGCCGACAGAACTCTCAGATCAGCATGCCAAGCCACCGGCCTGACTTCGGCACCTGGCCGCTGTTACCGGCATCTGGGTGGCCCATGATGGCACCCGCGAGGCGGCCGCATGATAGTCCCCGGTGGCCCTCCCCGGCAATGCCCGTAGACCTGGCGAGTCACCACCGTCGTTCGGTATGAAGAAAAGAATTTCGACCGAACGGCGGTGGTGCTTGTCCCGGGTCGGCCACCGCCACGCTCATTGGCGCCGCCAGATGGCGCTTGCGGGCCATCGACCGTATATGAATGCGAGCCTAACCAGACACCGGGCATCTGAGTCTTAAGGGGCATAAGGATCATCCCGCAATCGGCGGATCCGTGCCGTTAAGGGATGATTGCCATGAGATTCTCGCCCGCCGCTGCCCGCAAGGTCCTTGCGGGCGCAGCTGCCGTCGCCGTCGCGGGACTTGGCGCGAGCTCGGTCGCGTTCGCGGCCACCTCGTCGCCGCCCGCCCGCGCCGCGACCGCGATCCCGCGGTGTACCGCCGATCCCAGCGGTCTGGGCCTGGGCGTCTGGGTCGCCGCCAGCCAGGGCGACGGAGCTGCCGGGACCATCTATTACCCGCTTGAGTTCACCAACTTCAGCGGGCACGCCTGCTACCTGCACGGCTTCCCCGGAGTCTCCGCGCTTGACCGCGACGGGAAGCAACTTGGCAGCCCCGCCCGCTGGGAGTCTTTTACCCCGCCCGGGCCTGCGCGCACGGTCATCCTCAACCCGGGCGCGACCGCCCACGCGATGCTGGCCTACCACGACGCGGTTATCTTCAACTCGCCGGGATGCCACGGCGTGAGCACCTCGTCCGAGCTGCGCGTCTATCCGCCGGACGAGCGGACCGCCACCGATGCCCTGTTCGACTTCCAGGTTTGCACCCACCCCGGACCGATCTACCTGAGCGTCGGCGCCATCCAGCCCGGCGTGGGCGGCAGCGCCGGCAACGGCTAGCACCGCCCGCGCGGCTCCCTCGATGGGCACGGAGGTGGCGAGGCATGCTCGTAGGTCAGCAGCGGGCCGAGATAGCGGCGGACCTCCGGATCGGCGTTCATCGCCGCCCACGGGGCAAGATCAGGCTCCCGCCAGCCGCGCATGACCAGCCGCGCAGTGCTGATCTCCGCCATCAGGCCAGTGTATGGACGGCAGCGCCGCAGCTACACCGAGCTCCGGCGGCAGAAGGCTGCGGGCCAGCGGCTGGGAATGCTGCTCCTAGCCGTCGGCCCGCTCGTTGCCGCGGTCGAATTGGATGCGGACCCGCTCCTGAGGTAGTCGCTAGCAACCTGCTCACCAGGCCGGGATATGTCCTGCATACTCCCGCGGAGCTGAAACGCGGATAGCGGATAGCGGATAGCTGCCGAACTAGCCGGGGATGCTCGCGAGGTTGGCGGCGTCTTCGATCACCGTGGCATCGGTGCGGGTCAGGAACCGCTCGGTGACGAGCTTCTCGGTGTCGTTGTATACGTCCGTGACATATGTGATGTGATTCGGGTAGAGCTGGCTCAGCGTCGCGGCCGGTAGCGGGACGACATGGCCGTACAGGCGGCAGCCGAAGGCTGCCGCAGGGTTATCTGAGGTGCTGCTCGGGTAATAGGTCGCGACTGGGACGTCGACGAATGGGGTCCGCATCCCGCCGACGGCGTTGCCGTAGTGGTCGAGCACCGTGTTGCCCTGCGCGTCGATCTCGATCCGGGACGCCGAGGGCGGGGCGACTCCCTGCCGTGCCCAGGTATCCAGGTCGGCGAGGGCGCTGTCCAGCGGGTACTGCTGCGGGAAGTTGCCGCTCAGGCCGGGGGTGATGTCGCAGTTGTAGGCGGGGATCGCACCGCCGATCTTCGCGAGGTCGGCGGGAGAGGGGTGGAACCAGTTGAGGTAGTTCCAGTTGTGGCTGCTCCCGGGGACCTGCCAGAGCCGGTACTTGTCGGCCGGGGTATCGGAATCCGGACGCGGCAGCACCGCGTCGGTCCCGGCGCCGAAACCGCGGAAATCCGTTTGCGAGTTGACGGTGAGCACCGGCTGCGGAGTCGGCCGGACAACGTTGAGCGGCGAATCCTGCGGTATCACCCGGCCGCATTTGCCCAGCTCGGGTGCGCCGACCCCGGAGCCGAGCAGGAACCCGTCGTAAACGTGCGCGACCGGGTTGATCACGTTCAGGTAGCGCAGCAGGTATCCGCCCGACTGCGAGTATCCGGACAGGTAATCCCGCACCGGGCGGTGGATGCCGCCTAGCGGGTTATCCCGGCCGTGGCTGGCGAACGCCGCGCCGACCTGGCTGAGCATGTCCCAGACCAGGCCCCCTTCCGTGGCCGCCGTTGAGTTGAGGCCCGGTGAAGCGCAGGCATCACCGGCTGGCGCCGCCATCGACAGGTCCCGGTAGCGGACGGGGTCGAACTTCTGCAGCGCCGCGATGGCGTTGGGGGAACTGGTGACGCCGACGTACACGTCGCTGTCGGCCATGATCTCGTTGTGCGTGGCCGCCCAGATGACCGGGAAGTCGTAGTTGTTGGTCATGTTCAAGATCTCGGTCAGCACCGTACCGCTGAACCGTGCCGGGTCTACCGGGCGGTATACGACGATGCGCGTCTCGTACGGCACATCCCGGTACCGGATCACCACGTTCCCGGACGAATCGTAGTCGTAGACGTTCGCGGCGCCCTTCACGAAGAACTCCTGCTCTTCGTAGCCGTAGGCGGCCAGGCTGAACGGCGGGCGGCCGAACGGATACGAACTGGCCGTCTCGGGAACCGGGCCGATGATCTCGGGTACCGGAACACCACCGGGCGTCCTGTGCGATATGCCTTGCACGGTGCCGTGACCGGCGGCTAGCGCGGTCCCGCCGCCGAGGATGGTCGCCGCCGCGACCACCGATACCGCCACCCGTGCGGGCGCGAGCCATCGCCTTCGGTTAAGCATCGGGATCTCCTCCGGTCAACGAGGAACACTGGAATTCGCGGCGGTGTTGATCGCGGCGTCGGCGTCGGGCGGGGTGAGCCATCCCTCGCGGACCATACGAACGGTTTCGGCGATGAACGCCCGGATGTAATAGCCATGGTCCGGGTACAGGCTGGCTAGCTGCTGCGGTGTGAACGGTACCCGTTGGCCTTGCAGGAAGCAGGACGCCGGCGTGCTGCTGGGATAGTACGTCGCGATCGGCACATCCAGCCACGGCGTCCGGACTCCGCCGAGCGCGTTGCCGTACTTGTCCAGCACGGTGTTGCCCTGCGCGTCAACCTCTATACGGGGCGCGTGGGGCGGCGGCGTGCCGTAGCGTGCCCACTTGTCCAGGTTCACCTGCGCCGCGTCGAACAGGTAATGCATCGGGAAGTCGGTGCTCAGCCCGGGACTGGTGCAGTTGTAGTAGGTGTAGGTGAACCCGGCCTTCTGGAGGTCCTCCGGTGATGGCTGGAAGCTGGCCGTGTACGAGTACGCGTGGGAGGCGCCGGGCACCTCGTAGAGCCGGTACTTGTCACCCGGCGCGTCCGAATCGGGTCGCCGGGAGTAACCCCCGTCCATGTAGAAATCGGTCTGCGTCTGAATCCGGATCACCGGTTGCGGGGTCGGCCGGACGATGTTACGCGGATCGGCGACCGGGATCGGCGCGGAGCACTTGTCCAGCGGACGCGGCCCGCCGGCCGCCGCGCCGATCAGGAACCCGTCGTAGACGTGCGCCCTGGGGTTGATCGCGTTGATGTAGCGGACCAGGTAACTGCCGGACTGCGAATAGCCGGTGGCATAGACCTTCGCCACGTGCAGGCCGTGCAGCGGGTTGTCCGGGCCGCCGCTCTTCAGCGCGGCGCCAACCTGGCTGAAGATATCCCAGACCAGGCCACCGTCGGTATCGGCAGAGGAGTTCAGCGCGGTGCCCGGGCAGCGCTGCGCGGCCGGCCGCGGGTCCGCCCAGGACACCGGGGCATACCGCACCGGGTCGAATGTCTTCAGCGCGGCAACCGTGTTCGGCGCGCTGGTGACGCCGACGTAGGCGTCGCCGTCCCGCATGTACTCGTCATGCGAGGTGAGCCACATGCGGTCCAGGTCCCAGCCGTTGGTCATGTTCATGATCTCAACGACCACGGTGCCGCTGAACCGTCTCGGGTCGGCCGGGCGGCGCACGATGATCCGGTTCTCGTACGGCGCATCCGCGTTCGTCACCACGACGTCACCATGGGCGTCGTAGTCGTAGAGGTCCGCCTGGCCCCGCATGAAGAACTCCTGCTCGATGTACCCGTGGCTGGCGAGGTCCACGGTTGAGGTACCGAACGGATGCGAGGTCGCAGTGACGGGAATGGGGCCGATCAGCGACGGCACCGGAACACCGCTCTGCTGGGCTGGAACACCGCTTTGCGGGGCCGGGGCGGCGCTCGCGCGCGTGCCCAAGCCCGGTGACGTCGTGGCAAGCACCGCCGTGGTCACGAGCACCATCGCGGCTCCGGCGAGCCGCGCATTCCTGGTCGACCAGATCATCCCGCGGTCCTTCTGCCAGCCATCGAGCATCATGCTGTCCGGGCCCGACCGTCATCAGACGGTCCGTCTAGTGGATCGATTGAACCGTTTATCGGTTCACAACACTAGCCGTTTTCACACAAAACGGCAATCTCCAACGAATAACTACTGGCACAGGCGGTCACCACACTGGCCGATGCGCGGCGCTGGGCAGTGTGGGCACGGAGATAAGGTGCCGAGGTCGGCGAAACCAGCCCGCATCGACATTTACCGCGCCTGGCTCGCGGACGGCGCGCTCCTGTCCGCTGTGCTGGCGGGTGACCCATCCCCGTTCGCCGTCCGGGTCTCGCCGCGTCCGGCCGGGGTGTTGCGGTGGGACTGGCTGTCGCGGAGCGTGTTCAGTGACCCCCCGGCGGTCCAGTACTTCGGCCCGGCGACGAGGAGTTCCTCGGCGGGGAACTTGGTGATGACCTCGCACCCGTCCGCGGTGACGACCAGTTCCTCCTCGATCCGTGCGGCGGACCAGCCGTCGCTGGCCGGCCAGTAGGTTTCCAGCGCGAAGACCATCCCTTCCTCCAGCGGCTCCGGGTGGTCCAGCGACACGAGCCTGCTGAAGATCGGCTTCTCCCAGATGGACAGCCCGACGCCATGCCCGTACTGCAGGCCGAAGGCGGCGGTCTCGTCGGCGAAACCGAACTCCTCCGCCCGCGGCCATTGCGAGACGATGTCGGCCGTGGTCGTGCCGGGTTTGACCAGCGCGATGGCCCGGTCGATGTACTCCCGGCAGCGGATGTAGGCGTCGCGCTGCGCCCGGGACGCGCTGCCCACGGCGAAGGTCCGGTAGTAACAGGTGCGGTACCCGAGGTAGCTGTGCAGGATGTCGAAGAAAGCCGGGTCACCGGGCCGGATCAGCCGGTCGGAATACACGTGCGGGTGGGGCGAGCAGCGCTCGCCGGAGATGGCGTTCACCCCTTCCACATACTCGCTGCCCAGGTTGTACAGGACCTTGCTGACCAGGCCGACGCACTCGTTCTCGCGGACTCCGGGCCGGAGGAATTCGTACAGCTCACCGTAGGCCGCGTCGACCATGGAGCACGCCTGGGCCAGCAGCGTGATCTCGTCGCGGGTCTTGATCCGCCGCGCCTCCATGAACACCTGCTGGCCGTCTACCGCCGTTACCCCGGCCGCGGACAGGGCGGCGAGTACCGGCATCTCGGCCACGTCGACGCCCAGCGGTTCTCCGGCCAGGCCGTGCTCGCGCAGCACCGCGACGATCTTCCCGGCGACGTCCTCGGCGATCCCGGCGTCCGGGTGGAAGGCGCCACGGAGCGTGGAGATGCCGGCCCGCGCGCCGGTCCTGGCCGCGCCTTCCGGCGTGGCAGGCCCATCGCTATGGTCCAGCCACGGGTTGTACAGCTGATGGTGGCGGGCCGCCGAGCCGAAATCCCATACGATCGGCTCGCCGCCGCGGGGCAGCAGCGCGAACCGGATCAGCTTGTCCATTGCCCAGGTGCCGATATGGGTCGATGTCATGTACCGGATGTTGGCGAAGTCGAAGCTCAGCAATGCGCCCAGTTCGGACCGCTCCAATTCGGCGTTCAGCCGGGCCAGCCGCGCCGCGCGGAGCCGGCCCAGATCGACGCGGTTCTCCCAGTCGACGGCGTTCGGGCCGAAGGTCTGCGCGATCCTCATCGACCTGTCTTACCGTCCTGACCTCAAGGCTGTCAAGGAATGCTGAACAGCAAGGGCCATGTATAGTGCTGGTTAATCGTCGTAGGACACCGGGGTGAGGTCGCGCTTCCGTGAATGTAAACGTGGGTAGCCTGATCCGGCGGGAGCGCCAGAAGCAGGAACTGTCGCTGCGTGAACTGGCCCGCCGGGTCGGCGTGTCGGCCAGCATGCTGTCCCAGGTGGAGACCGACCGGACGCGTCCCTCGGTGAGCACGATCTACGCCATCGCAACCGAGCTGGGCCTTTCCATCGACGCGCTGCTCTCCGAGAGTGACGGCACGGTGGACGTTTCACCCGCGGATCACTCCGACGCGGACGCGGACGCGGACCGCCAATCGGCCACCGCGCTCGCAGTGACCGGGCTCGCCTCCCAGCTTGTCCGGCCGGAAGACCGGCGCAAGCTGGAACTCGAGTCCGGGGTTACCTGGGAGCTGCTCAGCGACCTGCTCCCGCACCTTGTCGACTTCATGTACGTGAGCTACGAGCCGGGCGGGCGGTCCAGTTCATCGGGGAAGCTGATGCGGCACAGCGGGACGGAGTTCGCTTACCTGCTGCGCGGCAAGCTGAAGATCCAGGTCGGCTTCGACGAATACGTGCTCCAGCCGGGCGACGCGCTCGCCTTCGACTCCACCGAGCCGCATCTGCTGGTCAACGAGGGCAGCGAGCCCGCCGAGGGGATATGGTTCGTGCTCGGCCGCAGGCTGGCCCCCGAGTCGCACGCGGTCCGCGTGCCGTTGCGGGGCGAGCACGCCGCCAGTGTCCTGCGCCGGAGCGGACGGCATCTCCCTGGCTCGTAAAACCAAAGTTCGTTCTTATAACGAACGTACTGTGGTTGCCCGGCCCAAGCCCGTCAGCCCGCCACCTCGCCCGGAGGCCAATCCGTTATGTACCGTTCTGTTAATTGAGCCTTGTGCCGACCAGGCCGCTGAGTTACTGTCACTAAACACCACGTACGTCAACGCTGAACATACGTCAGGTGAGGAGAGACATGGCGGATTCGTTTCGTGTCGGCATCGGCGACGTGCCAGCCGTGCCCGGCCTCGGACCCGACCAGGGATGGGTAGGGATGACCGTCCAGTTCCTCGTCGACGCCACCGCGGCGGGATCCGAGCATGTGGTGTTCGGGCGCGCGGTCTTCGCCCCGGGACACGCGGAGCATCAATGGCACCGCCATCCGGGCGCCGAGGAGTTCGCGCTGATCGTGCGGGGGCAGGGGATCGTGCTCGACGGTGACAATGAGATCCCGGTATCGGCCGGGGACGTCGTTTTCCACCGCAAAGGCGCCTGGCATGGCTTCCGCAACACCTCCAGCTCGGAGGAAGCCGAGATGATCTGGGGCTGGGCCGGCGCCGCTTCGCGGGCCGAGGCCGGCTACGAGCTGCGCCATCCGCCGAAGCGGTGAGCGGCTTCGGTGTGGCGCGCTGGCGCCGGTCGGCGGGCATCTGGGCGGCGACCGGGTTGCTGTTCGCGCTGAGCGCGGTCTTCCAGCCGAAGAGCCTGGGCGGTAGCGCGCTGGCCGCGTTGTGGCCGTTCGCCGCTGTGCTGATCCTGGCCGCGGTGGGCCAGACGCTGGTGGTGCAGCAGCGTGGTATCGACCTGTCGGTACCTGGCTTCATCTCGCTCACCGTCGTGCTGGTCACCCACATCCCCAACGGGCACGGGTCGGAGCTCGGCCCGGCGGTCCTGCTCGCCTACGCGGTCTGCCTGGCCGCCGGGGCGGTGAACGGGCTGCTGGTGACCCGGATCGGGATCACCCCCATCGTCCAGACGCTGGGCATGAACGCGGTCTTGTACGGCATCAACCTTGGCATCTCGCAGGGCACGCCGACCCAGACGACCAGCGCCTTGCAGTCATTCGCCAGCACCTCGCCAGCGGGGATCCCGCTGCCGCTGGTGATCACCGTGGTCATCGTGATCCTGCTCGGGTTCGTGATCAAGCGCACCACCTTCGGCCGCCGGTTCGAGGCATCCGGTGCGAACGCGGCGGCGGGACGGGCCGCCGGCCTGCGCGGGAACCGGTATCAGTTCTCCGCTTACCTGGGCGCGGCGCTGCTGTACTGCACCGCCGGCGTGCTGCTGGCCGGGATCGTCTCGCAGCCCGACCCGTTTCAGGGCAACAGCTACCTGCTCCCGTCGGTGGCCGCCGTCGCCCTGGGCGGGACCTCGCTGCTCGGTGGCGTCGGCAGCGTCATGGCCAGCGCCATGGGAGCGCTGTTCCTCAGTCAGCTTCAGCAATTCGTGCTGGCCACCGGCGCGAGTGCCGCGGTACAGAACCTCGTCCAGGCGGGTGCCCTGGCCCTCGCGGTCACGATCTACGGGTTGCGGCCGGGTCAGCTACTAAGAGGTCCGCGAAGGGGGTCGTTGCGCCAACCATCCCCACCCGAGGGGGTCGTTGCGCCAACCATCCCCTTCCGGACCTAACGCCCGCCACCGCATCCATGAGTTCCCGCCACCGCATCCCGATATTGATGAACGAACTAGTCCGTTAGAGCGTGCCGAGCGGCACCTATGAGGAGTGACAGATGAGAGATAAGCCATCCGGGGGGACAAGACATCGCGCCCGCCTGACAGTCGGTGCCGCGAGCCTAGCTGTCCTATCGCTTACCGCGGTCGCGTGCAGCAGCGCCGGCAGCAATAACACCAGCAACTCCGGCAACTCAGGCGGCTCGGCGGCCGGGCAGGGCAGCGCGGCTTCCAGCAAGTACCCGTGGTGCGGCCCCAAGCAGGCATCGATCGCACTGGCCGACGGGTTCGGCGACAACACCTGGCGAGAGCTGACCCGGTTCTCCGCCGTCACCGTCGCCGCGCAGTGCCCGAGCGTGACCAGATACGTCTATGACAACGGTGAGGGGAACACGCAGAAGGCGATCTCCGACATCAACTCCCTGGTGGCGCAGGGGATCACCGCGATCGTCGACTTCCCGGACGCCGGCGAGGCCATGCTCCCGGCGCTGACCAAGGCGTATCAGGCGGGGGCCATCGTGGTCCCGTACCGGGTCTTCCCCGGCGGCACGGCGGGTCAGAACTACAACGCCTATATCTCGACGGACTTCACCTCGGCCGGGGTTTTGTGGGGTCAGGATGTGGCCACTGCCCTGCATGGCCAGGGGAATGTGGTGTTCCTCGGCGGACCGCCGGCCAACTCCCAGAGCCTCGCCGAATACCAGGGGCTGCAGAGCGTCTTCGGCAAGTATCCCGGCATCCACGTCATCGGGCAGAAGCCATACAACGTCACCAACTGGGATCCGGCATTGACGCAGCAGGTCGTGGCGTCGCTGCTGTCCAGGTACCCGAAGATCGACGCGGTCGTCAGTGACTTCGGCACCGCGCTGGCCGCTTCCTTCCCCCAGTTCCAGAAGGCTGGCCGGAAGATCCCGGTCATCGCCACCGAGGACGGCAACTCGCTCGGCTGCGACTATGCGTCGATGCACGCCAGCGACCCCGGGTTCGAGCTGTTCACGGTGTCCTCGCAGACCTGGATGGTGGAGTACGCCATGCGATATGCCATCGCCCTGGCCACCAAGGGGAAGGTGCCAAGCTCCACGGTTGTCCCGCAGCAGAACTACGAGAACTCGGTCACCGGCAGCCCGGACAAGCCGGTCTGCGACTCGTCGCTCCCGGCCACCGCCATCATGTCCAGCGGCCTGACGGCGGCACAGCAGCAGGCCGCGCTGAACGGAACCATCCCCAGCCTGGCCTCGCTGCGTTAGGAGACTCACATGCCGGTGCTCAGGCTCGCTGACGTCTGGAAGAGCTTCGACGGAGTGGACGCTCTCAAAGGCGTCACGTTCGAGGCGCGATCCGGGGAGATACACGCCCTGCTCGGGGAGAACGGTGCGGGCAAGTCGACCCTGATGGCGATCGCGGCCGGTTCGCTGGCACCGGATCGCGGCCTCATCGAACTGGACGGCGAGCCGGTCGGCGGAGCGACGCCGCTGGCGGTACGCCAGCGCGGGCTGTCCATCGCCTACCAGCACCCAGCCCTGGTTCCCGACCTCACCGTGGCCGAGAACCTGGCCATGTGGCTTCCGGACCAGCTCCGCGCCGCTGGCCAGGACGGCGCGCAGTGGGCGCGATCCCAGCTGGCCCGGGTGGGCTGCACCGCCGAGTTGGGCCAGCGGGTGGCCGCCCTGAGCGTGGTCCAGCGCCAGTTGCTCGAGGTGGCCAAGTCGCTGGCCGCCGACCCGGCCGTGCTGATCCTCGACGAGCCCACCGCCTCACTCGGCGCCGAGGAGACCGCCACCTTGTTCGCCGAGCTACGTCGGCTCGCGGCGAACGGGGTGGCGGTAGCATACATTACCCACCGGCTGGCGGAGGTACGCGAACTGTGCCAGCGGGTCACGGTGCTCCGGGACGGCACGGTACGCGGCAGCTTCGCGGTCCAGGACGTCTCCGACGAGGAACTTCTCGAGCTCATCGTCGGCCGCGCGGTGACCACGGAGTTCCCCGCAAAGGCCAGCCGCCCGGCCGGGGAAGGTTCCGGGCCGCCCGTGCTTGTCGTTCGTCATATGTCTGATTCTGCTTTTCGCGACGTCTCGCTGACCGTGTCGGCCGGAGAGATCGTGGGGCTAGCGGGCATCGTGGGCAACGGGCAGAGCGAGTTCCTCCGCGCCCTGGCCGGGCTGGGGCACGCGTCCGGCCAGGCCGAGCTGCGCGGGATGCCGCTCCGTCTGGGCCGTCCTGACGCCGCGCTGGACGCGGGCGTCGTCTACCTGTCGGCTGACCGGCTCGGCGAGGGTCTGTTCGGCACGCTGTCCGTCCGGGAGAATGCCACCGTCTCCGCGCTGGGGCAGTTCAGCCGCTGGGGCATGGTGCGGCCGCGCGCTGAAGCGCGTGCCGTCCAGACGCAGCAGCGAGATCTCTCCATCAAGGCGCCGTCCGTGGAAGCCAACGTGCTGAGCCTGTCCGGCGGCAACCAGCAGAAGGTGCTGCTGGCCAGGGCCCTGCTCAACCAGCGGGCCACGCTGCTGCTCGCCGAGGAGCCGACACAGGGCGTCGACGTCGGCGCCCGGGCCGAGATCTACCGCATCCTGCGCGAGGTGGCCGGCTACGGCGCCTCGGTGATCATCGTGTCCTCCGACATCCGCGAACTCGAAGGACTCTGCGACCGGGTCGTCGTCTTCTCCGCCGGCCATGTCGTGGCGGAACTGGCGGGTGAGCAGGTCACCGAGGACACCATCGCGCACGCCATGCTGACCTCAACCCAGCGGCGGGCACAAGCGGATGGCCAGGAAAACCGGTCATGGTTCCGCCAGGTGGCCCGCGGCGATTACGCGGCCGTCGCCGTGCTGGCGATCGCGATTACCGCCCTGGCCGTCTATACCCAGGCGCACAACTCACGGTTCCTGTCCACGTTCAACCTGAGCTCGCTGACCGTGCTGATAGCGGCCACCGCGTTCATCTCGTTCGGGCAGGAATGCGTGATCCTGACCGGCGGCATCGACCTGTCCGTGGGGCCGCTGGCCGGCCTGGTCGTGGTCATCGGGTCGTTCTTCGAGAACAAGGGACACGGGCCGCTGGTCTACACTGCTGGGTTCCTGGTGATGATCGCGGTGTGCGGCGCGGTGGGGCTGCTGAACGGCGGCATGGTCAGGTTCGCCCGGTTCACGCCCATCGTCGCCACGCTCGTCACCTATATCGCCTTGCAGGGCGTGTCCCTGGTGCTGCGGCCGTTCCAGGGCGGCTACATCTCGTTCTCCATCCTCAACGCCATCAACCACAGCGCTGGACCGGTCGCCGTCGCGTTCATCGCGGCGGCCGTCGTCGCCGTCGCGATGGAATGGGCGCTGCGCCGGTCCCGGTGGGGGCGCGGCCTGCGGGCAATCGGATCGGATCCCGCTGCCGCCTTCCGGCTGGGGGTCCGCCCCAGCGTCACGGTCATCGGCGCCTACGTCGCCTCGGCCCTGTTCGCCTGCGTCGGCGGCGTCTTGCTGATGGCCCAGGTCGGGGTCGGGGACCCGACCCAGGGCGTGAACTACACGCTGGCCTCGGTCACCGCCGTGGTGCTGGGCGGCACCAGCATCTTCGGCGGCCGCGGCTCGTTCATCGGGGCGCTGTTCGGGGCGGTCCTGGTGGAGGAGCTGCTCAACGTGACGACGTTCCTGCAGCTGTCCCAGGCTTGGCAGTACTGGTTCCAGGGCGTGCTGGTGATGGTGGCGGTGGGCATCTACACCCAGGCCCGGACCCGGACCGGCGGCCTCAACCTCGTAGGGAGTAATTGAATGCGCGCGCTGGTCTTCGCCGCCCCCGGCCAGGCTGAAGTCATTGATAACGAACGACCGGTGGCTGGACCCGGTGAGGTCGTCGTGTCATCCAGGGTGGTCGGAGTCTGCCACTCCGATCTGGAGCTGCTGGCCGGGCGGTACATCATCCCGATCAGCTATCCGATCACTCCCGGCCACGAATGGGCCGGGGAGGTGGCCGAGGTCGGCCCGGGCGTCGATGGTCTCAAGCCAGGTGATCCCGTGGTGGGGGAGTGCGTGGTAGGTCCGGGCGGGCGTGATCACTTCGGGTTCTCCATCTCCGGCGCCGCGGCTGAGCAGTTCACCGCCCGGGCGGAATGGCTGCACAAGCTTCCCGAGCAGCTGACCTTCGGCCAGGGCGCGCTGGTGGAGCCGTTCACCGTGGCGTACGCGGCGGTGCGGGCCGGGGCGATTGACCCGAGCGACCGGGTCGCGGTGCTGGGCGGCGGCCCGATCGGCCTGCTGTCCGCCATGGCCGCGGTAGGCCGCAACGCTGCTGTAACGCTGATCGAGCCGCGGCCCGACCGGCGGGCCAAGGCCATCGAGCTGGGCGCACGCGACGCCATCCATCCCGACGAGGCTACCGGCGAGTTGTTCGACGTGGTCATTGAGTCCGCCGGTCATCCGGAGGCGATGGCGCAGGCGCTGACGCTGGCCGGTAACCACGGCCGGGTGGTTTACGTGGGCATCGATGTCGGCAGCAAGGTGCCCGCCGAGCTGGGCCTGATCCAGGCCCGGTCGCTGCGCATCCAGGGCATCGTCGGCTCGGCCGGTATCTGGCCGCAGGCGATCAGGTTCCTGGCCAGCGGGGTCGTCGACCCGACCCCGATCGTCACCGCACGTTATCCACTTCGCGACGCCCCGGCCGCGCTGGCGGCGGCGTCCCTGGGGTCGGGCAACATCAAGGTCCACATCGAGGCCTCGTCGTGAGGGCCGCCGTGCTGTATGGGCCCGGAGATGTGCGCATCGAGCCGGTGCCCTCGCCGCCCGCCCCGGCTTCGGATGAGTTGCTCATCAAGGTGACGAAGGCGGCGTTGTGCGGCACCGATTCCGCGGAGTGGGACCACGGCCCGTTGCTGGCCCGGCCCCCGGTGGTGCTCGGCCATGAGTTCACCGGTTCTGTCGTGGCCTCGAGCGTCGGCGAGTTCCCGGTGGGTGCCCGGGTGGTCAGCGGGGCCGGAATCTCGTGCGGGAGCTGCGAATGGTGCGTCGCGGGCCGGACCAACCTGTGCGCCAGCTACCAGACCCTCGGCCTGCACCGGGATGGCGGCCTTGCGGAGCTGGTCCTGTCGCCGGCGTCGATCTGCCGGCTGATACCGGACGGCCTTGACGACATCGGCGCGGCCATGGCCCAGCCGCTGGCCGTGGCCCTGCACGCCGCCCGGCGTGGCCGCGTCGCGGCTGGGCGCTCGTGCGCCGTGATCGGCGTGGGCGGCATCGGGGCGTTCATCGTTGCCGCCGCGGCGGCGCTCGGTGCCGCCCCGCTGATCGCCATCGACATGGCAGATGACCGGCTCGCCACCGCGGCGGCACTGGGCGCGACCCACACCGTGAATGTCTCGCGTGCGGATGTGGCGTCGGCGGTCTTCGATGCCACCGGCGGCGACGGCGCGCACGTGGTGATCGAGGCGTCCGGCGCCCCGGCCAGCCCGGCGGCAGCCCTGACCATGGTCCGCCGCGGCGGCGACATCGTGATCGTCGGACTACAGCCGTCACCGTCGGCGATCGACCTGTTCTCGGTGGCTGCCCGGGAGGTGGACCTGCACGGGACGCTCGCCCATGTGTGCCGGGAGGACCTGGGCGAGGCGGTGTCGATCCTGGCCGGCACGTCGCTGGCCGGCACTGTGCTGGGCGATGTCATACCGCTCGGCGACCTGGTCGAGCGCGGGCTGCGCCCGCTGGCCGAGCGGAAAGCCCACGGCAAGATAGTCGTCGACGTAGCAGGAGTGCCTGAGATATGCGTGCACTGAGATTCCATAAGGCCCGCGAACTGCACGTGGAAGAGGTGGCTTCGCCAGGACCGCCGGGGCCTGGCGAGGTCCTGCTGCGGCCGGTGATGTGCGGGATCTGCGGTACCGACCTGCACGAGTACACCGACGGGCCGATCGTGACCCCGGCCAGCCCTCACCCGCTGACCGGTGCCGGGCTGCCGCAGATCCTCGGACATGAGTTCTCTGCCGTGGTCGCCTCGGCCGGCCCGGGGGTCACCCATGTCCGTCCGGGTGACCTGTGCACCGTCATGCCGCTGATCAGTTGCGGTCACTGTTTTGAGTGCCTCCGCGGCCAGGGTCACCTGTGCCGCACGATGGCGTGCACCGGGCTGAGCAGCGCCTGGGGCGGCCTGGCCGATCTCGCGATCGTCTCCGCGTCGCAGGTCGTCCCGGTCCCGGAGACGCTGACGGCCCGGCAGGCCGCACTGATCGAGCCCACCGCGGTCGCCGCTTACGGCGTCGACCGGGGCCGGCTCCAGCCCGGCCAGACCGTGCTGGTCACCGGAGCCGGGCCGATCGGCTCGCTGGCCACGCTGTACGCGCTCGCCGCCGGGGCCCGGCGGGTGGTGCTGTCCGAGCCCGATCCGGCGCGGCGCGTCCGCGCCGCCGCGCTGGGTGACGGGCTGGGCGAGGTCATCACCGCCGATCCGGCCGCCGAGCCGGTGGCGGAGATCATCGGCGACCTCACCGGCGGGATCGGCGCCGACCTCGCGGTGGAGTGCGCGGGCCACGAGAGCGCGCTGAACCTGTGCATCGACGCGGTCCGGCCCCAGGGCACCGTCGTGCAGACCGCGCTGCACATCCGCCCGGCGTCGATCCGCGCGCAGACGCTGGCCCTCAAGGACCTGACCCTCGCCGGCACCTGGTGCTACCCGGTGCAGGACTTCCCCCGTGTCGCGGGGCTGATCGCCAGCGGAAGACTGCCTGCCGAACGGGTGATCAGTTCCGTGGTCCCGCTCGAATCCGCGGTGGTCGGCGGTTTCGAGCGGCTCATCACCCGCGGCAGCGGCGAGGTCAAGGTGCTGATCGAGGTGGCCTCATGACACGTCTGGGCGTCTGGTACGACTTCCGTAATCCCGCCCGATGGCGGCTGCCCTGGCAGCGGTTGTACCGGGAGACCCTTGACCAGGCGGCGTACGCCGAGCAACTCGGCTTCGCCTCCATCTGGCTGTCCGAGCACCATTTCAGCGAAGAGGGCTACCTCCCCTCGCTGACCGCCATGCTGGGCGCGCTGGCAGAGCGCACCTCGCGGGCCCGGCTCGGTACCGCCGTGCTGCTGGCCCCGCTGCACCATCCGCTGCGGCTGGCCGAGGACCTCGCGGTGGTCGACCAGTTGTCCGGGGGCCGCCTCGACGTCGGGCTCGCGCCGGGCTACAAGCCGGACGAGTTCGCGGTGCTCGGCGTGCCCAAGGGCGAGCGCGGCACGCGCACCGACGAGACCATCGAGATCCTCGGACTGGCCTGGCGCGGCCAGCCGTTCTCTTACGCCGGACGGCACTTCCGGTTCGACGACGTGGTGGTGGCGCCACCGCCGGCCCAGCGGCCGGGCCCGCCGATCTGGGTGGGCGGCAGCAGCCTGGCCGCCGCGCGCCGGGCGGCCAGGTACGGCACCTGCTTCATGCCGGACTCCGGCGCCGGGCTTGACATCTACCAGGCCTACCGGGAGCAGATGCCGGGGGCGCCTCGGGTTGCTACCAACCGGGTGCTGTTCGCGGCGGACAGCCGGGACAAAGCCTGGGAGATCTGCGGCAACCACCTGCTGTATCAGTTCAATGCCTACCGGAAGTGGTTCTCCGCGGCGGGAGACGACGACTCACACGGGGCGGAACTGACCGACCCGGCGGTCCTTTCGCCCGACCACTATTTCGTTGGCACGCCTGACGACATCCTGACCGCGATCACGGAAAGCCAGCACCGGCTCGGATACGAGGAACTGGTCTTCTGGGCCCGGCCTCCTGGCATGCCGATCGAGCACAGTACCGCCTCCTTGGAACTGATCGCCCGCCACGTCCTGCCGGCTTTGCCCGGGCCGACCAGCCATCTTGCGGAAAATAGGAGCTCGGCGGAAGAAAAGGCGCCGGAAAGCGACCCCTTTGTTTCCACGAGGCCCCAATCTTCCGCGCTGCCATCGGATGCGCGGTCCATATAACGGATCATGTCCGGCAAACCTCCGAATCCATGGTCGGCGAATCAACATAGGACCGGAACGTCACATCCGAGGATGGCCCAATAGTCCGAATTACCCCCAACGGCCGCGCCTCCGTTACCGGATGAGTGTGACACTCACCCGGTTGTAACCGGGTCGCTGCCACAATCATCCGGTCGGCACCTCGCGCACCTGACCCAGTCACTGGACGACGATCTTGCCGGTGCTCTGCGGGAAGGCCGGATCGTTATAGAAGTACTCGCCCGCCTTGGTGAAGGTGTGCGTCGCCGACTGGCCCGGCGCCAGCGTTCCGGTGTCGAACTCGTTGTCGAAGAAAGACGCGGCGCCGTGATTGTAGGTGTTGCCGGCTGGGTTGACGAACGTGACGGTCGTCCCGACGGGGACGGTGAGGGCCTGGGGCGCCATCGCGTTCGGCGAGACCGTGTTCTCGGTACCGCCGGGGGAGTGGGTGGCCGGATTCCAGATCCGCCCGAGCGTGACGGTGTTGCTGGCGGTGGTGCCGGTAACCGGCGGTGCGGTGATCGGATTGCGGTTGGGCGGCGGGGCGGGCGTCGGAGCGGGGGGAACGGTGCCGTCCAGCTTGAACGCCCAGAGGTTGTCGCCGTAGGGCGTGGCGGGCCCGATCGGTTCCCATTCGCCGCCGGCGAAGATGGCAACGTACTGCTCCCCGTCCACCTCATAGGCGATGGGGCACGTGTTGGCACCCGCGCCGCACTGCCAGCTCCAGAGCTCGTCGCCGGTCGCGTCGTCCATCGCGACCAGCGTGCCGTCCGGTCGGCCCTGGAACAGCAGCCGCCCCGCGGTGCTGAGGACGCCGGTTCCCAGGGAGAGCCACCACTTGTTCGGCTTGCGCCACACCACCGTGTTGGTGCGCGGATCGACCGCGGCGAGCCCGCCCGCCATGTACTCGCCGAGTGGCCGGCCGGTACTGCCCAGCCCACCGCGGGCGTTGGCGTAGTCGGTGTCGATCAGGCTGTAGCCGACGTAGACGTACCCGGTGTCCAGGCTGAACGAGTCGTACGCCCAGTTACCGCCGCCGACCGCGCCAGGAAAGATAATCGTGGGGCGATCCCAGAACGGGGTGAAGATGGGGCCCGCTGGGTAGAAGGGGACGGGCCGCGTCGCGTCCCGGTAGCTGGGGAACTGCTCCGGCACGAACGGCTCGCCGCCCGGGAACGGCTGGGTCGGCCAGGTCAGCTGACGGGGGTCCTGCGGCACCGGCCGCTCCTCGGCACCATGCACCGGCTCCCCGGTAACCCGGTCCAGAATGTAGAACATCCCCGCCTTGCTCCCGTAGACGACGACCTTACGGATCCTGCCCTCGATCTCGAGGTCGGCCAGGACGGGCGCCATGACGTTGTCGCAGTCCCACAGGTCGTGGTGGACCGACTGGAAGTGCCAGCGACGGACGCCGGTCTTGGCGTCCAGCGCGACCAGCGAGTTGGCGAACAGGTTGGTGCCTTCCCGGGTCGAGCCGTCGGTACGTGGGTACGGGTTGCCGAACGTCCAGTAGACCAGCCCGAGATCCGGGTCGATGGCCGGGTGGATCCAGGGGACGGCACCGCCGGACTGCCAGGATGAGCCGGCCCAGGTGTCGTTGCCGTACTCGCCGGGTCCGGGGCAACTCCAGAACGTCCACGCGACCTTGCCGGTGGCCGCGTCGAGCGCGTAGGCGTGCCCTCGCGCTCCTACCACGCTGCCGTTCATGCCCACATAGACCAGGCCGTCAAAGTACACGACCGCGGCCGCTAGCGTGCCCGGCTGCAAGCCGTTCTGCGGCTCGTTGAGCAGCGGGGTCTGCCAGACGATCTTGCCGGTCTTCTGGTCCAGCGCGTACACGATGTTCGCGCCCGAGGTGGAGAACACCATCCCCTGTCCCAGCCCCACGCCGCGCATGTCCGTTGTCGCGTCGGGACTGCCGATGGCGGTCTTCCAGATGATCGCGCCGGTCTTCCCGTCGACGGCGAACACGTTCTGCTGAGTGGTCTGGACATACAGCACACCATCTTGGGCCACGACCGTGCATTCCTGGTATTGCGCGGTGCTGCCGCCCTCGAGCTGGGTGTGCCACGCTCCGCCGAGCCGGTTCACGTTGTGCCGGCTGATCTGGCGCAGCGTGGAGTAGTTCTTGTTGCCGAGGTCGCCGCCCACCTTGGCGAAGTCGCGGCCGGCGGGGCGCAGCCCGGCCGGCTGGGCCGGCACCGGCAGCACCGCCGTGGCCCCGGAAGCCGCGGCCGCGTCAGCGGTTCGGGCTGCCCCGGCAGTGAGAACTGTCGCGCCGGCGGTCGTGGCCGCGGCTCTGGTCAGGAACTGGCGTCTATCCACCGGATCCTCCTTGGTCCGCTAGATGGAACAATTGAGCCATTTAACGGACTAACCGTATCGAGGGGGCCGGTATCCAGGCAAGACCCTTGTGCCCGCGGCTTGCTGCCATCTAGAGTTGGCTGCACTTCATAGTGGATCAATTGAACCGCTAGATGGATCAATGGAGGTCGGCATGCTGAGGAGACGAGCAGTGCTCGGCGTCACCGCAGCTTTGATTACCGCGACGTCGCTGGCCTTCGGCATAGCCGCGCTGGCGGATGGCACCGGCTATACCACCAACGGCTACACGAACCTCGGCTCGTTCCCTGAGCCGCAGGTGTGCCACGGCGTTGACCCGGCGTGCTATCACGACTGGGGCAACTTCGACCCCGCCAAGAACGGCTACCGGCTACTCGTTTACACCAAGACCGCCGGGCCTCGGCACGCCGACCTCGGCCCGCCCCTCGCCCCCGGTCTTGACCCTCCGCTGACCCCGGCGAACGTCGTCCAGAACGCCCTGATCCGGATGGGACAGCAGAACGGCTTCAAGGTTGACTGGACCGAGGACACCTCTGTGTTCTCATCCCCGGCTACCTTGTTCAACTACAACGCGATCTTGTTCTTCACCTCACGCACGGTCCTCGACGACGCGGGGCAGACCTCACTGCGCGTCTACATCGAGGGCGGCGGCGCGTTCATCGGCGTGCACAACGCCTTCGGCACCGACTACAACTGGGACTGGTTCCGCGGCCTGCTCGGCGGCGCGGAATTGTATGACCACGCCGCCTTGCAGACCGGGACCGTTGACGTGCTCGATCCATCCGACGCGTCGACGGCGAGCCTGCCGCGGACGTGGACCGGCGAGGACGAGTGGTACAACCTGGTGCCCGCCCCGCAGGGCGTGCGCTTCCTCGCCGCGGTCGACGACCGGACGCTGGCCCAGGGCCAGCGCGGTTACTACGGTGATCCGGGCATGGGCCCGTTCCACCCGGTGACGTGGTGCCAGTATTACGACGGCGGCAAGGCGTGGCTGACCACGCTCGGCCACGACGCGGGCGACTGGGAATCGCCGTCCACCTTCCCCGGCGCGCAGTACTTCCAGCAGATGCTGCTCGGCGGCATGGAGAGCGCGATGGGCATGAAGCCGTTCTGCCAGGGGCGCGGGGACGGCACGCAGGAGAGCTTCAGCTCCGCGTTGCGCACCAGCGGCGTGCAGGCTGTTCCGGGCGGTATCGCCGAACCTCCGAAGTCATCGGCTGGCCGCGTCTCGCTCGCCGCGCTGACCCGCGCCATGCACGGCGCCGAATGTGGCTGATCGGGAGGAGATCACACCGCTGTCCGCAGCGCGGAACCGACGCCAGTCGCCGGCTACCGGGACCGATGTCGTGGTGGCCGGCAGCGGCGCGGCCGGGCTGACCGCCGCGCTGACCGCGGCGGTTCACGGTGCGCGGGTGACCCTGGTCGAGCGTGCCGCCGAACTCGGCGGCACGACGGCCCTGTCCTTCGGCCGCGTGTGGCTGCCGGCCTTCGGCGACATACAAGCGCGCGAGTACCTGACCGCGGTCTACGGCGACCGCTACCCGCACATGGTCAGCGCGTTCCTGACAGCGGCCCCAGAAATGGCATGTTTCGTGCAGCGGCATTCCGCCATCCGGTTCACGCCATGCGAGAGCTACCCCGACTATCACCCGTCCCTGCCCGGCGCGTCCCCGGGCGGCCGGGCCCAGGACATCGTGCCGGTCACGTCCGCGACGCTCGCCGGGCAGGTCCGGCGCCCCCCCGGATATCTGCCGCTCACCCACGCGGACTGGGAACGATGGCGCTATCCGCGCCGGTACGACCAGGACGAGCTGGCCGGCCGGCTACGCCGCGGCACCGTCGCTGGCGGAGTGGCCCTGGCCGCGACCCTGCTCGACGGTGCCATACGCGTCGGCGTGCGCGTGCTGACCAAGACCCGCCTGACCGCGGTCCGGCTCGGCCCGTCCGGTGAAGTCGTGACAGCCGAACTGGACCGCGACTCAGACCCCCTCACGATTCCGGCGAACGCGGTGATCATGGCCACCGGCGGCTTCGACCGTAATCCGGAGCTGCGTAAGCGCCTGCTGCCGGGTCCGGTCGCGGACGCCACCGGGGCGGTGCCGACCAACACCGGTGACGCGCTACGGATCGCCGAGGAACTCGGCGCGGCCCTGGACAACACCGGCCAGGCCTGGTGGATGCCGATGCTCGCCGTTCCAGACGAGGAACCGTACTACCGATCGCTGATACGCGAACGGGCGCTGCCGCGCCAGATCATCGTCAACCGCGCGGGCCACCGGTTCGCCGACGAGGCCCTGCCCTACAACGAGTTCGTCAAGGCCATGCTGGCCCAACCCGGCAACGCCACCGCCTGGATGATCTTCGATGAAGGGTACCGGTCGGACTTCCCGGTACCAGGCGCCGATTCCCGGGCCACGATGCCGGGCTGGGCGAAGCAGAGCGGCTCCCTGGCGGAACTGGCCGAAGCCATCGGCGCACCCGGCGAGACGCTCGCCCGGACCACCGGCCGCTGGAACGCGAACTGCGCCGCGGGAACCGACCCGGACTTCGGCCGCGGCAGCAACGCCTACGAGCGGTACATGGGCGATCCCGGCACCCGCCCGAACCCGAACCTCGGCCCGATCGACCGCCCCCCGTACTACGCGATCCAGGTCCTGCCCGGCACCATCGGCACCAAGGGCGGTCCGGTCACCGACACGTCCAGCCGCGTACTCACCCCGTCCGGGCAACCGATTACCGGCCTGTACGCCGCCGGAAACGCGGCCGCGTTCTGGACCGGCGGCGGCTACCCAGGCCCCGGCGCCACCCTGGGCATCGCCATGACCATGGCCTACCTGGCCGCCCGCCACGCGGCAGGTTCCGTCAAGGTCTTATTTTTTCTGCGACCGTCCCCATTCAGTGATCTTTCCGTCTCCGGCGCGCGAATCCTACGGTCGACATCACCGGCAGGAAGTCCGGCACGCGATCGAGAAGGGGAAACGCATGAATGGCAAGTGGCACAAGCCGACGATGACGGCGGAGGCCTTCGTCGCGCGGATGGGTTGCAGCTGCAAGTGCAGTGGAGGCGCGGGCGCGGGCAGCGGCGCCTGACGCACTCGCGTTCGTCTCGTATAGCACTTGCCTGGGTTCGCGGCTGGCTGGCGGGCTAACGCGGTCATCCGCGGAATTACCGGTGTTTACCTGCTGGTCTCGGGACCTTACTGCGTCCCGGGACCAGCTCGAACCTTCTTCGGAGGAGCAATGATGAAGATAACCGCGACATGGCCTGAACTGACGCTGCCTGAGGATCTGGTGTATTTCCGCTGCCGTGATCAGTATCTGGTTGCCAATCCCGGCCTGGCCACCTGGGCGGTCCTCGGCGAGACCGAGCTGAGCGTGCTGCGCTCGCTCGCTATCGGTAAGCCCGCGCCACCCGTCGGGATCGGCCCGGATAGTGAGCGCATCCTGGCCAGGCTCGTCCTGCACTGGCTGGTCTACCTGCCCGGCCGGCCGCCCCAGGTACGGCAGCCCAGGTCCTCTCTCCGCGAGGTGTATTACGCGATCACCGACGGGTGCAACCTGCGCTGCCCCTACTGCTACGCATCGTCCACCCGTAAGCTGCCCGGCGAGCTGGTCACCACCGAATCGCTCGACCTGGTGGACCAGGTCGCCGCGCTCGGCGCCGAAACGCTGATCCTCACCGGAGGCGAGCCTCTGCTACGCCGCGACATCTTCGACGTGGCCGATCACGCGCGGCGCCAGGGGCTGCTGGTGAACATCATCACCAACGCCACCCGCATCCGGGACGCCGCGACCGCGCGGCGCATGGCTGACACGTTCGCCACGATCACGGTCAGCCTGGACGGCGGTACTGCGGAGACCCATGAGCCGACCCGGGGCAAGGGCACCTTCGCTCAGACAGCCCGTGGCCTCTCACTGCTCAACGAGGCGGGCGTGCAGCCCATGATCAATCACGTCGTCACGCCCGGCAATATCCAGTTCCTCGACAAGCTCGCCGAGTTCGCCAGCGGCCTGAAGTTCCGCGGTGTCCGTCTGATGCAGCACGCCGAGATCGGGCGCGGTGCCGGGGACGGCATGCGCTACGCATTCGACCATCACATGGCGGTCCAGCGGTTCATCTGGACACACCCGCTGGCCAGCAAGCTGATCCCTGAAGGCCCGAAGCCCGCTCGCCAATGCGACATCAGGGCCAACTGCGGCCTGGGCGGCAACGAGATCTACATCAACTCGCTCGGCGACGTCTACCCGTGCAAGCTCGTCACCGGCCCACTGCACAAGGCGGGCAACCTGCGCGACCGTCCGCTGGGCGACATCTATCAGGGCCCGGTCCTGGCCGACATGCGGACCAACAGCGTCTTCGAGGGGGAGAACCTCGCCGACTGCCGGCGCTGCTACATCCGGGCCTCCTGCGGCGGTGGCTGCCGCGCCTACCATGCGGCGATGACTGGCGACCTCAAGCGCAACAGCCGCACGCTGTGCCGGATGCTCAGGCACAGCGCGGTCACCCGGTTCTGGCTGGCCAGTGGCTTCACCGGCCGGGACCTGGCCGAACATCACGACGAGATGACTACCCCGCGCCTGGTCCGCGATGACGCGGTGCACCCGGTCTTCGAAGACTGGCGGCCCGAAGCCGAGCCGGGCTGGCGCCCCGCCGCTGCGTCGCGTCGCGATCTACCGCTGGCCGTGCTCGGAGGCGCTACGCCGGGGGAGAGAGCATGATACTGCGGCCGAGCGACTATGTCGTCTGGACCGGTGACGGCGACGAGGTCCGGTTGTACGACACCATGACCGGGGATTTCCAGACCCTGAATGCCACGGCGGCCCGGATCTGGCAGCTGATTGCCCAGGGCAGGCCGGTGTCGGCGATCGTGGCGGAGCTGGTGACGGACTTCGCGGCGGATGACGCCGGTGAGGCACAGGTGATCGAGGGTGACATACGGGAATTCGTTGCTGCCCTCCACGCCGCCCGACTCGTCGTGCTCGTCGCCCAGGATGCCGAGTCGGCCGTCAGTGACGGGGAGGTGGTCGCGGATGCCTCCGCTTCCGCCTGACCGAGGCGAATTGTCCCTGATCAGGGCCGCGCTGCGGCGGTCCGGCCGGGCAACGATCCGGGTCACCGGGACCAGCATGCTGCCGTCCATTGTTCCCGGCTCACAGGTCACCATCGAGCACAAACCATTCGCCGGCGTGCGGGCTGGGGAGGTCGTCGCCTTCGTCTTGTCCGGCGATGTGTTCGTCCACCGGATCGCCGAACGTGACGCCACGCGGCTGGTGACGGCCGGTGACAGCATGCCGCTGTTCGATCCGCCCGTGACTGAGGATTCGTACCTCGGCCAGGTCGCTGGCCTGCCCGTGCCAGCTGGTCTGGCCGCGCTATCCGGGCCGCTCCCGATCGGCGCGGCCGACCGGGCCGGCGGAACGAGGCTGACGTTTTGGTGCCCGGCGGATCCTGGACGGGTGCCCGCGGTCAGCGCCCTGCTCACGGCGGGCGCGCAGCTACGGGTGGTCGCAGATAAGGACGTTCTGAGCCAGCTCGAGCAGCTTGACCGAGCGGGCCACGCGGATGCGAGCGGGTCCGGCCGTCGCGCCCTGCGGGTCGGGGTCTCGGCGGCGGGCCGGTCGGCGGCCGGTACCCTGGCCGCACTCGCGCCGGCCGGGATCGGTAGGTGCGATATCCTGGTTGGCTACCGGTTCGGGTCGCCGTGCTCCGGCCATGCCACGCTGGCTCCAGATGCGGTGGACTACCACGTACGAGCCGCCGCGCCGCTCGCCGAGGTGCCGCTGGACCAGGCCCTCGATATCGTCGCGGCGGCAGTGCGATGACCGACGTCATCTTCTGTCAGGACCTGGTCAAGCGGTATGCGGGCCGGGACCGGAACGCGGTGGACGGGGTGACCTTCGCCGTGGCCCCGGGTGAGGCCTTGGGCGTGCTCGGTCCCAACGGCGCCGGCAAGACCACGCTGATCAAGATGATCTGCGGGGTGACCCCGCCCACCGCGGGTCAGGTCGCGCTCTTCGGCCAGCCGCCGTCCAGCGCGCGGGCCCGTCGCGAGCTGGCCGCCGTGCACCAGGCGACTCCATTCGACATGATGCTGTCCGTCCGCGACAACCTGCGGGTAGCCGCCGGTTTCCGCGGCTTGCGCTGGCGGGATGCCCGGGATCACGTGGACCGGCTGCTGGCCGCGTTCGATCTGGCCGATCATGCCGGTCATCTCGCGTTCACGCTGTCCGGCGGTCAGCACCGGCGGCTCCAGGTGGTCCGGGCGCTGATCCGGGTGCCCGGCCTGCTCGTCCTGGACGAGCCGTCCTCGGGCATGGACGTGGTCGGCCGCCGCCAGGTCTGGCAGCTGCTCAGCGAGATCCGCGCCGAGCACGGCACCGCCACGATGTGGACCAGCCACAACATCGACGAGCTCGAGCGCAACTGCGACCGGGTCATGATGCTCGACCATGGCCGGGTGCTGCAAAGCGGCAGCCCGCAGACGCTGATCGGCCGGTTCGGCCAGCAGATACTGCGGCTATCTCCGCAGCGCGCTGACCAGTGTGCCGCGATCGTGGCGGTGGCGGCACGGTTCGGGTTCACCGGCCACTGCGACGCGGGCACCGCCTGCCTGTCGCGATCCGCGCCGCGGGCCGCCGGGGGTTCTGCCCCCGCAAACGGCCGATCCAGCGCTGGGGAGATCCTGCCAGACCTCCTGGCCGCACTGCGCGGCGAGCAGATCGCGGTGCGCGCGGTGGAGATTGAGCGCGCCTCTTTGGAGGACGTGTTCGTGACGCTGACTTCCGGCGGGCAGCGCCCCTGGGCCGATGCGGAGAGGAGCCTCGGATGAACCAGACAGCCCGGACGGGACCGGCCGAGACCGGATGCTTCCCCGGCAGGCAGGCGGCGTGGCGGCGTGGGGAGCTCGCGGCGGTCCTGCACCGCGAACTGCGGCTGTTGACCAGGGATCGCACCAACCTGCTATTGGCGGTCGTCCCCACCGGCGCCTATATCATGCTGTTCGCCACGTCACTGGCCCACCTGCTGCCGGGCGTCTCCTACCACGGCCGGATCATCGGTTACCCGGAGTTCGTTGTTCCGGGGTTGCTGTTCTCCTCACTGCTCGCCGCCTCCACGACCGCTGGAACGGCGCTCTTCCAGGAGCGCCTGGGCAACATGACGCTGGAGCTTTCCTCGTATCCATCGCGGCGGAGCTTCTTCATCGCCGGTAAGCTGATCGCCGGCTCCGCCCTGGTTCTCGCGCAGACGCTGGCTGCCCTGATCGTTTCCGCGCTGGTGCTGCCGGTGCACTGGTCGGCGGGTCAGTGGGCTGCCTTGCTCACCGGGGTGATGGCCACCGCTCCCGCTTTCAACTGCCTCTACCTGCTGCTCGCCGCGAGCGTACGGGACTTCCAGCGGTTCATGGTGCTGGTGAACGTGCTGACCCCGATCCTGCTCTTCGCGAGCCCGGCGTTCTATCCGGCCGACCGGATGGCTGCCAGCGTCCGCTGGTTGCAATTCGTGAACCCCGTGACATATGGCGTCGGCGTGCTCAGGGACAGCGTGCTCTTCGGTCTGTCCAGCGACTGGCTACCGCTGGCCGCGTTCGCCGCGGTCGCTGCCGGAGCCGGTGCGCTGGTCAGCCAGGCCCTGCGCCGCCAGTCCCGTGACTTGTGACAGCCAGGCACGATCAAAATCGGAATCAAGGCACCGAACGGCGTTCGTGCTTCACCGTCCGGCCGGCGCTCCGGCTGGCTGGGGGGAGCGGTCACCGGCCTGCGACGTAACCTAGCTCGATGGCCATGCGGGTGAGATCGGCTTTGTTACCGGCGTTGAGCTTGACCCGGATCCGCCGGACGTAGGTGCTGACGGTCGCCTCGGTGAGGCCCAGCCGGCGGCTGATCTGGCCGTGGGTGAGTCCCGCGGCGACCAAGCGCAGCGTCTCGATCTCGCGGGGGGACAGCCGGTCCTGATCAGCGCCGTCCTGGGCTGCCTGGGTGACCAGTTGCCGGGCCAGGTCCGGGCTCACGTGCACGCCGCCGCGCCAGGCCGTGCGCACCGCGGCAAGCAGTTCATCGACGCCGCAGCCCTGGGTCAGGAAGGCACGGACGCCGCCGCGCAGTGCGACGATCAGATCCGGCGGGTCCTCCGGGCGGCAGAGCATGACGATCCCGCGGGTGCGGGGCAGCGCGGCCCAGAACGCGGCGTCGATCTGCGTGCCACGTGGTACGCGTAGCCCGTTCAAGTCGATGACCAGCAGGCCGGGAGATGGCTCGCGACCGTGCAGTTCGGCGACGGAAGCCACGGAATACCGGATGCTCACGCCAGAGGCGCTGGCCAGCATCCGCTCCAGTCCGCTGAGCATGACCGGGCTACCGCAGACGAGAACGAGCGTGCATGGGTCCTCTCCGTGGCCATCCGCTGTGCTGGAAAAAGGCCGCTGCGCTGTGGTCCCCGTCATAATACGTCCCCTTGATTCGACGGCTGTCTGCCCCGACGTGCCCCTGTCTGTGTCCATGAGACATTCAGGCGATAAACGCTCCGTGGATGTTCAATGGATGGGCTGATAGGGCATTCCGTGAGGCCGGAAGCCGGAACGCATAGCGCATGTCAGCGAAAATTTCGGTCCCTCACTTTCCGTACGTCGGCTCTGTTTACGCATCCAGCTGTTCCTTCGGAAATCTCCCTTTCAGCGTGAATCCTTGTCGCCACTTCTGGGGGTAGACCTCGTCGACGCGCTGTGGGCGGAGGATCCTCCGAAATCCGCGGTCGGAATAGTACGTACCTACGTCTACCGGCTGTGCAGGCTTCTGGGCGGCGCGGAGCTCATCGGCTCAGCCGGGAGCGGATATGTCTTCGCCCCGTCCGGGCGCATTTCCTGCGCACCCTCGGCCAGTGCCAGTAGCGCAGCGGGAATTATGAGCTCGCGGCAGCCCACCTCACCGCCGCGCTCACCATCTTCCATGACCAGCGTGACCGGTACGAAGAGGCGTACACACTCCGCTGGTTCGCCATCATGCAGCGTCAGGCAGGCAATGTGGCCTCCGCCAGGCGTGCCTGGCAGCGGGCTCTGCCCATCCTCAACGCCCTGGGCGACGACCTGTCGGCCTTCGAATCCTTCGCGACGGAGGACGCAAGGACCCGTCGCTGAGACCGCTGGCGAACCAGGATTCCCGCATTCACTCGTGCATCACAGTTGTTGTAGCGCAAAATCTTCGACCTATTACAGGCCGAGGTAGATGCGGCGGATCCTGGGGTCGGCGCGCAGGGCGGCAGAAGTCCCGGTCATCGCGACTTCGCCGTTCTCCAGTACGATGCTTTCGCTGGTGACCTCGAAGGTGAGCATGGCGTTCTGCTCGACCAGCAGCAGGCTCAGGCCCTCGCCGCGCAGCCGTTGCAGTGCGCCGAGTATCACCTCGACGAGCTTGGGTGACAGGCCCATAGAGGGTTCGTCGAGCAGCAGGAGCACCGGCCTGGCCATCAGGGCGCGGCCGATGGCCAGCATCTGCTGCTGGCCGCCGGACAGGGCGCCGGCCAGCCTGCCGCGCATCTGCGCCAGCACCGGGAACAGCTCATACACCGAAGCCAGTGCCTCGCGGCACTCCGGCCCCCAGCCCGATGCATACGCGCCGAGCAGCAGGTTCTTCTCCACCGGCAGCCCGGCGAAGACATGCCGTCCTTCGGGGACGTAGCCGATGCCCAGCCGCACCATGTTGCGCGCTGCGACCCTCCCCAGGTCCCGGGAGCCGAACCGGACCGTGCCGCCGGCCCGTGGCACCAGCCCCATCAGCGCCCGCAGCGTGGAGGTCTTGCCGGCGCCGTTCGCGCCGATCAGCCCGACCGACTGGCCAGGCGCCACGGTGAAGCTGACCGACCGCACGGCGGTCACCCCGCCGTATCGCACCGCCAGGTTCTCAACGGCCAGCGTCTGATCGGTCATGGCGAAGCCTCCGGCACCGGCAAACCGGGCAGCGCGGACTTGCCCAGGTAGGCCTCGAGTACCGCGGGGTCGCGCGCCACCTCACCGGGCTCGCCGGACGCGATCACCGCTCCGCTGTCCAGCACCACAACCCGCTCGCACAGCGACATCACAAGTCCCATGTTGTGCTCGATGATCATCACAGTGACCCCGCTGTCCCGGATCGCCCGGACGATCCCGGCGAGCTGCCGCTGCTCGTCGCCATTCAGCCCGGCGGCCGGCTCGTCCAGCAGCAGCAGGCGCGGAGAGCTGGCGAGAGCCCGGGCGATCTCCAGCCGCCGCTGGATGCCATACGGTAGCTCGGCAGGCAGCGCGGACGCGAACCCAGCCAGGCCGAAGCCGCGCAGCAGAGCGAGCGCCCGCGAGCGCAGCGCGTGGTCGTACCGCCATACCCCGAACGGCCAGCAGATGTACCGCCAGCTCCACCAGCTTCGCGTGCGGTCCATCGACACGAGCACGTTGTCCAGCACGGTCAGGTGCCGGAACAGCCGCAGGTGCTGGAACGTCCGGGCGATCCCGAGCTGGGAGATCCGGTACGACCGCGCCCCGGCAATCGAGCGGCCCGCGAACCGGACCGACCCGCCGGACGGCCGGTACAGTCCGCTGATCACGTTGAACAGCGTCGTCTTGCCCGATCCGTTCGGTCCGACCACTCCAAGGATCTCGCCGGCCCGGACCTCCAGCGACACGTCGTCCAGCGCGGTCACTCCGCGGAACCGCATGACCAGCCCAGATACCGAGAGCAGAACCCCGGGAACCGCTCCTCTTCCCTCCGCGCCAAGGCCTCGCTGTGTTTTCCTCCGCGCCAAGGCCTCGCTGCGCTCGGCCGGCTTGGAGCCACGGCGGGAATCGCCGCCCCTTCGGGACGGCAACCGCCGCGGCGCTCGGCCGGCTTGGAGCCACGGCGGGAATCGCCGCCCCTTCGGGACGGCAACCGCCGCGGCGCTCGCTTCCGCTCGCCCTTCCGCGCCGCCCAGCATGGACGGCTGGAACGCCTCCAGCGCCGCGACGGAACGCACGCGGCGCCGGCGCAGCCGCGCCGGTATCCCGACCAGGCCGGCCGGCGCGAACACGACCACTGCCACCACGACCACGCCATAGCCGAGCTGGGCGTAGGCTGCCAGGTTGGTCAGCTCCTGCTGGGCCACGGTCAGCCCCACCGCACCGATCACGCATCCTGCCAGCGACTGCCGCCCGCCGATGATCACCATGGCCAGCAGCAGGAACATGTCCGCGATGCTGAACGTCTCCGGCGCGACGTAATGGATCAGCCCGGCGTACAGCACCCCGGCCGCACCGCCGTACACGCTGGCCAGGCCGAAGGCCATCATCCGCAGCACGCCGATCTCGGCGCCCGCCGCGCCCGCCGCCAGCGCGTCGTCCCGCATCGCCCGCATCCGCCGGCCCAGCGGCGTCCGCACCACGAACAGGCCGAACAACAGGCCCAGGGCCAGCACCACCAGCTCCAGGTAGTAGTACAAGTACTGGCTGGTCAGGTCGATGCCGAACAGCGGTGGTGTGGGGATACCGGAGATGCCCGAGTCCCCGCCGGTGACCGGCGCGTTGGTGATCCAGTCGACGAACGCGACGGCCAGCCCGAGGGTGACGATGCCGAGGTAGTGCGACTGGATTCGCAGCGCCGGCACGCCGGCCACCAGGCCCGCCAGAACGGCCGCCACCATGGCGAGCAGTGCCGCCACCCAGAATCCGTAGCCGTCGTGGGTGGTCAAGATGGCGGTCGCGTATGCGCCCACCCCGAAGAAGGCGATCTGGGCCAGGTTGACCTGCCCGGCGATGCCCATGACCAGGCCCATCCCGATGGCCAGCAGCGCGAAGAGCAGGGCGGTGTCCGCGACCGAGATCCAGTAGATGTTCAGCCGGTACGGCAGCAGCCACGCCACCACGGCGAGCACCGCCAGCCCCAGCAGGCGCACACGGAACGGTGTCAGAACGGTGCTCATGCTCGGCTCACCGTCCTCTCGCCGAAGATTCCGGTGGGCTTGATCATCACCAGCACGGTGAACACCACGAAAGTCACCAGGTCGGAGTAGCCCTGGAACCACTGCGCGGCGAACGAGCCGATCACCCCGATGCCGAGCCCGCCGACGATCGCACCGGGAATCGACCCGAACCCGCCCAGGATGGCCGCCGCGAAACCCTGAATGCCCAGCGAGTCACCCATCGTCGGGCTGACGTACAGCATCGGCGACGCCAGCGATCCGGCCAGGGCCGCGAGCCCGGCGCCGATCGCGAACGCGATCGCGTTGGAACGCCCCACGTGGATGCCGACCGCGGTGGCCGCCTCGTGGTCCATCGCGACCGCCTGCATGGCCGCGCCCCGCTTGGTGTGCTGCAGGAACAGGGTGAGCGCCGCCATCGCGACCGCGACCACCCCGATCACCACCAGGTTGTAGGTGCCGATCCGTACCCCGCCGACGATGAGCGGCGCCGTCCGCACCGGGGATGGGACCCCCCGGCCGGACGAACTCCAGATCAGGATCGCCACTGCCTCCAGCACGGTGCCGGCCCCGATCGTGCCGATCAGCATCAGGTCGAAGTCCCTGTTCTCCAGCGGCCGCAGCACCCGCTCGATGACCAGGCCCACCGCGGACGTGACCGCCATGGCGGCGGGCACGGCCGCCACGAACGGCAGCCGTGCCGACAGGTAGAACGTGGAGGCCACGTACGCGCCGATCATCAGCACCGCCCCGTGGGCGAAGTTGACCAGCCCCATGGTCCGGTACACGAGGGAGAAGCCGAGCGCAACCAGGGCGTACACCGCGCCGAAGCTCAGCCCGCTGACGAGCGTCTGGAAAAAGGACTGCACGCTGAAGAACCATCCAGTTAGTTAGTTAAGTGCTGACAGGATGAATCTTGCCATCGTTGAGGATGCCGATGGCAGTGGCGAAGATGCCGACGCCCTGGTTATTGTAGGCGAACGAGCCGAGCAGCCCCGAGTAATGCACCGCGCGGATGGCGTTGGCCAGCGCCAGGCCGGTGCACCCGTGGCACGCCTTCAGCGCGGCGATCATCACCTGGGCGCCGTCGTAGGCCTTGGCCCCGTGCAGTTCCGGCGCCGAGCCGTAGGCGGCCTGGTACGCGGAGGAGAACGTCTGCGCGGCGGAGTTCACCGAATTGCCGAGGTAAGGAGAGCTGACGATCGTGCCGTTGGTGTCGCTGACGCCGGCGGTGGACAGGAACAGCGGCGTGCCGGCCGGCGCGCCCTCCGCGATCACCGCGTTCATGCCGAGCGCGCGGGCCTGCTTGACGATCAGCCCCGACTGAGCTTCCTCCGCCCCGATGAACAGCACCTGCGGGTCCTTGCCGCGGATGGCGGTCAGCGCCGGGGTCATGTTGGCCTGATCCGCCGGCACCACCTCGGCGGCGACCGGGGTCAGTCCCAGCGACTTCAGCGAGGTCGTGAACGCGGACTGTTCGCCGGCGCCGTAGGAGTCATTGTTGGTGAGCATGGCGATCTTCTTGTAGCCCTTGGTGGTGACCAGGTACTTGGCCAGCGTGGAGTCGTAGGTGAGGCCGGTCGGCCCGTTCAGGAACAGGTACGGGCTGCCGACCGCGAGCAGCTTGGTGGACTGGCCTGAGGTGATGTTCGGGATGTGCTCGGACTCGAGGATGGGCGCCATGGCCAGGGTGACGGCGCTCTCCGCGGTGCCGAACATGGCGATGTAGCCCTCGCTGGCGATCTTGCGGGCCAGTTCGGTGCCGACGGTCGGGTCGCCCTGGTCGTCGTACAGGCCAAGGGAGATCTTCCGGCCGTCTATGCCGCCGGCGGCGTTGGCCTGGTCGACGGCCAGCTTGACGCCGCGGTACTCGAACTGGCCGAGGTCGCTCGATGAGCCGCTCTGTGCGTCGACCACCGCGATCTTGATCGGTCCCGACGCTGCCTTGGTGGAGCCGCCGCCTGCGCCCGGTGAGCCGCCTGATGAGCCGCCGGGGGTGCCGCACGCGGCCGCGAGCAGGGCAATCGCCGCGGCGGGTAGTATCGCCGCGGCGCTGGATCTTCTTATCATTCGAACCTCCCACGGTAGATGTCTGTGATGTTCCAGTGCCCTGGAGTGGGCACCGGCTCGTTGACCATCGGCACGTCGATCACCGCCGGACGCCGACGCGCGAGCGCCTCGCGCAGTGCCTTGGCAAGGTCGTCCGGCGCCGTGATCTCGTAGCCGTCAGCGCCGCAGGACCGGGCCAGCGCGGCGAAGTCCGGGCTGTAGGGCTGACCGTCCCGATCGCGGAACTCGCAGCCGGATCCGGTGCCGTAGTGCGCGGTCTCGAGGTCGGCGATGGTGCCGTGCGCCCGGTTGTTCATCACCACAAACAGGACAGGCAGTCCCTGCTCGACCGCCATCGGGATGGCCGGGAGCTGTGCGGACATGCCGCCGTCACCGACCAGAGCGACAACGGGGCGCTCCGGGGCGCCGATCGCCACGCCCACGGCAGCCGCCGGACCGAACCCCATCGTGGACGCGCCGCCAGGAGTGATGAACCGGCCGGCGCCGGGCAGCTCGTAGCACTGGGCCACGCCGTTCTTGTTCCATCCGACGTCGGTGACCAGGATCGCGTCGCCCGGCAGCGTGTCCCGCAGGTCGGCGAGTATGCGCTGGGGGCGGAGCGGGAACGCGTGGTCGCGGGTGAGGCCGAACGCGGCGCTTCTCGCCGCGCGGATTTCCGGAAAGTCCCGATCTACCGAACGGCGGTGGTGACTCGCCTCGAGTATCGCTGTCACCGCCAGGGTGGCGTCGGCCACGGCGCCGATCTCCACCGGGTAGTTCCGCCCGATTTCGGCGGGGTCGATGTCGATCTGGATGAGCCGCGAGGGCGGGAACCGCCACAGGGTCCAGGAGCTGGCGTCGGTCTCGGCGAACCGGGTGCCGATGGCGAGCACCACGTCGGCGCCGCGTGCGTAGTCGTTGGCCAGTTCCAGGCCCCAGAAGCCGGTCATCCCGATCAGCAGCGGGTGGCTGTCCGGTATCGTGCCCTTGGCCATCAGTGAGTGCGCGATGGGTATGCCGAGCCGCTCGGCGAGCCGGATCAGCGCATCGCGGCCGGCGGCTTCGCGCAGCCCGCCGCCGAGGTAGATCAGCGGGCGTCCGGCGTCGGCCAGCATCGCGGCGATGCGCTGCGCGATACCGGGTTCGAGTCCGGGGCGCGCGGCTTGCGCGGGCAGCGGGTAGCTGAGGTCGTCCGGGATTTCCCGGGAGAACAGGTCCATCGGGATGTTGAGCAGGACCGCGCCGGGCCGGCCGGTGGTGGCGGTCCAGAAGGCACGTTCGGTGAACCGGGGGAGGTCCTCGGCCCGGTGGGCGTGCCAGGCTCGTTTGACGAACGGCCGGTAGATGGCGGTCTGGTCGGCGTCGTTATGGAGGTTGGTCTCCTGGTGCGGGTGACGGCCCGTGTAGTAGCCGGGGACGTCGCCGCTGATGGCCACCAGCGGCACCGAGTCCATCGCGGCGGTCGCGACGCCGGTGACCGCGTTCATCATGCCCGGCCCGGCGTGCAGCAGCAGG
>JAFARZ010000133.1 GCA_019245115.1 Streptosporangiaceae bacterium | reverse complement strand
CCGGCGACGCAATTCTGGCCGTTGATCGCGACGTTGAATACCTGATAACCGGCGCCCTGCTGGAACGCGCCGATGGCCGCGAACTTCAGGGTCACCGTATAAGCGCCGTCGGCCACGTTCGGATTCGAGTAAGTCAGATCCGGAGCGTAGGCGCCCAGCTCGGCCTGGTAAAGCGGCTGCTCCTGCGTGCCCGCGATCGTCTGCGCGGTCGAGTTCTCGAAGATCTGCCGGCTCCCGCCCGAGGTCCAGCCGTCGGTCGAAGCGTGCCACACGTTGCCTTGAGCGTCCTGATAATCCTGGGCCCCGAACTGGAGGTAGATCGGCGCGGTCTGCGCGGACGAGGCCGCGGCCGCGAGGGCGAAAAGAAGAACGAGTCTCACCCAGCAGGGTTCGACGCGCGCGCGCGGCGAAGTTTTCGGGGGCCCGTTTGTGTGGACAAGTGTGGCGCGGGGCGGGCCCGGCCGCCTCTCCGGGGCGCCTGAGATCGTTGAGACCCTGGAGACAATTGAAACATTGAAGTCGTTGAAAACACAGGCTGTACCCGACCTGTTCCCCACCTCGCGAAATCTCCCCATTGGTGCTTACAGCGAAAAACGGATTGCGCCTGGCACGGCTAAGTGGTTGAATTTCCGTCGCGGGTCGAACTCTGACTGGTGGAAATAACTGAATTAACCAGTGAGGCCCGTCCGGAGCCTGCATTGACCGCGCCCAGCCCGGCGCCGCGCCGCCGGAAGCCCAAAGCGACCATCAAATATCTGACCAGCGAGGAGCTCGAGCGCCTCTTCGCCGTCATCAAAGCGGCGCGCGACAAGGCCATCTTCCGCCTGGCCTACCACCGCGGGCTCAGAGCCAGCGAGGTCGGCCTGCTGACCATGGCGCACTACCGCCAGGCGGCCGAGCGGCTCTACGTCACGCGCCTGAAAAACGGCAACAGCGGAGAGTACGGACTCACCGCGATCGAGGTCAAAGCGCTGCGGGCCTGGCTGAAAGAACGCGGCTCGAGGCCCGGCGCCATCTTCCTGTCGAAGAAGAAGCAGGCCATCAGCCAGCAGATGCTCGATGTGCTGATGAAGAAGTATTGCCGGCTCGCGCACATCCCGCCCGAGAAAGCGCACTTCCATTCGCTCCGTCACAGCTGCGCCACGTCGCTGCTGGACCGCGGCCGCGATATCGCCGAGATCAAGGATCACCTCGGGCACTGCAACATCGCGAATACGGACATCTACGCGCGCATCACTTCGGCCCGCCGCGACCGGGCGGCGAACGAGCTGCGCGACTGGCAATAAAAAAGCCCGCCGGGGAGGTAGCGCCGGCGGGCGAAACACAACGTTCTTACTTCGCTGATCGTGGTTGAGAATCCTCCAAGGGAGCAGAGGAACACTCGTTACCAGAGTATTCGACGGCGTGAGCTCAGGTGCGCACCAGCCTTTCCGTCTGCACCAGACGGCAGCCCGGAACCGCCTCGCCCGCCTTCAGGGCGTCTTTGATGGCGGTCTTGTCCGGCTGCGGAGCAGGCGGCGGCGGCGTGCGGAGAAACGCCTCCGGCAGCTGCGCGCCCTCTTCGATCAGGACCGAAGGCGGATTGAGGCGCGCGGCCAGCGTCGAGACGTTGCCGTCGATCTTCCTCAGCCGCGAAGCCGTCAGCGCCGCCAGCACGTAGCCCTCGAGCCGGTCTTTCTGCCGCTCGAAGTATTCGCGCCGGGCTTTGAGCCGCTGCTCCTCGGCTTTGGCCGCCGCCGCCTGCGCTTCGAAGAAGGCCAAAACGCGCGCCGTGTCGTCCACCTTCGCCCGCGTGCCCGCGATCGCGCCGATGAGGTCGTGCTGCAGCTCCTCATAGCGCTCGGGAGTAAGCTCGTCGGCCCGGTCGAGCAGATCCACCAGCGACACGATGTGCTCGACCTCGGCGATGTGATCGGCGAAGGAGACCCGTGGAACCAGCGCAAGAGCAGGGGCGCTCATGGGCGCGCCCCCCTTTCCGCGTTGATCAGGATGGTGTTGGCGAAGCAGCGGATGTCCTCGCCCGTGAAGTTCAGCGGCATGCCCTTGCGCGCCGCGTAGGCCTGCGCCTCGCAGGCCGAATCGATGGCCACGCACAGCGCCGCGAGCAGCTTCGCCTGCGCCGTCGTGACGACGGGAGGAGCCTCCGCTCGGACAGAAGCGTCCGCAGCCGGGGGATAGGGCGGTTCAGGCGCGGGAGGCTCCGGCTGCACTTCCGCCGCGGGCTTCCACACGCCCCCGGCCATCCGCTCGATCTCCCACGCCCATCCGCCCTTCGGCCTGCGGCATTTGATGAGCCGGAAAGGCTCGCCCTCGCCGATCCCGGCGTCCGCGATCTGCCCGGCCACTTCCGGATCCACGAAGAAGATCCGGTTGTCCACGGTCGTGAACATCACTTGCGGCCCGTACTGCCCCGAGATCTCGCGCCCGGTCGCGTACTTGAGCCGGATCGTCTCCGGCCTGCCCGCCTCGAAGCGGATGATCTCGCGCTGGGGCATCGCTGCGGTCGCCATCAGAGCACCTTCCTCGGGCCCGCGGGCACCCGCTCGATCACCTGCTGCGCGTGGTCGACCTTCGCCAGCGCCTCGGCCGCCCACTGCTGCGGCAGCAGGCCCCGGCGCTCGTCGCGGGCCGCGCTCTTCAGCTGGATCTGCGCGTCGATCAGCGCGCTGAAGATGGCCATGTACTCCTTGTTCGTGAAGGTCACGGTGTAGGCGGGCGCTTCCTGCGCCGCAGCCTCCGCTTCCCCGGTCTCCTCCTCCGGCGCGGGCTCGCGCTCGAGGTCCATCCACCACGTATTCAGAATCTCTTCTCTGGTTTCCGACATGTCCCTGTTCCTCCGAATTGGGTTCCAACTGTGTTCGAGTCAGCCGCCGATCCTCAGCAGCAGCTCTTCGGCGCCATAGACTTTCTTTGCGCCGCACGATTCGCACTCGTACCCGCGCGCGTCCGGCTCCACTCCGCAGGCTTCGGCGCCGCACGCGAGGCAGAATCCGGCGCCCTCTCCCTCTTCCGCCGCCTCCATGATCCGGTCAAAATTGAGTTTTCTTTTTGCCATCCAACTTCCTCCCAGCCCCGATAATAGCTTGCGCAAGCTGGCAAAAGCAAGCGCAAGCTGACACAAAAGTTTGCGCAAGCTATACTGATCGCATGGCGAAGAAATCCCCCGCCTCGGAGGCGGCGAGAGCGCTCGCGAAAAGACGGGCGCAGAAACTCACCCCGGAGCGGCGCGCCGAGATCGCCCGCAAGGCGGGCAAGGCGGGCGGCAGGGGGAGGCCGAAAAAGGAGGACTGATTGGACGCGGAACTGAGGACTTATCTGGAGGGCATGGAAGCCCGCCTGCGCCAGGATATCGACGGAGTCGAGACGCGCCTGCGCGAAAGCGTGGACGCCATGGAGGCGCGCCTGCGTGAACACACGGCCGATACCGAAACGCGCCTGCTCGGCGAGTTCTGGAAGTGGGCGCGCACGGCCGACGCGCGCTACCGGCAGAATCACGCCGTGGTTCAGTCGCTCGAGGA
>JAFARZ010000112.1 GCA_019245115.1 Streptosporangiaceae bacterium | reverse complement strand
CGGCCGCGCGCAGCGAGGTCTTGGCGCGGAGGGAAGGGGAGCGGTTGCCGTCCCGCAGGGGCGGCGATTCCCGCCGTGGCCCCAAGCCGGCCGCGCGCAGCGAGGTCTTGGCGCGGAGGGAAGGGGAGCGGTTGCCGTCCCGCAGGGGCGGCGATTCCCGCCGTGGCCCCAAGCCGGCCGCGCGCAGCGAGGTCTTGGCGCGGAGGGAAGGGGAGCGGTTGCCGTCCCGGAGGGGCGGCGATTCCCGCCGTGGCCCCAAGCCGGCCGCGCGCCAGCGTGGCCTTGGCGCGGAGGGAAAAATGAGCACGCTGCGGATCGAGAAGGTCTCCAAGCTTTACCGGTCCAGCACGTTTGGCGGCGGCTTCACCCCGGCGCTGCGCGATGTCAGCTTCGGCATCGACCGCGGCGAGGTGGTCACGCTCATCGGGGAAAGCGGCAGCGGGAAGACGACCCTCGGCAAGGTCGTGCTGCGTCTCATCTCCGCCAGCAGCGGCCAGGTCGTTTTCGAAGGGGCTGACGTCTCCAGGTACAAGCGGACCCAGCTACGCGACTACTACCGTTATGTGCAGGGCGTGTTCCAGGATCCGTTCAGTTCCTACAACCCCATCTACAAGGCGGACCGGGTCTTCGAGGTGATCCGGGACGTCTATTTCCGTGCCATGCCCGGACCGGCGTGGCACGAGAAGATCGAGACGGCACTGCACGCGGTCGCCCTCAATCCTGGCGACGTACTGGGCAAGTACGCCCACCAGTTGTCCGGCGGCCAGCAGCAGCGCCTGCTCATCGCCCGCGCGTTGCTGCTGGATGTCAAGCTGCTCATCGCCGACGAAGTCATCAGCATGCTCGACGCCTCCACGCGGGTCGACATCCTCAACCTGCTCATCAGCTTGAAGCGGTCCGGGCTCGGCATCTTGTTCATCACCCACGACCTCTCGCTCGGCAACTACGTGAGCGACCGGACCGTGATCCTGCGGCACGGCGCGATCGTCGAGATGGGCGCGACGACCAAGGTGTTCGGCGACCCCCGGCATTCCTACACCAGGAACCTCCTCGCCGCCGTACCCGAGCTGCACAGGAAGTGGCGCCCGCCCGCCGCTGAAGGTGATTCCGCGCCCGCCATCACGGCCAGCCCGAATGGCGCAGCCGCCACGACCGACACCATCGGCACCATCGGCACGGGCGGCACGAGCACGATGACCGGCCGTCGCTCACCGGGCGCGTCGCGGAACCGCCGCCGCCCGCCCGAGCCCGCCATCGCGCTGCAAGCCCCCCCGCTCACCGAATACGAGCCGGACCATCTAGTGGCCGCCGAGGAGGAATAACAAACCAATGAGAGAAGCGAGCCGCCAATCGGTTCGACGTGCCGAACCCCGTGAATGTCACAACCACGGTGTCCCGTGCCCATGGATGTGACATCCATGGGATTGGTCTGTTCGCCCGGCAAGCGCCGCACTTCGGAAACGTCGGCCGATTTCTTAGGAAACTGAAGCCTTACGGCGCGTTTGGGAACTTAACCCGGCTGGATGACCCCCCTCAGCATGACGATGGCGCCATTCATCGCATTGGCGGCGAATTTGTCCGGTTCCGGGCAGCTATTCAGGTAGCGTCAGCGGTTCGATTCGGATCCCTGTTCGGATGAATGTGGCAGCCACCCGGTTATAACCGGGTGGCTGCCACATTCATCCACGCGCAATCCGGTCGCGCCCCGATGCGGGCGGGATGAGAGTGGCGAGATGTGTACCTGGGCTCCCTGCGCCGGGACCTGCCGGGCTGGTACAAGCCCACGACGCCTGGTGAATAGCTACGGTTCCGGCGCCATCGATGGCGCCATCGATGTCGTAAGAGTCCAGTTCCCATGCGGGCTCTTAGCGGCCGCGGATGCCTGTCAGTTAATTGTGCTTGGCGGAAAGGGTGCTGTCGGTAGCGATCGTGCGAATATTTCACCATATTCCGGCTCTTTCCTGGAAACATCTTGAAACGGCTACTAAACCGGATAAGTATAGGTCCTGGCACGTTAGCTAACCGAGGAGTAGCCATGGCCGCATCGTCTGGACGATCCGTCAACCCAGTTGGCCTGTTCCGCCGGGCACGCCGGGCCCGCCGAGCCGGAGCGAAGGGCAGGTGGCCGGCCGTGCGCGGACGGGCCACCGTGTGCGCCGGACTGGCCGTCCTGGTCTCCGCGACCCTGTCGGCCACAGCGGCCACAGCGGTCACAGCGGCCACAGCGGCCACAGCGGCCACGGCCAACGCGGCGGACGCCGCGAGCCAGCCCGGCCAGCACCCCGGACTAGGCCACGTGCTCTCTTCCTCGGCTCTGGGGCTGAACGCCGCGCCGTGGGACTATATCTACGCGGCCGGCACGTCGGCGGGTGGCGGAGTCGACGTCATTCAGCCTCTCCTGGCGGCGGCGCACATCGGTCTGCTGCGCTACGGCGGCGGCTCGTACGCCGACTTCTACGGCTGGCAGACCAACTCCGACATCCAGAACTGCCTCCCCTTCAACACCACCGCTTCGTTCGTGGTGACCAGCACTGGCTGCGCGAGGTCGGACTCGCTGGGCTTCGACCAGTTCTCCGCCCAGGCCAAGGCGGTCGGCGCCCGGAGCTTCGTTACGGTGAACTACGGCTCTGGCACGACGGAGGATGCCGCCGCCTGGGTCGCTCACTCACGCGCCACCTCGGGTGACAGTGTCGCCCTCTGGGAGGTCGGCAACGAGAACTACGGCTGCTGGGAGGTCAACAACTGGCTGGCCAAGCCGCCCGCCAGCTTCCAGGGGTATACGCCCAATACCTATACGACGGTGAACGGCGTCTTCGAGAACCCGACCTGCCCCCAGACGACCGAAGGCAACGCGGCGGGCACCCAGACGCTCGCGACCTCCTATGCCGCCAACGCCCTCCCGTTCCTGCGCGCCATGAAGAACGCGGATCCCTCGGCCCGGATCGGCGTGCCGTGGGCCTTCCCCAGCCAGGTACTGGGCGCCTCGGTGCCTGACAACGCGGAGTGGAACAACACGGTGCTCGGCCAGGACGGCCGGTACGTGAGCTTTGTCGACGCTCACTACTACCCGTTCTTCTTCGGCGGCAGCACGGGCGGCAGCAATCCGACCGACCAGCAGGTGCTTCAGACGTTGATGTCCGTGCCGTCGCTTTACCGCCAGATCCGTACCGAACTGGACGCCTATGCTCCGCGCGCCGGCGTGGTCGTGGGCGAGACCGGTGTGTCCAACAACGAGACGACGACCGTCTGCACTCCGACGGGCGCCCTTTTCGCCGCGGGAGACGTCTTGTCGTGGCTCTCGGCCGGCGCGCGGTCCGTGGACTGGTGGGACATGAACAACTACGGCAATACTGGCACCACGTGCACCAACCCGGACTACGGGATGTTCACGTCCGGCTCGCCGCCCGTGACGGAAACGCCTTACTACGGCTACGTCCTCGCTTCCGTGCTGGCCCAGCCGCATGCGGTGCTCAGCGCCATGGGTACCTCCGACCCGGCCGATGTGCTCGCCTACCGCTCCCTGCTCTCCGGCGGGAAGACCGCGGTCGCGTTCATCAACACCAGCACCAGTTCCGCGGAGACGGTCACCTTTCACGCTGACGCGCCGCTGTTCGGCCAGCTTCAGACCTGGACTTACAGCGCCGCGAACCAGAACGCGACCAACTCCAACATCGTCCAGGGGACGATGGACGCTTCCGCACTGGCCCACGGCGTCAGCCTGCCGGCCGAGTCGATGGTGATCCTGGAGTCCCGCTAGCGCAACGAATCCGAAACCGTACGTTATATAACGCCTGGCGTAATAGGTTGCCGAGCCGTACGCGCATCCGGCTTACCGCCCTACCATTTGTGTGTGGCGTTGGACCGCGAGCACCCGCCCGGCGACAGAGCCAGGTTTCGCCGAGGCGCGGCAATTGCCGCGCTGATTTTGGGCTGGCTCGGATTCCTCGCCTCGGCGGTCGGTGTCGCCATCGCACTGCTACCCAGGCATTTCACCCCTGCTGAGCAGCAGCGGATCACGGCGTGGGAAGTCAGCGGGCGCTGGCGCGGGATGGCGGCCGGGCAGATCTTCCCGTCGCTCGTCGGCTACAGCCTGCCAGCCAACGTCATCCAGGGCTACTCGCCACTGATGCTGGAGGCGCTGCGGGTAGCGATCGCGCCGGAATCGGGGTGCGCCGCGGCCGTCACCGACCAGTCCGCCGCCGCGGTGCTGCGCCGTAACGGCTGCCAGGCACTGCTCCGCGCCACCTACATCGATCAGACCAGCAGCTTCGTCGTCACCGTGGGGGTGGCGGTCCTGCCCACCTCGAGCGCGGCCGCCACCGCGTCCACCGACATGTCCGGAACCCGGCTCACCGCCGAGCGTGCCCCCAACGCGCTCCCGTCCGGGGTCCGGACCGTGCGCTTCACCGGAGCGGCCGCCGGTATCTACGACTACAACCGCCAGCTGGCGGCGACCCTGGCCGCCGGCCCCTACCTCGTCCTCTACTCCGCCGGCTACTCCGACGACAGGCCGCGGGTGCAACTGGCGCACGACTCCTACTCCCAGGCCGAGATGTCCAGCATGGCGCAAGGCGTTGCCAACTCGGTCGCCAGTGACCTCAACGCTCAGCCTCCGGCGCCGCACTGCCCGGGAGACCCCGGATGCTGAACTGCCTACGACTCGCCAAGCCGGCCGCCGTGGCGGCGGTCGCGATGCTCGTCGTCGGCGCGATCGCGATACCGGCGCTACCGGCCAGGGCTGACACGATCCGGGCCGGGCAGAGGTGGGTGTTCGACATGCTTGACGTCGTCCCCGCCTGGCAGCAGAGCCAGGGTGGCGGCGTCACCGTGGCGGTAATCGACAGTGGCGTGGACGGCCGCGTCAGCGACCTGACCCAGCAGGTGGCTCAGGGCCCCGATTACACCGGGGTGAGCACCAAGCCGGCCAGCCCGGACTGGGGCGTGCATGGCACCTGGATGGCGTCGCTCATCGCCGGGCATGGCCACGATGGCGGCGGCAGCGGCGTCATCGGTGTCGCACCCGAGGCGAAGCTGCTATCGATCCGGGTGATCCCTGACCGCGCCGACCCGCGCTACAGCGCTTATGAGCACGAGCCGGAGTCCCAGATCCAGCAGTCGCTCGCCAACGGCATCAACTACGCCGTAGCCAGCGGGGCCCAGGTCATCAGCATGTCGATCGGCTACAGCGCGCCGAGCAGCGTGGTCAGGAAGGCGCTGCTGAACGCGTTCAGCCATCGGGTGGTCGTGGTGGCGTCGGCGGGGAACTCCGGCGGTTCTCCCGGCCATGACGGTCAGGCGCCCGAGTCGTTCCCGGCCGACTATCCGGGCGTGGTCAGCGTCGGCGCCGTCAACTCCGGCGGCGCGGTGGCCGGCTTCTCCAGCAGCAACCTCTCCGTCCAGGTCGCCGCCCCCGGCGTGAACGTCCCAGCGCAGGGACGGGACGGGCAGTACTGGTACGTGAGCGGGACCAGCCCCGCGTGCGCGCTGGTGGCCGGCGTGGCGGCGCTGATCAAGTCGCGGTATCCCGGCCTCGCGCCGGACCTGGTGGCGCGGGCGCTCACGTCGACCACCAGCGATCGCCCGGCCGGCCGATACGACAGCCAGGTCGGTTTCGGCATTGTCGACGCCGCGGCCGCCCTGGCCCGGGCCGGCCAGCTGGCTGGCCCGGGCGGCACCGGCCGCAAGGATCAGACCCCCGCCGGGATCTCGGCGACTGGGGTCTCCGCGGCCGTCCACTTCGGCGGCGGGCCCGCGGCGATCCCCCCTGAGCCGGTCCGTCCGCGCGGTAACAGCCAGCTGATCCTGTACAGCGTGCTGGCCCTGACCTGCCTGGTCCTGATCGCCGCGGCCGCGACCCGCCTGACCATCCTCCGCCGGAGCCGCCAATGACCGCCGCGGCCGGAGGCCCAGGCAAATTCGGCACCGCGGCCGGAGGCCCAGGCCAATTCAGCGCCGACGGTGCCATCACGGACTTCGCCAGCCACGTCCTCGACGTGGTCGACTCGATCCCGGCGGGCCGGGTGATGTCCTACGGCGACATCGCCGAGTACCTCGGCGAGGGGCGAGGCCCGCGCCAGGTCGGGCGCGTGCTGTCCGTCTACGGCAGCGCGGTCCCCTGGTGGCGGGTGATCCACTCCGACGGAACCCCCGCTCCCGGTCACGATGAGCCGGCGCTTGCCCGCTACCTGGCCGAAGGCACACCGCTGCGCTCCGCCCGCCCGCCGGTACGGGTGGACATGCGCCGCGCCCGCTGGCGCGCCACGCCCTGACACGCTGGGCGTTCTTCCGATAACCCGCGGAATGTCAGTGGGTGGTGGTGGAATCGGATGCGATGGATTCTTCCGCCGCGCCCGCGTACCGGCTGGTCCGTCGGCCGCTGCCATCCGCCGCCCAGGAGCCGCCGGTCCTCGACGACGCGCAGCGCCAGGTCGTCGAGCACCACGGCGGCCCGCTGCTGGTACTCGCCGGTCCGGGCACCGGAAAGACGACGACAATCGTCGAGGCGGTCACGCATCGCATCGAGGCGCAGGGCATCGACCCCGAGCGCGTTCTCGTGCTCACCTTCAGCCGCAAGGCGGCCGGCGAGCTTCGCGAGCGAATCACCGCGAGGCTCCGCCGCACCACCAGAGTTCCGCTGGCGATGACGTTCCACAGCTACGCCTACGCGCTGGTGCGGCGGGAGTTCGTGCTGGCCGGCGACGAGCCGCCGCGGCTGCTGTCCGCTCCGGAGCAGTTGGTCGAGGTGCGCCGGATGCTCAAGGGCGAGGCCGCGGACGATCCCGCCAGATGGCCGGAGCGCCTCCGTCCCGCGCTGGCCACCAGGGGCTTTGCCGAGGAGGTACGCGACCTGCTGCTCCGCGCGGCCGAACGCGGCCTGGACGGGAGGAGCCTGCGGCAACTCGGCAGGCAGCAAGACCGCGATGACTGGGTGGCCGCGAGTGCGTTCCTGGACCGGTATGCGGCGCGATTCGACCTGGCTCCGGTGCCGGCCTACGACTACGCCGAGATCGTCCGCATCGCCGCCGCCCTGCTGGGCCGCGACGCCACCAGGCAGCGGGAGCGCGCGGCCTACGACGTGGTGCTGACCGACGAGTACCAAGACAGCGACCCGGCTCAGGAAGCGCTGCTCAAGGCGCTGGCAGGGGACGGTCGCGAGCTGATCGCGGTCGGCGACCCCGACCAGTCCATCTACGCGTTCCGCGGCGCCGAGGTGCGAGCGCTCACCGAGTTCCCCGAGCGGTTCCGTACCGCCGACGGAAAGCCTGCCCCGGTGATCGCCCTCCGCACCTGCCGCCGCAGCGGCCCGGTCCTGCTGGCGGCGTCCCGGCGAGTGGCCCGCCGGCTGCCCCGGGGGGCCCACCGCGACCTGGTTCCGCTGAAAGCCAGCCCGCCGGGCGAAGTCCGGATCTTCGTCGCCGACAGCGCCGCGCAGGAAGCGGCGCTGATCGCCGACACCCTGCGGCGCGCGCATCTCGCGGACGGCGTCTCCTGGCCGTCCATGGCGGTGCTGGTACGATCCGCGACGGTCCAGGTGCCACTGCTGCGCCGCGCGATGACCGCCGCCGGGGTGCCGGTCACGGTGGCGGGTGACGAACTGCCGCTCGCCGATGAGCCGGGCACCCGGCCGCTGCTCCTGCTGCTGCGCTGCGCGCTGAAGCCGGCCGCCCTGGATGAGCAGACCGCCGCCGAGTTGCTCAGCGGACCGCTCGGCGGCACGGACGCGCTCGGCCTGCGCCGTCTGCGCCGTGCCGTCGCGCTGACCGTTGCCGAAGGGGACGATCGCCTCGCCCACGCGCTGCTCGATCCGCGGGACCTGACCATGATCCCGGACAGTGTGGCCGCTCCCGCACGGAAGGTCGCCGCCCTGCTCCAGACCGCACAGGACGCCATCGGCGCCGGCGGTGACGCCGAGGAGGTGCTGTGGGCGATCTGGGACGCGTCCGGCCTGGCCGGTCAGTGGCAGCAGGCCAGCGAACAGGGCAGTGCCGCGGCGGACCGTGACCTGGACGCGGTGCTCGCCCTGTTCGACCGGGCGGCCCACTTCGCCGGCACGATGCCGCCCGGCTCGCCCGCCCTGTTCGCTGACAGCCTGTCCGCGCAGGAGATCGCCGGCACCACGCTCGCCGAGCGCGCCGCCCGCGAGGACAGCGTCAGGATCCTGACCGCGCACCGTTCCAAGGGCCTGGAATGGGACGTAGTGGTGGTCGCCGGTGTCCAGGAGGAAACCTGGCCGGACCTCCGGCTGCGCGGTTCCCTGCTCGGCGTCGACGAGCTGGCCGAGGCCGCGACCGGTGCGGACTCCAGCCACGGCAGCGACGTGGACCACGCCATGCTCGCCGCCAAGCTGCTGGCCGAGGAACGCCGCCTGTTCTACGTGGCCGTCACCAGAGCGCGCAGGCGGCTGATCGTCACCGCGGTCGGCGGCGATGACACTGACCAGCGCCCGTCCCGGTTCCTCACCGAGCTGGCCGGTGCCGAATCGGACGCCCACAGCGTGCCGGTCGAGCACGTCGCCGAAGGGGGCCACCGCTGGCTGTCCATGCCGGCCCTGGTCGCCGACCTAAGACGCGCCGCCGCCGACACCTCCCGCCCGCGAGCGCTCCGCCAGGCCGCCGCCGCCCAGCTGGCTCGCCTCGCCGCCGCCGGCGCGCGCGGCGCGGACCCAGCGGACTGGTACGCGCTCACCGAGCTGTCCGATTCCGGTCCCATCGTCGCGCCCGGCCAGACCGTCCGGCTCTCGCCGTCCCAGGTCGAGAGCTTCACCAAGTGCGGTCTGCGCTGGCTGCTCGAATCCGCGGTGGGCGCGGGAAGATCGGATGTCCTGCGCCACCTGGGAACCGTGATTCATGCCGCCGCCGTACTTGCCGCTTCCGGAGCGCCCGAACGGGCGGTGGCTGATCGTATCGACGAGATCTGGCACCATCTGGACTTCGGGAGTGTCTGGTACAGCGGGAAGCAGCGGGCGCTGGCCGAGAAGATGGTGCGGAAGTTCCTCGACTGGCACGCGTCCAACCCGCGTGAGCTGGTCGAGGTCGAGCAGGCACTGAAGGTCCGGATCGGGCAGGTGGAGATCACCGGCCGGGTGGACCGCCTGGAGCGGGACGATCAGGGCCGCGCGGTGGTGGTGGACCTGAAGACCGGCGCCAGTGCCCCGCGCGAGGAGGAACTGGACCGGCACCCTCAGCTGGGTGTGTACCAGCTCGCGGTGCTGCTCGGCGCCTTCGAGCGGTTCGGCCTGCTGGAGCCGGGCGGCGCCGAGCTGGTCCAGGTGGGCAAGGCCGGCCTCGCGGCCCGGGCGAAGGTCCAGCGTCAGTCCGCACTGGCCGACGACCCCGATCCGAGCTGGGCCAAGGATCTGGTGGAAACGGTCGCGTCCGGCATGGCCGGCCCGGTCTTCGAGGCCAGGATCAACCCCGGCTGCCGCACCTGCCCCGTCTCTTCCTGCTGCCCCGTCCACCCCGAAGGCGAACAACTAACCCCCTAGGGAGAGCGGCGCGGACGTGGGGCAGGCCGCGGGGCGGCGAACCTGATGTCGCGCGCAATCCGGAAATGTCGGGCGGTAAGGCGGAAGAAAAGAGCTTTACGGAAGGTTGGGCGCCGGTTTCCGGCGCCTTTTCTTCCAGGGGGCTCCTATCTTCCGCTAAATGGCTGACCTGTGTGCCCGCTATGCGCAATACGCGCAAGTTCCTCAGGCTGGCGCGGCATCGTAGCGACGATGGCATAGCCGACATTTCCGGAACGCGCGTTATTCCGGAGTGTCCGGAATTGGGGGTTGCTGTCCGCGATGTTAATTGGGGGCGCTGTCGTAGAAGTGGGCGTATTGCCAGGCGCCTTCGCGGATTAGCTGCTCGTCGGTGACCGGTCCGAAGCGCGCCGGGCCGAGCGTTTCCAGGCCGGCGGAGGGATGCCCGTCGATGATCCAGTCGGCGAGCGCCTCGCCGATGGCCGGGGAGAACGAGAAGCCGGAGACGTTGCAGCCACTGGCCACCCACAGGCCCGGCACATCGGGGATCGGCCCGGCGACGAAGCGACCGTCCGGTGTCATGGTGCACAGGCCGCCGCGGTGCTCGGCGACCGCGGCACGGGCGGCGAGCGGCACCTCGTCGGCCACCAGCCCGGCCTGCTTACGCAGCAGGTCGAGGTCGAGGGGTATGTCGTCGGAGCTGAACGCGTCGGCCTGCAGCCGCGGGTCCAGCGGCAGCGGGTCGGCCTCGAAGACGCCGACCATCAGGCCGCCACGGGCGGGCCGCAGGTAGACGGCCGCGTCGATCACCCGGACGACGGGATCGGTCTCGAGCACGTCCGCCGTGGGCTCGGTGATCAGCAACTGGTGCCGGAACGGCGCGACCGGCACCTTGGTGCGGGGAAACGGGCCGCGCGCCATCTCGGCCACCTGGCGTACCCAGGCGCCCGCCGCGTCCACGACGACGCCCGCGTCGATCTGATTGTGCGCGGTCTCGACGCCGACGACGCGGCGGCCCGACGTGGTCACGGCGACCGCCGGCTCGTGCTCGAGTATGCGCACATCGTGGCGGCGGCATGCGGCCAGGTAGGCCTGGATCAGGCCGTCCGGCTCCTCGATGTAGACGTCCTCGGGACACCAGACCGCGAGCTCGGAACCCTCGGCCCGGTAGCACCCGGCCCGGCCGGCCGGACTGGTCTCGCTCAGCTCGACGCCCCAGGCGCGAGAGCGCCGGGCCTCCTCACGCAGGATCGCCTTGTGCTTGCCGGTGCGGGCGATGAGTACGCTGCCCGAGCGCCTCACGTCGAGCGGCACCCCGGTCCAGTCCTCGAAACGCAGCACCTTGTCGACACTGCGCCGGGCCAGGGCCGTCCGCTGCGCGTCGGCCTGCACGGATTTGAACAGCCCAGCCGCGCGGCCAGAGGCCTGCGACCCGGCGGTCGTCCGCTCCACCACCACGACTGAGCGATCGCGCAACGCACAATGCAGCGCGACGCTCAAGCCAAACGCGCCCGCCCCGATAACCACGACGTCGGCCATAACCGCAGGTTACCCGCTGGCTCCCAGATACTGCCGCAGGTGGCTGAGCTGGCGCTCGACGTGCGCGGACGGCACCTCGTGGCCGGTGAACTGGTGCACGGCGATGTCCTTGCCGGCGGTGATCTCGTTGTAGGCCGCGAACACCGTGGACGGCGGGCAGATCACGTCCATGAGCCCGACGCTGAGCAGGCACTCGGCCGTGATCCGGCGCGCGAGCAGCGCGCAATCGACGTACCGGAGCGTGTCCAGCGCGGCCGGGATCAGGCTGACGTTGTGCTCGAGGAACTCGGGTATCTCGGTGTACGGCGCGTGCGGCGCCAGCGTGATCCCGCGCTGGATGTCGCACAGGAAGGGCACGTCGGCATGGCACACCGCCACTCGCCGCGGCGCCAGCGCGGCGCTCGCGAGCGCCAGCCCTCCGCCCTGGCTGGCGCCGCTGACCGCGACCGTGGCTACGTCGGCGAGATCGGCGGCGGTCTCCACCGCTCGGACCGCGTCGGTGAACAGCCGGGTGTAGTAGTACTCCTCGGGCTGGGTTATGCCCAGCGTCATCACCAGGGAGTTAGCTGGCCGGGTGGCGCCGGTCGACCACCGTCCGCCCTGATCGCGGGTATCCATCACGAACAGGGCATGACCCAGCGCGGGCAGCACCATGTGATCGGCGGGCAAGCTGCGGCCGCCGCCGTAGCCGATGAACTTGACCACCACCGGTGCCTGCCCGGCGGACGTCCGCGGCCGGATGTACCACGCCTTGACCCGGTCGCCGGCCGCGCCGGAGAACTCCACGTCGTACACCTCCAGCGGGGCATAGACGTCCGGCTGGTAACGCGTCAGCACGGGCGGCTCGGCGAGCCCGCGAGCCTGTTCCAGCCGTTTCGCCCACCACTCGTCCAGCCCGGTGGGTTCCTCGGTCGTCGTACGGTATTCGCGCAGTTGCTCAAGCGGCAGATCAAACCACGGCATGACGCACATCCTTCCACCGAAAGTCATTTTCGGTGCTGAGCTGGCAACTTAGCGAGTGTCTTCCTGCGGTAACGACGTGAACTCTGATGAAATGCTGGAATGGCAGGCAGGGTGGGACCAGGCCAGCTAGCGCGGTTGCTGCGGCTGCCGGAGCCGACGCCAGAACAGGCCGCGGTCATCTCGGCGCCCCTGGAGCCGCTGGCGGTGATCGCTGGCGCCGGGTCGGGTAAGAGCGAGACGATGGCCGCACGGCTGGTGTGGCTGGTCGCCAACGGGATGATCCGCCCGGACCGGGTACTCGGCCTCACGTTCACCCGCAAGGCGGCGGCCGAGCTCGCCGACCGCGTCCGCTCCCGGCTGGATCGGCTGCGGCGGGCCGGACTCGATGGCGTGACAGAACTCGACGGCGACCCGGTCATCAGCACGTATCACGCGTATGCGGGACGCCTGCTCAGCGACAACGCGCTCCGCGAGGGACTCGAGCCGTCCATGCGGCTGATCACGCCCGCGCTTTCATGGCAGCTGGCGGCGGGGATCGTGGCGGCCTATGACGGCCCGATGGACGAGATCATCTGGACGCCGCAGACGGTGACCGCGGCGGTGCTGGAGCTGGCTGGGGACCTGTCCGAGCACCTGCGGGATACCGCCGCGGTGCACGGCGTGGGGACGTGGCTGGATGCGCAGCTGGCAGCGTTGCCGGGGCGGGTACCACAGTCCGTTCGTAAGATAATAGTGACACAGCGTGCGCGGGAGCAGCTGCTGCCACTCGTCGATCGTTACGCGGCGGCCAAGCGGAGCCGCGAGGTGCTCGATCACGGCGACCAGGTGGCGCTGGCGGCACGAATCGCGGCGCGGCACCGCGAGGTCGGGGCGGGGGAGCGCGGCCGGTATCAGGTGGTGCTGCTGGATGAGTACCAGGATACGAGCCATGCGCAGCTCGTCCTGCTCCGCGCGCTGTTCGGCGGCGGTCATCCGGTGACGGCGGTCGGCGACCCGTGCCAGTCGATCTACGGGTGGCGCGGGGCCAGCGCCGGGAACCTGCGCCGGTTCCGGAGCGACTTCGCGCTGGCGTCGGGAGAACCGGCCCCGGTGCTGGCGCTGTCGACGAGCTTCCGGAACTCGGGACGGGTGCTGGACGCGGCCGCGGTTCTGCAGGAGGACCTCCGAAGCGAGGCACCCGGCGTACCGCGGCTCGTGTCGGCGCCCGACCGTGCCGAACGCGGCACGGTGACCTGCGCGTTGCTCGAAACGGTAGGTGACGAGGCGGAATGGGTGGCGGGGCAGATCGCGGCCTTGTTGGCCGGAGAGGCCGGTTGCGCGCCGGACGGGTTGCAGTGGCATGATCAGCGGGCGCTCGGCGTCCGGCCATCCGATATCGCGGTGCTGTGCCGCAAGCGGTCGCAGTTCGTGCCGTTGCGGCATGCCATCGAAGGCCGGGGGATACCGGTCGAGGTGGTGGGCCTCGGCGGGCTCCTGGCCGTGCCCGAGGTGCAGGATGTCGTGGCGACGCTACGGGTCCTGCACGACGCGGGCGCGTCTGACGCGCTGGCCCGGCTGCTCACCGGTCCGCGCTGGCGGATCGGGCCGCGGGACCTGGTGGCACTGGGGCGGCGGGCGCGAGAACTGGTCCGCGGCGAGACTGCCCCGCGGCCGGAGCCAGCCGACGACCCGAATACCGATGCGCTGGCCGAGGCGGTCACCGACCTGACTGCCGAGAGCGGCAGCCTGGTGGAAGCCCTCGATGACCTGGGCGACGCGGATCCGTACTCAGCTCCTGGGTACGCGCGGATGCAGGCGCTGGCCGCGGAACTCCGGCGGCTCCGGGCGCATGTCGGACGCCCGCTCGCCGATCTGGCGGCGGAGGCGGAGCGCGTGCTCGGGCTCGACATCGAAGTGGCGGCGCGGCCGGGCGCCGATCCGGTCGCGGCGCGCGCTGACCTCGACGCGTTCATCGACGTGGCCGCAGCGTTCACCGGAGAGGGAGCCGAGCCAACGCTCGGCGCGTTCCTGGCCTACCTGACCGCGGCACAGCAAGAGGAATTCGGGCTGGAGACCGGGCGGGTCGGGGAGTCCGACTCGGTCAAGCTCCTCACCGTGCACGCGGCGAAGGGGCTGCAGTGGCCGGCCGTGTTCGTGCCCGGGCTGTCGATGGGGGAGCGGTCCCAGGTGTTTCCGGCGCGGCCGCGCGTATCGACGCGGTGGACCGACAACGCTAGGCTGATACCCTTCCCGCTCCGGGGTGACTCGGGTGATCTGCCAGCGCTGCGCGGGCTGGATGGCGAGTCGCTGGAGGCGTTCGCAGAAGCGTGCGCGGCCCGGGATCTCGCCGAGGAACGCCGGCTGATGTACGTGGCCGCGACCAGGGCAGCCTTCTGGCTGGGATGTTCGGGATACTGGTGGGCCGAGGGCAGCACCAGCCGGCTGGGCCCGTCGCCGTTCCTGACCGAGGTGCGCTCGTCTGGCTCGGCACGCGTCGCGGAGTGGGCGGAGGAACCGCCGGAAGACACGGAGAACCCGCTGCTGGCCATCGTCGACGCCGCGGACTGGCCGTCGACGCCCGCCGGGCGCTACTACGAAGCGGTCCGGGAGGCAGCCGCCATGGTCTCCGCCAGCGCGGCCCCGGAGCAACCGGCGGGCGAGACGTCGGCGGACGGGCTGCCGGCGGACGGGCTGCCGGCGGACGGGCTGACCGCGGCGGACCGGGCGCTGGTCGCGGCGTGGCAGCGGGACGCGGACCTGCTGCTCGCGGAGCGGGCGGCGCGGCTGGCCGGTGACGGGGCGATCCGGGTCGCGCTGCCGTCCCGGCTCTCGGTTTCGTCGCTGGTGTCGCTGGCGCGCGATCCGGCCGAGCTGGCCCGGCACGTGCGCCGGCCGATGCCGGGGCCGCCGGCCCGGCAGGCAAGGCGGGGCACCGCCTTCCACCGGTGGCTGGAAGAGCGGTACGGGCAGCAGCGGCTGATCGACGACGAAGATCTGTTCGGCGGCGGGCTCGGCGAAGACGAGGACGACGAGCTCGGCGTGCCGCCGGACGCGGAGCTGGCCGGGCTGCGCACGCGGTTCGACCGCAGCGAGTGGGCGGATCGATGGCCGGCGGCGGTCGAGGTGCCGTTCGAGACGCTGGTCGCGGGGCGGCTGGTGCGGGGCCGGATCGACGCCGTGTTCCGGACCGGCTCAGAGCCTGGCCAGCAGTACGACGTGGTCGACTGGAAGACCGGCCGGCCGCCGCGGTCGGCCGGGGAACGGCAGGCCGTCGCCGTCCAGCTCGCCATCTATCGCCTCGCCTGGGCGAAGCTGACCGGCGTTCCCGTCGGATCGGTGCGAGCCGCCTTCTACTACGTCGCCCATGACAGCACGGTGCGCCCGGCCGACCTGCTCGACGAGGCCGGTCTGGTGGAGCTGATCGAGCGCGTTCCCGTCGAGGAGTAACCGACCAGATTGTTGGGGGATTGCGGCCGCTATAGCGGCCGCAATCCCCCAACAATCTTCGTGCGCAGCCCGGTCTAGAGCGCCAGTCAAGTAGTGGGGCTTGGACCCCGCTGGCTGTGCAGCTTCTGTCCCTTTCGCCGGATTCGCTGGGCAGGTTTTCGTGGTTGATCCGGGCCTCGTGGTGACTTTTGTGCACCATAGTCCACAAAAGTCACCACAGGACCCCGATTTACCGCGGTAATCTGAGCGGCCCGCCGCGCGGACATCCAGCCGCTGTGATACCCGGGATTACTTGACCGCCACTCTAGCCGTACTCGTTCAGTAGGACCGCATGAGTTCCGCCTTCCAGGGCCTGGAACAGGTGCGGGACGTCGGCCGGATAGCGGATGTAGTCGCCGGGAGCGAGTTCGGTGGGCGACTCGGCGATGCCGACCAGGGCCCGGCCCGCGCTCAGCACGACATGTTCCACCACCCCCGGCATGTGCGGGTCGGACAGCCGTCCGGGCCCCGGTTCGGCCGTTATCCGGTACACGTCGCGCCGCGCGCTGGGCGGACAGGCGGCGAGCAGCGTGGCCTGATAGTCGGCCCGCACCGCGGCGACCGTCGGCCCCTCACCGGCCCGTATCACCTCGGTCCGCGGACGCGGAGGATCCAGCAGCCGGGAGAACGGGGCGTCGAGGGCGACGCAGATGGCCCACAGCGTCTCGATGCTCGGGTTCCCGGCGCCGGACTCCAGCTGCGACAGCGTCGACTTGGCGATGCCGGCCCGGCGGGCGACTTCGGTGAGGGACAACCCCGACCGGTGGCGTTCGCGTCGTAGCGCGGCCGCGATGACTTCCTGCGGGGCTTGCGGCTGCATCCGGAGCGGGTCTCCCTGAGGTGGAACCACAGACGTTCGTAATAATAGCCTTTTGTTCTTTATGGCGAACGTTCATAATAGTGGTCGTGCGTTCGATACAGCGAACACTACAGCGGGGAGCGCTGGACCGTGACATCGCCCTGGCCTGTCTCGCCGTCTGGCTGTTCGGGCTGTCGTACGGCGCGGCCGCGGTCGCGTCGGGGTTCCCGCTGTGGCTCCCCGCCGCGGCGAGCCTGCTGGTCATCGCCGGGTCGTCCGAACTGCTGTTCATCGGGGTGGTCGCGGCCGGCGGCAGTCCGATCGCGGCGGCGCTGGCCGGGCTGCTGGTCAATGCCCGGCACCTGCCCTACGGGCTCGCGCTGCCGGACGGGGTGCTGGGCCGGGGCTGGCGGCGGCTGCTGGGCACGCACCTGATGAACGACGAGTCAGTGGTCTTCGCGCTGGCCCGGCCCGACCTGGAGCGGCGGCGGGCCGCCTACTGGGCGTGCGGGCTCGGCGTGCTGGTGGCGTGGCCAGGGGGCGCCGTGCTCGGCGGGCTCCTCGCCAGCGTGGTGCGGGACACCAGCGCGCTCGGGCTGGACTCGGTGTTTCCGGCGGTGATCCTGGCGTTGATCTTCCCGGCGCTGCACGACCGGAAGACGCTGCTGGCGGCCTTGTGCGGGGCGGGTATCGCGGTGGCGACGACGCCATTCCTGCCCGCCGGGGTTCCGGTGCTCCTGGCGCTGGCCGGGGTCAGCGTCACGGCGGCGCAACGGGCATGGTCGCGCGGATGAAGGACACTCCGATGCTGATCGGCGGCCTGGGCATGCTGGCCGCGGGCACGTTCGCCTTCCGGCTGTCCGGGCCGGCACTGCGGTCGCGGATCAGGGTTCCGGCACCGGTTTCCAAGCTGCTGGAAGTCGCGGCCGTCGTGCTGCTCGCCGCGCTGGTGGCGGTCACGGCGCTGACCTCGGGGCATGGGTTCGGCGGTTACGCACGGGCGATCGGCGTCGGAGTAGGCGGCTTGCTCGCGTGGCGCAAGGCGCCGTTCATAGTGGTCGTGCTCGCCGCGGCGGCTACCACCGCCCTGTTGCGGCTGCTGGGCGTGCCCTAGCCTAATCAATAGTGGCCAAAGGCCCCGTTCAGGCCACACAATGACGGAATGACCGGCTCCCTGGCCGAAACCGCGTTGCGCGTCGAGGTCCCCGCCAGACGGCTCACTTCCGCGTCCGCCGGTGCGTTTACCGCCGAGGCGGCGGGCGCGACACCGCTGCTGACCGTGTCCGGCCTGAGCGCGCGCTTCGGACCGGTACGGGCGCTGAGCGACGTCAACCTCACCGTCCTTCCGGGCGAGGTCGTCGCGCTGGCCGGGGAGAACGGCGCCGGGAAGACCACCCTGGTGCGCTGCATCGCCGGTGACGTGGCCCCGGCCGGCGGTGAGATCCACCTCGCCGGCAGAAAGGTGCACGCGGAGCCCGGCGCGGCCGACAAGCACGGCATCGCGGTCGTCTGGCAGGACCTGGCCCTGTGCGACAACCTGGACATCGCCGCGAATATCCTGCTCGGCCGGGAGACCCGGCGGCTGCTGTGGTCGGAGACCAAGCTGCACCAGGCGGCCGCGAGCCTGCTCGGCGAGCTGAAGATCCCGCTGAGGGACACCACGCAGAGCGTCCGCACCCTGTCCGGCGGGCAGCGCCAGCTCGTCGCGGTGGCGCGCGCGATGGGCCGCAGGCCCCGGCTGCTCGCGCTGGACGAGCCGACGGCGGCACTGGGCGTCAAGGAGTCCAGGCAGGTCGAAGACCTGATCATGGGCCTGCGTGAGCAGGGCACCACAATCCTGCTGGCGTGCCATGACATCGATCAGATGTTCCGGCTCGCGGACCGCGTGGTGGTGCTGCGGCAGGGCCGCATCGTGGCCGATCTCCGCACCGCCGACACCCATCCGGACGACATAGTCGCGTTGCTGAGCGGCCAGCAGGTCGACTCCTCCGCCCGCCGCCAGCTCACCCGGCTGCACGGCCTCACCGACAGGCTGGTCAGCGCCGATCCTTCGTCGAGCCTGTCGCTGATCTTGTCCGCGCTCGGCGCCGCGCTGGGCACCGAACGCCTGTGTATCCACCTGGCCAGCGTCGACGCGAGTACCAGCGCCAGCGCCAGCGACCGGACCCTGCAGTGCGTCGCCTCCCTCGGCTTCGCCCCGGGACAGCTCGAACCCTGGGCCAAGCTGCCGTTCGGCCCGGCGGGCGGTCCGATAGGCATGGCGGCAGCCGACGAGCGGCCGGTCATCGCGGACAACATGCGAGCCTGGCGCAGCTTCCGGGACCTGGCCCGGGAGGCGAAGCTGGCCAGCGCCTGGTCGGTGCCGGTCCTGGGGCCGGGCGGCCTGAGCGGCCTGACCGGTGTCATCACCGTGTTCCGCGACGAGCACTGCACGCCGCAGCGGGACGAACTGGATCTCGTCACGGTCTACGCCGGGTACGCCGGCGGCGCCATCGAACGCGAGCGGCTGCTCGATCAGGTGACGACCAGGAACCGCGTCCTGGAGACGATACGGGAGATGCTGGAGACGCTGGCTGGCCCGGTTCCGGTCGCCGATGGCCTGGTCATCGCCCTACAGTCGCTGCGACGCGGCCTGCAAGCCGAAGAGGTCGCGCTGCTGACCGAGACAGGCGCTGCCGAGGGCGGCACCCAGGGCGCCGGTGAGGGCGGCACCCAGGGCGCCGGTGAAGGCACTGTCCACCGGTGGCGCGCCTACGCGGGCGCGGCGGGGACAGATCCGGCGGGCGCCACCCCGAACCTGCGGGCGATCGCGGAGAGCGCGCTGGAGACCACCAACCTGGACGGTGTGGCCCGGCTGTTGCGCAGTAGCCGCAGGCAGCGGGCTCGCGCGGTCGCCTTCATGGCCGTTGGCGGTCGCGCCGTACTGGTCGCGAGCTGGCGTCACGTGCCGCCTACCAAGCCGCGGGGGTCCGGGGGGACGGCTCCCCCCGGTTGGCCGCGGGGGTCCGGGGCGACGGCTCCCCCCGGTCGCGAAGAGACGACGCTGCTGGAGGACGCGGCGCACTCGCTGCGGCTGGCCCTGGAGCGCGAAGAAGCCGCCCACGCGCACCAGGAGGCCGCCGCGCTGCGCAGGTCGCGCGAGCTGCAGCGAGGCTTCCTGTCCCGGCTCAGCCATGAGCTGCGCACCCCGCTGACCGCCATCAGGGGGTACGCCTCCAGCCTGATGCAGAAGGACGTGACCTGGGACGGCGACTCGCAGCAGCGCTTCCTGGACCGGATCGCCGCGGAATCCGCCCGTCTCGGGCGACTGGTTGACGACCTGCTCGATTTCTCCGCGATCGAGTCCGGGATCATGCGGCTCCAGCAGGACTGGTGTGACATCCGGCTGGTCATCGACGCGGCTGTCGCCTGCCTTCCGCCGGATGCGGCGAAGCGCGTCACCACCGTCTGCGACGAGCACATTCCCGTCGTGTGGGCCGACCACGACCGGATGGAGCAGGTGTTCGTGAACCTGCTGAACAACGCGTTCGGCCATAACCCGCCCGGCACCACCGTGCACGTGGCCGCCGTCCAGCGTCAGGCCGACGTGGTGATCAGCGTGCAGGACGACGGTACCGGGATGGCGCCGCCAGGCAGTCGCAGTGGCACGGCGGGGGCCGGGCTGGGCCTGTCGATAGCGCGAGGCATCGTGCACGCGCACGGCGGCCGGCTCGAACTCGAGCCCCAGACGCCCCAGGGCCAGGGCCAGGCCAAGGGCACCTGCTTCAGCGTGCACCTTCCGATCGAAGGGACATCTCGTGACGACTGACACGATCGCCAAGCGGGGGGAACAGTCCCCCCGCACCCCCGCGGCAAAGACTTGTGCCCTCGTGGTGGAGGACGATCCCAACATCGTGGATCTGATCCGGGCCAACCTCGCGGTGCGCGGCTTCGACACGGTGGTCTCGGTGGACGGCCTGAAGGCGCTTCAGCTGCTGGAAACCGAAGATCCGGACATCGTCCTGCTGGATCTGATGCTGCCCGAAGTGGACGGGTTCGAGCTGTGCCGTCAGATCAGGGAACGGTCGCCGGTGGCGATCATCGTGGTGTCCGCCCGTGGCGGCGAACGCGACAAGGTGACCGCCCTGCACATGGGCGCCGACGACTACATGACCAAGCCGTTCAGCATCGAGGAACTCCTCGCCCGCATCACCGCGACGCTGCGTCGCACCCGGCCGGCCGCCCCCACCGAACAGGCGCCGCCGGTCATCACGATCGGCGACATCCAGATCGACCTGGCCAGCCAGCAGGTGCGCCGTGGCGGGCAGCCGGTGCACCTCACGCCGACCGAGTTCGCGCTGCTGCGTGAGCTGGCCGTCAACCGCGGCAAGCTGCTCACCCACGCGCACCTGCTCAGGCGGGTGTGGGGCCACGGCTACGAGACCGAGACCGAGTACCTGCGCGTCTACGTCCGGCGGCTGCGCGCCAAGCTCGAGGACGAAGGCAGCGCGCCGCTGATCCTCACCCAGCCACGCGCCGGCTACCGGCTGGCCCCGGAATGAGCCTCACCGGCTGGCTCCGGAATGGACCAGGTCCTCGAAGAAACCGTTTTCCGTTTACGGTATCTTCACGGACCGGTACCGATGTTAAGGCCACGTTAATTCCCGGCGTTCTATGGTCGTAGCGAAGACACCTGAGGCCGTGAACCCGCCGGGAGCGAGGCAATGCCGCAACCCGGGGGAGGATCATCCCCAGATCATCCCCCGGACCTGACCCATTGCCCTCGACAAGCTCCCATGCCAGGACACGGCCATTCTTAATGACGCGAGGTGGTTTTATGATTTCGGTGCCCCGAAGAGCCAGGAATGGGGCTGTGGTGGCGTTGCCCGTGGCCGCGATCCTTGCCGTCGCGGCCTGCAGTAGCAGCTCCTCGACCACCCCCACGAGCAGTGGCGGCAGCAGCTCCGGCTCCTCGTCCGCGGTGCCCTCCATCTCAGAAAGTTCGCTGACCAACAACTTCTCCGCGATGTCAACGCTCAAGCCGCTCGCCTCGCAAGGCAAGGGAAACGTCGCGGTCATCCTTCCCGACACCATCACGTCCGCCCGCTATACGGAATTCGACGCTCCTTATCTGTCCGAGGCCCTGGCCGCGGCGGGGCTATCGCCGTCGCAGTTTTCCGTGCAAAATGCGCAGGGCAGTGATGCCACGGAGCTCACCGATGCTCAGGAAGCCATCACCAAGGGCGCCAGCGTGCTAATCATGGACCCGCTGGACTCCGGTATCGGCGCGCAGATCGAGTCATACGCGAAGTCGCATGGTGTCGCGGTCATCGACTATGACCGGCTCACCTTGGGCGGCAGCCGCCAGTATTACGTCAGTTTCGACAACGTCAAGGTCGGCACGCTGATCGGAAACGGGATAGTGTCCTGCGCGTCCTCCTGGGGCGTCAGCAAGCCGAACGTGCTGGTGATGAAGGGTGCGCCCACCGACAACAACGCGACGCTGTTCGCGGATGGCTACCTGGGCGTGCTGAGCCCGCTGTTCTCCGGTCAGGGCTGGGTCAACGTGGGCGAGCCGCCCGGCACCTGGGATCCGCCGACCGCCGAGACCGAGTTCCAGCAGCAGTACACGGCCCACAAGAACATAAACGCCGTCCTGGTGCCCAACGACGAGAACGCCGCCCCGATCATCACCTACCTCCAGCGCCTGCACGTCAAGCCGAAGACCTTCCCGGTGACCGGCCAGGACGCCACCCTGGTCGGCCTGCAGAACATCCTGGGCGGCTACCAGTGCGGCACGGTCTACAAGCCGATCTACAAGGAGGCGCAGGCCGCCGCCGCGCTCGCCATGTACCTGCGCGCGAGCAAGACCCCGCCGTCCGCGCTGGTTAACGGCACCACCAAGGACTCGCAGACCAGCACCAGCGTGCCGTCGGTTCTGCTGACCCCGGAATGGGTGACCGCCGCCAACATGGCCAGCACGGTGATCGCGGACCAGTTCGTCCCCGCCCAGCAGCTGTGCACCGGCTCGTTCACCGCCGAATGCAAGTCCGCCGGGATCAACGTATGAGTCGTACCCAAGACCGAGGAGACAACGTATGACGACCGCCCCGGCCGGGCCGCAGCAGCCACAGCTCAGTGAGCCCGGGCTCGCCGAGCCGCTGCTGCGGCTGGCCGGGATCGGCAAGAACTTCGGTCCTGTTCGAGCCCTCACCGACATCAACCTGGATATACCTCCCGGTCAGGTGACCGCGATCCTCGGCGACAACGGGGCCGGGAAGACCACCCTGATCAAGTGCGTCTCCGGCATCTGGCAGCCGGACTACGGCGAGATGTACTGGCAGGGCAGGCACGTCCGGCTGCACTCGCCCCGCGACGCGACCGAACTCGGCATCGCTACCGTGTACCAGGACCTGGCGCTGTGCGACAACCTCGACATCGTGCAGAACATGTACCTGGGCCGCGAGCAGACCAGGTACTGGCAGCTGGACGAGATCAACATGGAGCTGACGGCCAAGAGCACGCTCAAGGACCTGGCCGTGGTGTCGGTCCGCTCGATCCGGCAGCCGGTCGGCTCGCTGTCGGGTGGCCAGCGGCAGGCGGTCGCGGTGGCCAAGGCCGTCATGCGGGACGCGAAGCTGGTCATCATGGACGAGCCGACGGCCGCGCTCGGCGTCACGCAGACCCGCGTCGTGCTGGACCTGATCAAGCGGCTGGCCCGGCAGGGCATCGCGGTCATCGTCATCTCGCACAACCTCAACGACGTGATGTCGGTGGCGGACCGGCTCGCCGTGCTCTATCTCGGCAGCCTGGCCTCGGTGGGCCCGAAGGACCAGTTCGACACGCAGGCGGTCGTCGACCTGATGACAACGGGCACTTCACGCCGCGTCGGCGCGAAGGCGGAGGGGGACCCGGGATGAGCACTGATATCCAGCAGCCGGCGGATCCCGAAGCCGACGACATCGCTTCGCACGCCGCCGAGGTGGCGGCGCCCGACGTCATCGCGAACTCGCTGGGCGAATACGCCAGGATCTGGTGGGCCCGGGTACGCGGCGGCGAGAGCGGCGCGCTGCCCGTGCTGGCCGGCCTGGTGGCGATCGTCATCTACTTCGACGTCCGGACCTCGCTGTTCCTGTCGGCGGGCAACCTGGTCAACTTGATGACCCAGGCCGCGTGGATCGTGACGCTGGGTATGGCCGAGGTGTTCGTGCTGCTGCTCGGCGAGATCGACCTGTCCATCGGGTTCTCCTCGGCCATGGGCGCGGTGATCACCGCGTGGATGGTGTCGCCCAGCGTGCATCTGCCGTGGGTGCTCGCCGTGCTGGCCGGGCTCGCGGTGCCCGCGGCCTACAGCGCGATCCAAGGGGTGATCATCACCCGGCTCCGGCTGCCGTCGTTCGTGGTGACGCTGGCCGGCCTGCTGATGGGCCAGGGGCTGCTGCTGTTCCTCATCGACACGGCGGCTCCGGGATCGGGCGGCACCATCCGGCTGACCAGCAGCGTCCTGAGCGACATCGAAGGCGGGGCCATGAGCCCGGTGGTCGGCTGGATCGTCATGGCCGTCGCCGTCGTGCTGAGCGGTGCGGTGTTCGCGGTGCGGGACAGCCGCAGACGCGCGAGCAACCTGGCCGCCCCGCCGGCCAGCGTGACCGCGCTGAAGATCGCGGTCATGGCCATCGCCGGCGTCGTGGTGGTGCTGATCGGCAACACCAACCGCGGGGTGGCGGTGGTGGTGCGCGGCGTGCCGTGGGTGGTGCTGCTGGTCATGGTGCTGCTCATCGCGTGGAGCGTGCTGCTCGGGCGGACCCGGTTCGGCCGGTATGTCTATGCGATCGGCGGCAACGCCGAGGCGGCCAGGCGTTCGGGTGTCAACCTCAGCCGGGTCCGGGTGATCGCGTTCACCCTGTGCGGGCTCACCGCGGGCGTGATGGGCATCATCTTCACGTCCTACCTCGGCTCGATCTCCAACAACGTCAACGGCGGCCAGAACGTGCTGTACGCCGTGGCCGCGGCGGTAATCGGCGGCACGAGCCTGTTCGGCGGTCGCGGTCGGATGCTGGGCGCCGTGCTCGGTGGTCTCATCGTCGCGGTCATCTACAACGGCCTGCTCCTGCTCGGCCTCGGCGCCGCCGCACAGAACATGTGGACCGCCGCTGTCCTGCTGGCCGCGGTGACCGTGGACACGCTGGCTCGCCGCCGCCGCCCAGACCAGTAACCAACATACTGAACGGCTGTGGTCTCTCTTCTGAGCCTGGTCTGGGGTTGCGGGGGGCAGGACACATGCTGGTGTTCCCGCTCGCCGGTTGGCCGTCTACAGCCCAGACGGCCAAAGGCGATCGGTAACACCAGCCTGCCCCCACCCTCCCAGCGGGCTAACCCCACTCCGCCGGCTCAACCCTCTGGGACCCGCGCTTCCGCTCTATCCGGGGCCGGACTCCACATGTCACCCGCTACAACCAATGCCGGTGAATTAAGCCCGCCTGGCCAGTCGCCAATGGCTCGCGATGCCACGGCTGGCGTGGTGAACGTTGCAAAACAAATCGAGTCTGCGGCGTGTCGTGGCGGGTGCCGATTTTGCCGGGATATGACCGTTATGTGACGGCGGCTGCGGTGGGCGACGGGGAAGAAAAGAGCTTCGAGGAGGATAGGGCGCCGGTTTCCGGCACCTTTTCTTCCAAAGGGCTCTTTCTTCCCACTGAAGGATGGCTCATGTGTCCGCTATGTAGCGATACGCGTAGTTCATTCAGGCTGTTCCGCGCGCACATAGTCCTATGGATTAGCCACAAGACGTAAATCAACCGCACAACGTGCGATCCATGTCCGGCAAATCCTGATATGAACGACAGGCGGAGCTGTCGGCGGCGGCCCGTACGGCCCGGGTCGGCTTCGCTGAGCTGTTAAGTTACCGGCCTCAGCTCAACATCGGGTCTCGTGTTATCGCCGGGTGTAGAGAAAGCGATCCTGGCTACGACCACACCATGAGCACCGATGAGCTCAGCTCCGACCAGAGAGGTCCACCCGTCATGTCACTTGTTCGTGTTCACAACATGTCCGTCTCGCTCGATGGCTTCAGCGCCGGTGCTGACCAGAGCCCGGAGGCACCCTTCGGGCATGCCGGCCAGCGGCTGGTGCGATGGTTCATGGGCACCCGTTCATTTCACGTCATGACGGGCCAGGATGGCGGGAGCACCGGCATCGACGATGCCTTCGCGAGCAACTGGGGGCCGGGCATCGGCGCGGAGATCATGGGGCGCAACAAGTTCGGCCCGCAGCGCGGGCCGTGGACCGACGAGGAGTGGAAGGGCTGGTGGGGCGAGGAGCCGCCGTTCCATACCCCCGTCTTCGTGCTCACCCATCACCCCAGGCCCTCGATCGAGATGAAGGGCGGCACCACCTTCCACTTCACCGACGCCAGCCCGGCGCAGGCGCTTGCGGCGGCTAAGGAGGCCGCGGGCGGCCTCGACGTCCGCATCGGCGGCGGCCCGGCCACTGTCCGCCAGTTCCTCGCCGCCGGCCTCATCGACCACATGCACGTCGTGGTCGTGCCGATTCTCCTCGGCCGCGGCGAGTCCCTCTGGGATGGCCTGGAGGGCCTGGAGGAACGCTTCGCCATCGAGTCGGTGAGCTCCCCCAGCGGCGTCACCCACGTCACGTTCACCCGTCGTTAACTTCCAGGAACGGGTCGGCGCCGACGCCGTGGTGGACGGAGAACAGGGCGCCGGGATCGTAGCGTTCCTTCACCTGCCTGAGCCGGGCGTAGTGGTCGCCCCAGAACGACGTCTGCCAGTCGTCTTCGAAAAAGTCGGTTTCCGACACGTAGGAGGCCGGTTGCTCCGCGAGGGCTTTGAGGGGCGCCATGGCGGCGGCCACGGTCGCCGCGTCCCGCTGTCCCTGGGCGACATCCGGTTCGTGCCCGGCGATGCCGGGATAGGCCGGTCCCTCGCCGGCCGCGGCGATCGCCAGCGCGAAGGAGTCCAGGACCGCCGGGTTCATCGAGGTGTCCGCCGTCCAGTCCAGGGCGTTCTGGGGAGCCCCGGCGAGACCCTTGTTGCAATGGAGGCTTACCCCCCAGATCTGGCTGGCGCGCACGAGCGCATCAACCAGGGCCGGCTGGCGTTCGGGGTCCAGCAGCCGCTGCGACAGCCAGGTCGACTGATAGGCGTGCAGCACTTCGCCCGCCTGCTCGGCGTCACCCGCCCAGCAGTAGTAGTACGGCGGCGCACCCGGGAGATCATCGGGCACGATCAAGCCGGGGACCTTCCCGAGCACGGCCGCATTCCAGTAGTCACGTGCCGGGATCGCCCCCACAATCTGATTGGCGAGTGTGTAGTCGGCCGGGCGGCCCATGATCCAGTCGAACAGCGGAGCCCAGGTCTGCTCGGCCTGGGCCTGATCCAGCCCTTGGAACACCATGGTGACGGAGATCTTGCGTCCGGGCTGGAAGTGGATCTGCTCTCCCCAGTGCGGGTTCAGCAGGTTCGCGCGGTAGAAAGAGACGACCTGCCCGACCAGGGTCAGGTATGCGGCGTCCGACGTGGCGGTGATCGTCGCGTCCACCGCGCCAAAGTAGGCCGGCAGGTCATGGGTGCGCAGCGTCAGCCGGGTGACGACGCCGAAGGTCCCGCCCCCGCCCCCCTTGAGTGCCCAGAACAGGTCCGGGTTCCGGACCGCGTTGGCGATGCGCACGGTCCCGTCCGCGGTGACGACTTCCGCCTCCAGCAGGTTCGCCGCGGCGGTGCCGAATCCCTTCGAGAAGCTTCCGAAACCACCGCCCTGCACCAGGCCGGCGACACCGACGGTCGTGCAGCCCCCGCCCTGCACATAGCGGCCCGCGACGGTGGTGACGGCATTATAGGCATCGATCCAGATCGCGCCCGCGCCCACGTGCACGGCTGTCTCGGGCGCGATCAGGCCTTCGGCGCCCCATGGCACGAAGCTGTCGTCGAGCTTGACGGTCCGCATGTTGGGCCTGGTCCAGATGAGCAGCGAGTCCGGTGCGTTCGAGCACCCGATATAGCTGTGACCGCCCCCTTTCACGACGAGGCGGACATTGTGCTCGCGAGCGAAGTTCACCGCGGCCGCGACATCGGCGCTGTTCTGGGCCAGCACCGCGTACGCGCTGGGCTCCGAGGTCCAGGCACCGATCCAGCCGAGGGTCTGGGTCAGCGCGACACTGTCATCGATATAGAAAGGATCGCCCAGGTTCTGGAACAGATCGGCGCACGCAGAGCTGCCGGCATCGGGCACGCACACCTCGAAGGGCGACTGCACTTTTATCAGCCGCCCGCCAACGCTCTCGCTGAGCTTCGCCCACTCCGCTGGGCCGGGCCATCCCGGCTCGCCGGGCCGGACACGCTGGATCGGCTGCGCCACGGCGGTGGTCGCGGAGGCGGCGAACCGGGAAAACAGCGGCAACACAGCTAGCGCTTTAAGCAGACTTCGTCTCTGCACTTCTCGAACCCCCGAGTTGTAAGCTGATCACCTCATCGTCTATCGCGGACCGGTGAGAGGGGAAGGCATGACTGTTCCAGCGGCGATCGATCCGTCGGTACCGCCGAGCGGCCCGGGTTGCGCGGAGTGCCTGGCCAATGACGGCTGGTGGCTTCATCTGCGTCGCTGCGCGGCGTGCGGTCACATCGGCTGTTGTGACACGTCGCCCGCCCAGCACGCCAGCAAGCACGCGGAGCAAGCCGGGCACCCCATCATCCGGTCATTCGAGCCCGGCGAGGACTGGTACTGGGATTTCAGCACCAACCAGTACGCCGAAGGGCCGGCGCTGGCACCTCCGGAGTCCCACCCGCTCGACCAGCCGGTGCCCGGTCCGGAGGGGCGTGTCCCGGCCGACTGGCGCCTCCACCTCAACTGAGGCGCCCGATCAGCCTTCGATCTGGGCCCAGAACGCGCACTGATGGTCCGCGCCGAAGCTCGTCGTCGGCGCGATGCCGGCCGGGATCAGTTCCTGGACCTGCTGGCGAGTTGTGGTGAACGCGGGCCAGAAGGGCCCACCACCGCCGTTCGGGTTCCCGGTCGCGGCGAAGCGGGTCCAGTACTTCATCATCTGGACCGACAGCGCGGCCTGGGCCGGAGTGAACGGCGGCGTGGTGTCCAGGAACGGGATCTTGCCGAACACGTACTGCAACTCGGTGCTGTGCGCGGCGCCCAGCGGGAAGCTGAACGTGATGCCGAAGTCGTTCGGCGGACTGGGATCGCTGAACTCATATGCATAGACCCCGGTACGAGCCGCGAACGTGTCCGCCGTCAGCGCCGGGCAACTGAAGCTGGCGTCGGTGAACACGCTGGCGTAGGCCAGATCGGGTGATGGGTACGCCGACAACGGGTACCTGGCTTCGACCTTGGCCGCGTCGGCCGCGCCGAACTGCGCCGCCAGGACCACCGGGTACTGCGCCGCGGTCATCGGATGGCCGATCGCGTCGAACTCGAACCCGACGAAGAACCGGCCCTCGTCGTGGTTGGTGCCCTGGAGCAGCGGAACGTGCGCGTAACGTCCGGTCTGGAACGCGGTGGCCGGCTGGAGCGGCAGCGTCCGGCCGCCGATGACCGGCCCCCAGCCTCCCAGCACGCCGCCGGCGGCCGTCAGCAGCGCGTCGGCCGGCTTGCCGCGCAGGCAGGCGGCCGCGGTCGCCGGATCGGTGCACCCGAGTTGCGCCGCGAACGATGCGCCGTGCTGCTCCGCCTGCTGCTGGTTCTGGCTCAGCAGGAAGCAGCCGCTCTCCGCTATCGCCCGTTCGAACAGGCCGGCCGCGGTGGGGGAGGCCATGTTGTCGCACACGCTTGCCCCGCCGGCCGACTCGCCAAAGATCGTGACATTCCGCGGATCGCCACCGAACGCCAGCGCGTTGCGCTGCACCCAGCGCAGCGCGGCCTGCTGGTCCATCAGGCCGTAGTCTCCGCTGGAGCCATCGTGACTTTCCGCGTCAAGCGACGGCAGTGCCAGGAAGCCGAACGGGCCGAGCCGGTAGTTGATCGTCACGACCACCGCGTTGCCCGTCACCGCGAGCGGCGCGCCGTCGTAGATGCTCCCCGCGCCGCCGGTGAAGCCGCCGCCGTGGATCCACATCATCACCGGCCGCGGCCCGAAGCTGAACCGGGGAGGCGCGTACACGTTCAGGTACAGGCAGTCTTCGGCGGTGCTCGTGGCCACCACGCCGGTGGTGATGTTGCCGGTCTGGGCGCAGTTGCTGCCCGGCTGGCTCGCGTCCCTGATGCCGCTCCACCGCGCGGCCGGCCGCGGTGGCCGCCAGCGCAGCGCACCTACCGGCGGCGCCGCGTACGGAATGCCGAGGAATTCGCGCACTCCGCCGTTCTCGATGCCGCGAACCAGGCCCTTGTCGGTCCGCACCACGAGCGGTGCTGAATTGGCCTGGGCCACCGCCGGGACGCCGCCCGCCAAACCCGAAGCCGAGACACACGCCACCGCGGCTGTCCACATCGTGAGTCTGCGCATCATCGCCAGCTCACCAGGCTTTCTTTGTTACTGCCCAGTAGGACCTACGCCGGACAGTCTTGCGCGTTACGCCGAAGGCGTCAAGCTCACACGTCGAACGGGTCGGTGGCGCCGGAGAAGGGGCCGGCGATGGTGTCGCCGTGGTAGCGGATCCGGTACCGGCCCGGCGCCATGCCGTCCGGGATGTCCCAGATCACCGTCGCAGTCGACGAAGCCCCCGACGAAGCCCCCGTTGACCGGGCCCAGTAAAACCTGGTGGACCAGTCACCGTCATCGGCCACGCGGGTCCACGCATCATCAACAAGGCGTTCCACCTCCACGAACGTGCCGCCCCGGCGCAGGTCGTTGCCCGGGTGGGCGGCGACGAAGCGCGCGGTGACCCTGTTCCCGTCACGCCGGGCGCTCAGCAGATCCCCGAACTCCCGGCCCGTCAGGGCCAGGTCGTTCGTGATAATGGGTTTTGCCAGGCGCCGGGCGGGCGGCGGTTCGGGTACACCGCGCTCAGCCGGCGAGCCGTCGCGCATGGCGCGGGCCAGGCCATCAACGGTCTGGCACAGCGCGGGAAGCTGCCAGCGGCCGAACAGCGTGCTGCCGCCTTCGTACTCCTGGGCGGTGTACTCCTCCGGCGTGGTGGTGTAGTGCAGGTAGCCGTTGCTGTAGCCAGCTACGAGCACGTTCGCCAGGTCGGCGCCGGTGACGCCGGCCACGACCCGGCGCAGCCGGAGCCCCGCGACGATCGTCACCTCGCCGGGGATCCCCACCAGGTACAGCGGCCCGATCCGCAAGAGCTGGATCGGCCCGCGCTCGGCTACCAGATTCCGCACCCGCTGAAGCAGCCTGGTCGGCAGCGTGAGGCCCTTGGGCGCCTGGGCGTCGCGCAGCCGGGGGGACAGCGGGTAGACCAGGTATCTGGACACCGCGTCGAAGACCGGGTTCTTCCCCGGCCGGAGCCCCTTGAACGCGGGACCGTCGACCAGCGCGCCCGCGAACGACGCCGCCCCCGGGTGCGGGTGCGAGGTCCGGTGCGGCCGGCCATCGCCGGTGAACTCCGGCCGGACCACGACATCACCCAGGTCCACATGGGTCAGGCGGGCGTCCAGCGGTCCCTCGATCGGCGTCGCCCCGGCCGCGATGGCCGCCTCGTACTGCCGGACGCCGATGATCCGGGTGTTCTCGAACTGGTCCGCCGTCGGCCCCAGCCCCGGTTCGAGCCCCAGGTTGGGCGACATGTCGCCCGCGTTGGTCTGCGGGAAGGCGGCCACGAACCCGGGCTCGCCGTCCAGGTAGTCGACGCCCTCGACCAGGCGTTCCCAGTGATAGGCGGCGTACCCCTTGTTGTCCCCGGTGACCAGGCGGTTCCGGTTGGTCATCGAGGTGTTGTGCGTCGCGAACCAGGTGATGGCCCCGGCCAGCCGGCCCGCACGGAAAATACGCAGCACGGTGACCTGCGGGTCGATCGCGCCGGGGAAGAACGCCCGGTCCCCGGCCGGGTTGCGGTCGAACGCCCGTCGTGACCGGTTGACGCTGGCGTCCCTCAGCTCGCCATGTCCCAGGCTCAATTGAGCCGGAGCCAGGTCGGCGTGGGCCCGGGTGGCGGCCGCCACGATGCCGTCCGCGATCGCGTTGAACGTCTTGGGGCGGAAGCCGCCGCAAACGGTGTTGTAGAGCGCGTGTCCCGTGTAGCCCGCCGGGCCGCAGTGCGTGTGCGTTCCGGTGATCATCACGTTGGCCTCGCCGTATCCCTCCGGCAGCCGGGACAGCACCGCGGTCACCATGTCGCCGAAGATCAGCGGCAGGTCGCACACGACCAGCATCAGGCGCTGTCGTCCGTCGTAAAACGCGAATGCCCGGGCCCGAAGGCGCAGGTGCAGCCCCTCGGCCTGCTGGAACTTCATGCCGTAGCCGAGCATCCCGCACTCGGCGATCTCGCCGGTGATGTCGGCGATGGCACGGCCAGCTAGGTAGCTCATACGGCCCACCGTAGGATGCGATGGTGGTCTCCGTCTTGTTCGCGCTGCTGACCGCGCTGTGCAATGGTATGGCGTCCGTGCTGCAGCGGCGCGCGGCCGCCACCGCGCCGCCGGACAAGGCGTTCCATCTGTCGCTGCTCAGCTACCTGGTCAGGCACAAGGTGTGGCTGGCCGGAATCGGCATGGTGATCGCCGCGGCGCTGTGCCAGGCCACCGCGCTGGCGACCGGCCCGGTCGCGCTGGTCCAGCCGATCTTCATCATCGAGCTGCCGTTCACCCTGCTGGTGTCGAGCAGGCTGGCCCGCTGCCCGCTGTCGCGCCGTACCTGGCTGGCGGTCGGCCTGGTCACGGTCAGCCTGGGTCTGGGCCTGGCCGCCGCCGCGCCGTCGGGCGGCTCCGACACGGCGTCCACCCGGGCCTGGATCCCGGTCCTCATCGCCACCGGCTGCTTCGAGGCCACCACGATCGCCATCGGCGTCCAGACCCGCGGCAACGCCCGCGCGGTGTCGCTGGCCCTGGCCGCGGCGTGCGGCTACGCACTGACCGCCGCGCTGATGAAGAACGCGATGGCCGCCCTGTCCCAGGGGCCGGTCCAGTTCTTCACCTCGTGGGAGCTGTACGGGACGGCGGCCGCCGGAGTCGGCGCGCTGTTCCTGCTGCAGAACAGCCTGCAAGCCGCGGCGCTGGTGGCCAGCCAGCCGGCCCTGACCCTCGGTGACGCGCTGATCAGCGTCTCATACGGCGTGACCGTGTTCGGCGAGAACCTGCGGACGGGCTGGTGGCTCGTGCCGCAGATCATCGCCGTGCTCGCGATCGGCGCCGGCGTTATCGAGTTGTCCCGTTCGCTCGGCCTGGTCCACCAGCGAGAGCGGCGGATGCCCCGTCCCCGTACCCTGAAAACATCGCCCTGATGACAAACACCACCGCGGACGTCATCGTCCAGACCTTGATCGCCCATGGCGTCGAGGTCGTCTTCGGCCTGCCCGGCGTGCAGACCTACCCGCTGTTCGACGCGCTCGCCCGGTCGAGCATCGCGACCATCGGCGTGCGGCATGAGCAGGCCGCGGCGTACATGGCGTTCGGTTACGCACAGGCGACCGGCCGCACCGGCGTTTACTGCGTGGTCCCCGGCCCCGGCTTCCTGAACTCCAGCGCCGCGCTCATCTCGGCCCACGGGGCGAGCGCCCCGGTGCTGTGCATCACCGGAGAGGTGCCGTCCCGGTTCATCGGCAGCGGCCTGGGCCACCTGCACGAAATGCCCGATCAGCTGGCCACCATGCGCTCACTGACCAAATGGGCGGCCACCATCGATCACCCCACCCAAGCGGCCGAGATCACCGCGCGCGCCCTGTATCACGCCAGGTCGGGGCGCCCCCGGCCGACCGCGATCGCGATTCCGTGGGACGTGCTCGGCGCTCCGGCCCCGCTGGCCGTCGGCCAGCCCGTCCCGGTCACCACGCCGCCGCTGGAACCGGCCAGCATCGCGCACGCGGCCGAGATCCTGGCCCGCGCGAAGCAGCCGATGATCATGGTGGGGAGCGGCGCCCGGGCGGCGGCCGACGAGATCGCGGAGATGGCCCGGCTGCTGCAGGCCCCGGTGGTCTCGTTCCGCGGCGGCCGCGGCATCGTCTCCGACGAAGACCCGTACGGCTTCACCAGCGCCGTAGGCTTCGAGCGCTGGCCGGCCACAGACGTGCTGCTCGGTGTCGGCTCCCGGCTGGAGCTCACCTGGTACCGGTGGCCGGCCCGTCCGCCCGGCCTGCGTACCGTCCTGGTCGACATCGACCCGCGGCAGGCCGTCCGTCTTCAGCCGGACGTCTCGGTGGTCGGCGACGCAAAGGAGGCGATGGCGGCCCTGATCCGCGAGCTGGCCTATACCGAGTCGCCGCGCCCCGATCGATCCGCTGAATTCGCCCAGCTCAAGCACCAGAAGGCCGCTGAGTTCCGCGACATCGGGCCCGATCTGGACTACCTCGCCGCGATCCGTGCCGCGCTGCCGCCCGATGGTTTCTTCGTCGAGGAGATCTGCCAGGTCGGCTTCGCTTCCTACTTCGGCTTCCCGGTCCGCGCGCCCCGTGAGTTCATCTCCTGTGGTCACCAGGGAACGCTCGGCTTCGGCTATCCCACCGCGCTGGGTGTTAAAAGCGCTTTCCACGAACGGCCGGTGGTTTCAGTCTCCGGAGATGGCGGCTTCGTATTCGGCCTCGCCGAACTGGCCACCGCGGTCCAGTACAACCTGGGCGTGGTCGCGGTGGTGTTCGACAACGAGGCGTTCGGCAACGTGCTGCTTGATCAGCAGCGCCTGTTCGACGGCCGGGAGATCGGTTCCCGGTTGCGCAACCCGGACTTCGCCGCCCTCGCGCAAGCCTTCGGCGCCGCCGGTTACACGGTCCGGGCGCCTGCCGAGCTGGAAACGACCCTGGCCAAGGCGCTGGCCGACGGGCAGCCGGCCGTCATATGCGTCAAGACCTCGCTGGGCGGTGGCTCGGCTTCCCCGTGGAAGTATCTTATGCCGGGGTCGCGAGCCGGGTAACCTGCCCCAAGGTTCGCGAACCGTCCGGGGAGGGGAGCCGTCCCGTGTACGCCCACGTCGCGCTCGTCGCCGGCCTGGCCGTTGCCGGCCTGGCGTCCGGCCGTGTTCAGTGCTCCCTGATCGCCCGTTACGTTTCCGCTCGGACGTCCCCGCTGGCGGCCGGGCTGGTCACGGCGGTGATCCTCGCGGCGCTCGGCGCACGGGTGCATCCGCCGCTCGTCCTGGCCGCGGCGTGCGCGCTCGCGGTGTGCGCCGTACCGCTGGCGTTCATCGACGTGGCCACCCAACGGCTGCCGGACCCGCTCACCGCGGCGGCCTACACGGGCACGGTGGTGTTCCTCCTGCTGGCCGCCGCGGTGAGCGGGCACTGGGGTGCGGCGGGCCGGGCCGTGCTCGGCGGCCTGGCACTGGCCGCCGTGTACCTGGGGCTGCTGTTCATCAGCCCTTCCGGGATGGGGCTGGGAGACGTCAAGCTGGCCGTGAGCCTGGGGACCCTGCTCGCCTGGCGGAGCTGGCAAGTGCTTGTTCTGGGAGGCTTCGCCGGATTCCTGCTCGCCGCCGTCTACAGCATCGCCCTCCTGGCCACCCGCCGCGCCACGCGCAAGCAGCAAATCCCCTTCGGCCCCTTCATGATCGCCGGCACCCTCCTGACCCTCCTCCTAACCTGACCCGTCCCCCCAAGCGGCGAGGTTGTCAGCGGCGAGGTTGCCAGCGCTGAGGTTGTCAGCGGCGAGGTTGCCGGTGCTGAGGTTGCCGGCGGCGAGGTTGCCGGCGCCAATGCCCGCGCTCGGTCCCGCGTCGCCTCTTCCTGCGTCGCCACATACGATGTCACCGCGTCCGCGCCCCTCACTCCCGTCCGCGGCCCTCACTCCCGTCCGCGCCCCTCACTCCCGTCCGCGCCCCTCACTCCCGTCCGTTGCCCCTCACTCCCGTCCATGCCCGCTCACCCCTGGCTGCGCGCCCGACATTTCGGCATTTGTCCAGTTGATACGCCATCCTGTGGACGAGCTGCCATTGTGGCGGCCCTGCCAATTGGCGGCGTGTCGGAATTGGGGGGCCTTTGCGGCGTGGCTTGTATCGTGCCGCGTCCGCTGGAATGTGCTGGTAGGCCTGGTGAAATACGCGTATCGCCGCATAGCGGGCAGATGGTTAGGCCATTGCGTGGAACTTTGGAGCCTCGTGGAGGAAAAGGTATCGGAAAGCGGCGCCATTTCTTCCGGGAGGCTCTTTTCTTCCGGGTCGTCCAGCGTTGGTGCCGTGCGCATAACGGTTATATCTTGACAAAACCGGCGGGCGCTCGCGGTAGTGTGAGGTTGATTTTCTTTGAAAACGCTTACATCCAGTGGGGTGGCGGTCCGCGACTGTCCTGGGGCCGGTGCGGAAGTGGCGTACGCGCCTGATTTGCCCGGGTTTGCGAGGCTCGGGGGTGCTAGCCGGTTCACGGGTCTTCCTCGGACGCGCAACCCCTCGTCCGGCGCGATGCCAGGTCACGCGTCTGAACTCCGGTGCCGGGTAACGATCTCGGCATCCGTCACGGTGCAATAATTGGCATCTCAGTACAGACAGTTCGGAACGGTGCGGATGACCTTACTCGCGCAACCGCTGCGCCTCGCTGAGGCCGCCGGAGCGCTTTCGCTGGCGACGGACCTGGCGATGGGGCAGCCGCTGGAACACGGGCTGCGTACCGCGATGCTCGCATTGCGCGTGGCCCAGGTGATGGATCTTGGCGAAGACGACCAGGTCACCGTGTTCTACACGGGTCTGCTGCACTTCGCCGGATGTACCGCGGAGAGTACGATCGACGCGCGCTTTTTCGGGGACGAGATGGTCGCCCGGCCGCGGATGACCGGTGTTATGCACGGTTCCCGGCGCGAACTGGTTGCCACCGCGATGCGTGTGGCGCATCAGGACAGCTCTCCGCTGGCGCGGGCCACCGCCATGGCACGCTCGGCGTTCGGCGGCATGGCGGAGTTCCGCAAATGGGCAAGGAGCCACTGCGATGTGGCCCGGCTGCTCGGCGCGCGGATGGGCCTGTCCGAGCCGATCCAGCTCTCGCTGCGGCATCTGTATGAACGATGGGACGGCAACGGCATGCCGGGAGACCTGCGCGGTGCGCAGATCCCGCTGCCGATCCGCCTGATGCATGTGGCCCAGGACGCGGATGTGGCCTGCCAGCAGGGCGGGAAGCCGCTCGCCGATCGCGTCCTGGCCGAGCGCGCGGGCGCCGGCCTGGACCCGGCGGTGGTGGAGGTCTTCCTGGCGCTCGGCGACAAGCTGTACGCCGGCCTGGACGCGCCGTCGATGTGGGATGAGGCGATGGAAGCCGAGCCCGGCGCGCGGCCGGTGGTGGACGAGCACAGGCTGGATGACTGCTTGTCGGCGATCGCGGACTTCGCCGATCTGAAGAGCACCTGGACCGTCGGTCACTCGCGTGCCGTGGCCGATCTCGCCGAAGACGCCGCCCGGGCGGCCGGGCTGGCCGCCGGCGAGGTGAGCCTGCTGCGCCAGGCCGCGCTGGTCCACGACATCGGGCGCGTCGCCGTGCCGGTCAGCGTATGGGCCAAGGCCGGCCCGCTCACCAGGGATGAGCGCGAGCGGGTGCGGTTGCACGCCTATCACAGCGAACGAGTGCTGGACACCGTGGCCAGGCTGCGGCCGCTGGCCCGGCTGGCCGGATCGCATGGCGAACGCTACGACGGGTCCGGCTACCATCGCGGCTGCCGGGCAGGAGACCTTCCGCTGGTCGCCTGGCTGCTCGCCACCGCCGACTGCTATCAGGGCATGCGGGAGCCGCGCGCGTACCGGCCCGCGCTTTCGGCGGCTCAGGCCACCGACGTGCTGTGCCAGGAGGCGGAACAGGGCAAGTTCGCGCCGGAGGCGGTACAGGCGGTGCTCGCCGCGGCGGGCCAGCCACGGCGGTCGGTCAGCCGGCCAGCCGGGCTGTCGGAGCGCGAGTGTGAGGTGCTCTCCCTGATCGCCCGGGGGATGGCGACCAAGCAGGTCGCCAGGCGGCTGGGCATCTCGCCGAAGACCTGTGACCATCACATCCAGAGCCTGTACAGCAAGATCGGCCTGTCCACCCGTGCCGGCGCCACCTTGTTCGCGCTGGAGCACGGGCTGGTCGATCCGGACCAAGCGACACGCCCATAGGGAATTCTCCCCAGTGCACCAAGGGTCCGCGAATGCTTACGCTCACGTTGGCGCCGGTGAACTGGAGGGGTGAGGCGGCGCTGAGGCCGCATCCGGGCAGCTGCCGTGAAACCTGTACCGGATCGGCTTGGCACTGTGCGGCCTCGCCGGCCAGCATCCGGCGAGGCCGCAGCACGTAACAGCACATGCCGGTGGGCGTAGGCCAGGGGGAGCGCGACGATCAGCGCGCAGATGCCGAAGTTCACCGCTTTGTAGCTGAGGAACACCGCGGCGAACTCGCGGAGCATCGCACTCGGCCAGTAGTAGCCCGCCGTGCGCGCGCCGGTGACCTGGCCATTGACGCTGGTCCGGCGGGCAATGATGGCGGCGCGGAACACATGATAATTGCTGGTCACGATGATGCACCGGTAGCCGGGCCGGAGCCGCTCCATGATCGCCTTGCTGAACGTCATGTTCTCCTCGGTGGTCCGGGACCGGTCCTCACACATGACGCGGTCGGCCGGAAAGCCGCGCTCGATCAGGTACCTGGCCATGGCCGCCGCCTCGGATACCCGCTCGTCGCTGCCTTTGCCGCCCGAGACGATCAGCACCGGATCGTCGGCCAGGCCGCGCGCCGCGACAGCTTCGTACACCTGCCGGCCGCGGTCCAGCCTGCTGGCCAGCAGCGGCGGCACACGCCCGCCGTCCCGCAGGCCGGACCCGAGCACCACCACGAAGTCGGCGCTGCGGTGCGCCGTCATCCGGCCATAGATGAACGCGTAGATCACGTACGACACGAGCAGGAACGACACGTAACCGAACAGCAGCCCGGTGATGGTGGAGAACAGGCTCAGCTCATCGGAACCGGTTCGCGCCGCGGCGATCGCCAGGCCGATCACCACGAAGATGCCAATGCCGGCCGCCAGGGAGAGCAGGTTGGCCGGGCGCAAAGGTTCCCGGCGTGCCATCGTGACGCCGTTCATTACTAGATAACTAGCCACCAGAAAGGGACCGAGAGCCACCAGCAGGGCCAGAGCCAGCAGCAGCAGCCGCGCCGGCCGGTCATGCACGTGCACCAGCCCGTCGGCGGCGCCCAGCGCGGTCAGCGCCAGGGCCAGGCCGAGAAGCACCGCGTTGCTGAAGCTTCGGCGGTCGCGGAGCACGCCGAGGACGAACAGGACGATGACTCCCGTGGCGAGCCTGAGCGCGAACATGCCCCAGAGGATATGAAGCGGGGCGGGTCTTTCTTGCCGGGGGGACGCCATCCCCCCGAGCCCCCCTGGCTATCGACGGATGTAAACGGGAGTGCCGGGCACCTTGATCAGCTTGTGGAAGAACGCGGCGATGTCCATCGGGATGCGCACACAGCCGTGGGAGACCGGCTGCAACGGCACCGGGACGTCGCCGTGGATGGCGAACGCGGTGCCGATGAAGAACACCGGGTTGTACAGGGCGCCGAGGGGGACCGTGACCCAGCCGGGCATGAAGCTGAGCGTGCGGAAGTTGCCGGTCGGCGTTATCGCCCGTGCGCAGCCGCCAGAAGTGCAGTAGACATACCCGCCGCCGGACGAGATGTGGCTGATCAGCTCGACCTGGTTGTGGTTGTACAGGACCAGGGTCTCGTTGGACAGGTTGATCTCGATGCGCATGGCGCCGCCGTGCCGGACCAGTACCCGCGGGGCCCGCGGGTGCGCCAGCGCCCGCCACATCGCCGCGGTCACCGTGTCCTGGCCGGGGAGTCCCTGGACCTCCTGGAACGCCCAGACCGCCTCGAGCGTGCTGGTGCCGAAATTCCCGTCGATCGAGCCCGGGTAGTACTTGAGCGCCGCAAGCATTTGCTGCAAGGACTTCACCGAGGCGCCGCTCATTCCCGGCCGGAGAGCCGCGGTCGCCCGGGTCACCGCGGTCGTGCGGGTCGGCGCGGTCGTCCGGGCCAGCGCCGCGGTGGGCACGGCCAGGGCGAACAGCATCGGCAACACCAGCAAGGCCATCCACAAGCGTCGCATTGCCACCTCCAGCTAGCGCCCGGCGCTCACGCGGGCTTCATACCCTTAGGGTAAGGCGCGGAATCGCCGTGCCCTAGCAGGAAAATGCGCCGGTTTCCGAGGCGAGTTCGCGGAGGCGATGACGGGCAAGCTTGCCGGTGGGACCCAGCGGCAGTTGCGCCACGACGCGGATCTCGCTGGGCCGTTTGTGACGGGGGAACGCGGCTTCGCAAGCCCGCGACAGGATCTGCTCAAGGTGACGGGCGGGCCGGGTGCTGACGGGTACGACGTAGGCGACCGGTCGCTGGCCGAGCACCTGGTCGGGCGCCGCCACCACCGCCGCGGACAGCACCCCGTGCTGGGCGAGCAGGAAGTCCTCGATGTCCCGCGGATAGATCTTCTCGCCGCCGCGGTTGATCACGTCGTCGGAGCGGCCGGCCAGGAACAGGTAGCCGTCCGCGTCGAGGTGGCCGAGGTCGCCGGTATCCAGCCAGCCTTCGCCGTCGATGGCCCCGGCCGCGCCGCCGCTCGCGTAGGCGGTGATCACGCCCGGGCCCCGGATTTGGACGCGGCCCAGCACCACCCGCAGCTCGACACCGACCGGCTGGCCAACGGAACCGGGCTTACGGGGGCCGTCCAGGGGATTGGCGGTGATCATGCTGGCCGCCTCGGTCATGCCGTAGGTCTCGATGACCGGAATGCCGAACGCGGCCTCGAAGCGCTCCAGCGTGGCCGGGGGGAGCGGCGCGGAGGCCGACCGCACGAAGCGGACCCGGCGTCGCGCGCCCGGTTCGGCGGGGTCCAGCGCCAGCAGGGTGATGATGGCTGGCACCGCGTTGATCCAGGTGATCCGGCGTTCGTCGATGAGCGGCCAGAACCCGCCGCGGCTGAACTTACGCTCCAGGACCAGGCAGGCGCCCGCGCGCAGGGTGGCGAGCAGCCCGACCACCTCCGCGTTGATGTGGAACAGGGGCAGGCAGCAGTGGCCGCGGTCGGCCGGTGTCAGCCGGTGGTGGGCGGCGACACTGGCCGCTACGTGACACAGCTGGTCCTCGCTCAGCAAGACGCCCTTCGGCGTGCCGGTCGACCCGCTGGTGCACCGCACTCCGAGCGCATCCTCCCAGCTCTCCGCACTATTTGCCGAAAGTATACGCTGAGTGTATGCTCCCGGGTATGAGCGTTCCCATGACCCTGCTTGGCCTGCTGGAGCGGGAGCCGAGCCACGGCTATGACCTCAAGCGGGACTACGACACCTACTTCGGCCGCGGCAAACCATTGCCGTACGGGCAGGTCTACGCCACGCTCGGCAGGCTGGCCCGAGACGGGAAGGCGATCGCCGGACCGGCCGAGCATGGCGAAGGGCCCGACCGTAAGCGCTACGCGATCACCGAAGCCGGGATCGCGGACGTCGAGGACTGGCTGCGGACCCCGGCAGCGCCCGAGCCGCACCTGCAGACCGTGCTGTTCGCCAAGGTCGTACTGGCCCTGATGCTGGACCGCCCGGCCAGCCAGTACCTGGACCTGCAGCGCGCCGCCCACCTCGGCCGCATGCGCGAGCTCACCGAACTGAAGCAGCACGGCAATCTCGTCGACACCCTGCTCGCCGACCACGGTCTGTACCACCTGGAGGCCGACCTGCGCTGGATGGATCACACCGCGGCCCGGCTCGACTCGCTCAAGCAGGCGGTGCGGCAGTGAGTCTCATCATCGAGGCTCGCGGCATCGTCAGGTCGTTCGGCCAGACCCCCGCGCTGCGCGGTGCCACCGTCGAAGTGGCCAAAGGCGAGATCCTCGCCGTCATGGGCCCGAGCGGCTCGGGCAAGTCCACCCTGCTGCACTGCCTGGCCGGAATCCTGACCCCGGACGAGGGTGAGGTCTGGTTCGACGGCAAACGGCTGGATGCCCTCCGTGAATCGGAACGAAGCGCACTGCGACGGGACCGGTTTGGGTTCGTGTTCCAGTTCGGCCAGCTCGTCCCCGAGCTGACCGCCGAGGAGAACGTCGCACTGCCCCTGCTGCTCAGCGGCACCCGCCGGGCGCCGGCCCTACGCGAGGCGAGGACATGGTTCGCCCGGCTGGGCCTCGACGGCCTGGAAGGCCGCAGGTCAGGGGAGCTGTCCGGCGGCCAGGCGCAGCGCGTCGCGCTGGCCCGGGGCCTGGTCGCCGGGCCGGACGTGCTGTTCGCCGACGAGCCCACCGGTTCGCTTGACTCGGTGACCGGCGAGCATGTGATGAACCTGCTGACCGCCTCGGCCAGGGAACAGGGCACTACGGTCATCCTGGTCACCCATGAGGCCCGCGTCGCCGCCTACGCCGACCGCGAGGTGATCGTCCGTGACGGCAAGGTCAGCACGCTTACTGGCGTCGCCCCGGCCGCGGGGCTGACGCAGTGATCCGGCTCGGCCTGCGTCTGACCATGAACGGCGGCCGTGAGGCCGCCGTCCGGCTGGTGCTTCTGGTGGCCGCCGTCGGGCTGGGCGTGGGCCTCCTGCTCATCGCTCTATCCGGGGTAAATGCTGTCAATTCACAGAACGACAGGTATGCGTGGCTCGCGACCGGTTCTTCGGCACGCATGGCCGCCTCATCGGGGCACGATCCGCTCTGGTGGCTGCTGCGCGCCGATCGGTTCGACGGCCAGCGCATCGCCCGGGTCGACGTGGCCGCCACCGGCGTCAGCTCGCCGGTGCCGCCCGGCATCCCGCGCCTGCCCGGCCCGGGGGAGTACTACGCCTCGCCGGCGCTGGCCGCGCTGCTCCGCAGCACCCCGGCCAGCCAGTTCGGTGACCGTTACCCGGGGCACCCGATCGGCACGATCGGCGACGTCGCGCTGCCGTCGCCCAACTCCCTGGCCGTCGTCATCGGCCACACGGCCGCTGAACTGGCGCACGCGCCGGGCGCGGTTGAAGCGAGCTCGATCGCCACCACTCCGCCAAGCGGCTGCGACGGTGACCAGTGCCTGGTCGGAGCGGGCATCAGCGCCCACGGCATCGACCTGGTGCTGTCCGTGGTGGCGCTCGCGCTGCTGTCTCCGGTACTGATCTTCATCGCCACCGCGACCCGGCTGTCGGCCGCCCGCCGCGAGCAGCGGTTCGCCGCGATGCGGCTGGCCGGCGCTACGCCGAAGCAGATCTCGCTGATCGCGGCCGTGGAGTCCACCGTGGCCGCGTTGCTCGGCGTCACGGTCGGCTTTGGTGTGTTTTTCGCCCTGCGGAGCCCGCTCGCGTCCGTCCCGTTCACCGGCACGCCGTTCTTCACCAGCGACCTGTCGCTCAGCATGCCGGACATAATGGCTGTCGCGATCGGTGTGCCGGTCGCTTCCGCGGTCGCGGCCCGGCTGGCGTTGCGCCGGGTGCACATCTCTCCGCTCGGCGTGAGCCGACGGGCGACCCCGAGGCCGCCGAAGGCATGGCGGGTCCTCCCGCTGCTGGCTGGCCTGGCCGAGCTGGGGTTCTTCGTGGTGCACGGCCGCCCGCCGACCACTCCCGGCGAGATTCAAGCCTTCCTGCCGGGCTTCTTGCTGGTCATAGCCGGTCTGGTTATCGCCGGGCCGTGGCTGACCATGACTGGAGCGCGGATTATGGTCACGCGCACCAGCCGTCCCGGCGCGCTCATCGCCGCGCGGCGGCTGGCCGACGACCCGCGGGCCGGGTTCCGCGCGGTCAGCGGCCTGGTCCTCGCGCTGTTCATCACCACGGTGGCGGTCGCGCTGATCACCACCCAGAACACCACGCGCAGCGCGCCTCTCGACGGCCCGGCTGCCGCCAACGTCCTGGCCGACCCGTTTCTCGAGGACTCGCGAACGCCGACCATGCCGGCCCCGACGGCCGCCCTCCTGTCACGGCTGCGAGGCATCGAAGGCGTTCAGGGCGTGCTCGCGGTCCACGCGAAACCCGGCCTGACCATCCCCGCCAAGCGTCTCGGCAAACCGGCGTCCTGGGGCGCCGTGCCGGCGGGCGTCGTTTCGTGTGCCCAGCTCGCGAGCGTTCCCCTGTTCGGCCGTTGTCCCGCGGGGGCGGCAACGGCCGCGTTCCCGGCCGACAGCCTGTTCGGCGTCCGCTTCGGGGATTTCACCTGGCCTGCCGTCAGCGTGCCCGTTGGACGCCTGGACCGCCTCGGGATAGGTGATATCAACGTGGCCACCAACGGATCGGTACCGGCCGTCGAGCGCGCCAGGACCCTGCTCGAGGGCGCTTATCCGAGTATCAGGCTGCCCGCCACCCTGGGTGAGAGCACCGCGGAAAGCCAGCAGAAAGACATCCAGTACCAGCAGCTCGCGGATGTGATCATCCTGATCAGCCTGCCGATCGCCGGCTGCACGCTGGCGGCGAGCATCGCGGCCGGCCTGGCCGACCGCAAGCGCCCGTTCAGCCTGCTCCGGCTCGCCGGGGCCCCGCTCGGTGTGCTGCGGCGGGTTGTCGCACTGGAAAGCGCCGTTCCGCTCCTGGCGGTGGCAGTGGTCTCGATCGGCGTCGGCTTCGGCGCCTCGGCGATGTACACGAGCGCGGAGATGCAAGAGCCGATGGCCGGGCCGGGCGCCGCGTACTACCTGATAACCGCGGCCGGTATCGCTGTCTCCCTCGGCATCATCGCCGCCACGTTCCCGCTGCTCCGCCGCATCACCGGACCCGAGGTAGCGAGGAACGAATGATCCGCCTCAGGCAGGGCGCAAGACGGCGTTTCCGCTCGCGGCCCCGCACGCCCCCCGGCCCAACCCACTCCATTGGCTCGACCACTGAACCTGGTATCTCGTGCAGGCGGCAGCGTCACCAGCCGGCGGGAGTGGAGTCCAGCACGGTTCCCGCTCGCCCGCCGGACGGTCCTGGGATAGCTAGGCCGTGTCAGGCTACGTTTGCCCGCTTGATGATCTGGCGTAGCCGGGGGTCGTTGGTGTGGCGGTTGCGCCAGGCGATGTAGCGGCGGATCATGCTGGCTTGCTCGTGGTGGGTGGCGTGGCCGGTGCCGTTGAGGGTGAACTCGCGTAGCGCGGTGAACTGGCATTCCAGCCGGTTCATCCACGAGGAGTTCGTGGGCGTGTAGGCGATCTCGGTGTTGCTGGCGGCGGCCCACCGGCCGACGCGCTTG
>JAFARZ010000070.1 GCA_019245115.1 Streptosporangiaceae bacterium | reverse complement strand
CCGTCTCCACGTGGACCAGGAGAAATTGTCGCAAAAGCAGCCGCGCAAGACAAGATTGTCACCGGTGGGCCCGGCAGGTAATTGCCCGCCGGTCTTAGTCGCTGCGTGCGTTGAAAATCTTCACGAACCGCTACTTGTTACATCTTGTTTCGCGCCTGACCTGCCCGCATTTCGCCTGCCGGACCGGCGCAATGCCGTATTCGGCAATGAGGTGCTGGGATCCTGGCTAGCCAAAGGTCATGGCGTTCACGGTGACCGGGTTCCTGATCATCCCTGAGTCGTACATCAGCGTGGCGACCCGCTGAACCTGGCCGACGTTCAGGGATGTCGGGTATGTGCCGAGGGTGACCTGGGCCGCTTCCCCGGTACTCATGCCGGTGAGTTGCGATAGCACGGCTTGCACCGGCCCGCGCTGGGCGCAGTCGGCCTGGGCCTGGTTCAGCGCCGCTTGGAACGCCTGCACGGCCGACGGGTTCGCGTGCGCGTAGGAACCAAGGCTGAAATAGCCCGACATCGGGAGCCCCGATGTCACCCCGCTGCTCGCGTCCACCACCTCCACGGCCCCGAGCTGTTCCTCGGCCTCGAGGATGTAGGGCTCGGTGGCCAGGATCGCCTTCACCTGGCCGCTGCGGAGCGCCCCGATCATGTCCTGCGCCGGCATTTGGTTCCAGTTCACGCTGGTCGGGCTCATGCCGTCGTTCTGCAGGACCTCCTCCGCCGCCAGGGTCTGGATGTTGTACGGGACCCCTGTGCTGGGCGGGACCATCGAGGCGGGCGGCGTGGCCACTCCCCCGGCCTGGTTCTCCAGTTGCTGCGGCGTCGTGATGCCCCCGGGCCCGGGCATGGCGAGGATCGCGACCGAATTCGAGGCCGCGTCATATCCGTCGGCGATGAGCCGCAGTCGCCGCGAGGCGCCACCGACAGCCTGCTGGGCAAGGAAACCCGTGTAGTCACCTACTGCGATCTGAACGTGACCGCTAGCGAGGGCTTGGGTCTCGTCGCTGACGGACTGATAGTCGTCCTTGATGGTGACGTTCAGGCCGTGCTGCTGGAACAGCCCGTCCTGGACGGCGACGCGGAGCGGCGCGTTGTCGATGCCGGGAATGACGGCCACCGTGATCGACCCGCTTCCGGACGCCACACCCGACCCGCCGCCGCCCAGGACATCACAGCCGGAAGCCAGAAGCACCACCGACAGGACTACTGGGGCGAGGCGAAAGTCGCACACGCGGACACCCGCCCAGGCCAGCCGCATAATGCCCCCTCTAGAGCACAGAATTCGGACGTTCGCGGACACAACCGTAGCGCGTGAGAATACCCCGGTGCTGCCAAGTTGGCCGATGTCTGCTATCCAAATAGCGATGTTTTGTCTCCATTTGTGCATTGGCCCGCGTTAGAGTGTCCCCACCGGCTTATCGGTGACACTGTGCACGCAGAAATCTCCTGGCGGGAAGGAGCAAACCCGTGTCGGTTCCGCTGCGGCGTTCGCATGTCGCTGGACTCCCGCCGGACTCAAGGTGAAGGGCGCTAGCGCTGTGCTGTCCAAGGCCAGGAAGACTCGCGGCATCCCCCGCGCGACGATCAGGCGGGTGTCGCGTGCCGCCAACCCGTCCGCGGCCGCGAACGGCGCAGGGGCCGCGAACGGCGCAGGGGTCATGAACGGCGCAGCGGCCGCGGACGCGCCCGAGATGTTTTCCGCGGCACGCGGCGGCCAGCAGCCGGGCGCCGGGCCTGCGTCGCGGGCGGCCTCCCGCCGCGAACTGAAGAACTGGCGGGTGCGGTCGCGGCTGTTCCTGCTGGTGATCATCCCGACCGTCACCGCCGTCGCGGCCGGCGGAATCTTCATCGCCACGTCCGTGCAGAGCGCCCTCGTCCTCCAGCGCGTGCTGACGCTGGCCAACCTGAGCGGCAAGGTCACCGGCCTGGTGCAGGCGCTGCAGAACGAGCGCGAGGACACGATCCGGTTCATCGTGCTGGGCAGCCATGATGGCGGGCGGGGGGCCTTGCCCTCAGCGGCGCCGTCGCCGGGACCAGAGCTCAACCTGCTCAACCAGGATTACGGGATCAGCACCGGCTGGGCAGATCAGGTGAAGGCCCTGGCCGGCGGGATCGACGGCTCTTATTCAGCGCTGGCGCAGCAGGACGCGCAGGCGGCAGTCACGGCCATCGGCAACCTATCCGCCATCCGCGCCGCGGCAACCGGCACCCAGCTTCCCGCGCTCATCGTGATCAAGGAGTACGCGACGACGATCACCACGCTGCTGGCCGTCGAGAGCCAGATCACGGTGGGCAGCGGTGACTCGACGCTGGCGGGCTCAGCCCGCGTGCTCGGGCTGGTCTCCAGCATGAAAGAGGACGCGTCGGAGCAGCAGGCACTGCTCACCTCGGCCCTCTCGGACGACCTGGTCAGCCTGAACCTGGTCCAGTTCGGGCCGGCCCAGCAGTCGGCGATTACCGATGCGCAGGCCCAGCAGCAAGGCGGCCTGAACGAGTTCGACACCGCGGCCACGGCCGAACAGCGCCAGTTGTTCAACAGCGTGCTGTCGAGCGGGAACGTCGTGCAGGCACAGGCTCAGGAGCAGCAAGCCATTTCGCTGGCGTCGAGCAAGTCACCCTTCAACACCGACCCCGCGACCTCCGACGCCAGCTCCGCGCTCTCGTATGTGGTCAGCGGCATGCGGTCAGTGGAGCAGCAGTTCGCGGACTCGGTGATCTCCCGGAGCGCGTCGCTGCACGACAGCTCGATCACTTCGGCGATCATCTTCAGCCTCGCGGTCGCCCTGCTGCTCGGGATCGCATTGACCGCCACGACCGTCGTCGGCCGGTCCATGGTGCGGCCGCTGCGCAGGCTGCGGAACGGGGCACTCGAGATAGCGGAGGTCCGGCTGCCGGACACGGTCCGCCGGATGAGCGAGACCGACGGGGAAGGCGTCGCGCTCAAGGTCGAGCCCATCGACGTGGACTCCTCCGACGAGATCGGTGAGGTCGCCCGGGCCTTCGACCAGGTGCACAAGGAGGCGGTGCGGCTGGCGGCCAACGAGGCGGCACTGCGCGGCAACATCAACGCGATGTTCGTGAACCTGTCCCGCCGCAGCCAGATCCTGGTGGAGCGGCAGATTCGCGTGATCACCCGGCTGGAGCGGAGCGAGCAGGACTCCAAGCGCCTGGCGAACCTGTTCCAGATAGACCACCTGGCCACCCGGATGCGTCGCAACTCCGAGAACCTCCTGGTCCTGGCCGGTCAAGAGCTCTCCAGGCGGTGGAGCCGGCCGGTAGCCCTGGTGGACGTGCTCCGCGCGGCGGTGTCGGAGATCGAGCAGTACGAGCGGGTCACGCTGAACGTCCAGCCTGGGATCTCGGTCGGCCGGGATTCGGTCAGCGACGTGGTGCACCTGACCGCGGAGCTGGTGGAGAACGCGACGTCGTTCTCGGCGGCCGATACCCCGGTGACGATCGCCGCCCATCTGCTGAGCAGCGGCGGGGCGCTGATCGAGATCACCGACCAGGGCGTCGGCATGAGCCCCGAAGAGATGCCACACGCGAACTGGCGACTGGACAACCCGCCGGTAGTGGATGTGGCGGTCTCCCGCCGCATGGGCCTGTTCGTGGTGGGCCGGCTGGCGGCACGGCACGGGATCCGGGTACGGCTGCGTCCCGCGCAAGCCGGTGGCCTGGTGGCGCTGGTCTGGCTGCCCGACCATACGATCACGCGGGAGGAGAGCAGTCCCGATCCGATGCGTCCCGCCTCGGCGAATAACTCCGGCAACCGGATCGTCACCACCATCACCGACAGGTTCAAGCCAGGCATCAGGGGGGCCAGCCATGTTACGCCGCTGCGGGAGGCCGGCCGTGATGGTAGCTTCGGGCGGGACGACGCCGCGCCCGCACCCAGACCCGCACCACTGCGGGAGAAGCTTGGCGCGGCCGATTCGGGCCCGCAGCCGGTGGCCGGCGACCATGCCCAGAACGGGGAATCCCGGGCCGCGCTCGGGCCGCTGCCCAGGATCGGAAACCACCTGCGCGCGGCCGGACTGGGTACGGGCACCGGGCCGCAGGTCACAGAGCCAGGCCAGGGCGGTGGCGATCAGCGCAACGGGTCAGTCGCCGCCAGCGGGCCCAGCACCCGTTTCGCCGCCGAGACCAGCTCCGGGGGCCAGAGCACGCCGCTTGGCGAGGTGGTCGTCCCTCCTGCCGCGGACGGTCTCGCGGATAACGAACGGCTGCCGATCTTCGAAGCGGTGGAGTCATATTGGTTCCGTCGCGGACGGCAGGCCCCCGGCAGATCCGAACCAGCCAGCAGGGACTGGTCGTCGGCGGCGGATGATGGCTGGCGCGCCGCCGCCGAGGTGGTTCGCGCACCGGCTTCCGACGGCACAACGCCAGCCGGGCTGCCGAAGCGGCAACCGGCGGCGAACCTCGTTCCCGGGACCGTTGCCGCTTCCGCGGCCGCCGGCTCGGCGAGGGAGACGCCGGCTAGTCCCGTGCCAAGCAGGTCAGCAGCGCAAACCCGAGATCGTTACGCCAGCTTCCAGCACGGTGTCCGGCAGGGCCGTGCCGCGGCGGCGGGCGGGAATCCCGACAGCGGAGAGGGCACGACCTCATGAGCCATCATGACCTTGACCACACCCGGAGCCAGAAGGAGTGGTGGTGACTCCGCTCACGCGTTCGGCTCAGGATCTCAACTGGCTGATTACAAGCTTTGCGGAACAGGTGCCATCGGTCGCACACGCGATCGTGGTGTCGTCGGACGGACTGCCGATGGCCCACTCGGAAGGGTTCCCGCAGGACCGGGTGGACCAGCTCTCGGCGGTGACGTCGGGGCTGACCAGCCTGACGCAGGGAGCGTCACGAGTCTTCGAGGGTGGCGCGGTCAACCAGACGGTCGTGGAGATGCAGCGGGGACTACTGATCGTCATGGCGATCAGCGACGGCTCGAGTCTTGCGGTGCTGGCCGCGCCGGAGGCTGATATGGGACTGGTGGCATACCAGATGGTGCTGCTGGTCGAGCGGGTAGGCAGCGCACTGACGCCGCAGGTGCGCGGTGCCCGGTCACCCGGGTGATCCCCGGAGGATGATCGACTGTGACAGGAGACGTCGGTGCCGGTCCCGAGCAATGACGACCGGGTGCCCGCTAGCGACGGCCATCATCCGCCACTGGATGACGATGAACTGCCGGAGGACGACGGGGATTTCCTGGTCCGGCCGTACGCGGTAACGCGGGGACGGACAGAGCCGCGGTATCAGCTCGAGATCGAGGCGATGGTCGCGGCCGCGCCGTACAACGCGCGCGATCTGTCGCTGCTCAGCCCCGAATGCCAGGCGATTCTGCAGCTCTGCCGGGATTGGCAGTCGGTGGCCGAGATCTCCGCCGTCCTGCGGATGCCGCTGGGAGTGGCGCGGATCCTGATCGCTGACATGGCGGTCGAAGGCCTGGTGCGGGTCCACCAGCTCAACCATGCTCAGGGCGGCCCGGACGTCAAGCTGCTGGAAAGGGTGCTCAGTGGACTTCGTAGGCTCTAGGACGCTTTCGCGCGCGACGGCCGACTCTGAGATAACCTCCGTCAAGATCGTCGTGGCGGGCGGGTTCGCCGTGGGCAAGACCACGTTCGTCGGCTCGGTGTCCGATATCACGCCACTGACCACCGAGGCCGTGATGACCCCCGCATCGGACGGTCTCGACGACCTGTCGCACACCCCGGACAAGGTCACGACGACCGTGGCGATGGACTTCGGCCGGGTGACACTCGACGCCGGCCTGGTCCTGTACCTGTTCGGCACGCCTGGGCAGCACCGGTTCTGGTTCATGTGGGACGACCTGATCCACGGGGCGATCGGAGCGGTGGTGCTGGTGGACACCCGCCGGCTGGCCGACTCGTTTCCCGCCGTGGACTATTTCGAGTCCGCCGGGCTGCCGTTCATCGTGGCCGTGAACGGGTTCCATGGCGAGTTCCCGCACGAGATCGCCGATGTGCGCGACGCGTTGTCGGTCAGCCGGCACGTGCCGATCATCCCTTGCGACGCCCGGAAGCGCGCGTCCACCAAGCACGCGCTGACGACGCTGACCGAGCACGCCCTGGCCCTGCAGCTCACGTCACGGTAGCTTCGTCCGTATGACGGAACGCAAGAGCCCGACGGCGGTTCTGCGCGAAGGCCCCCGCGTGCTGAGCGAGGAGCAGGTGCGCGAGATCGAGGAGTGCGATCTCAAGGGAGTGCTCGCCGTCGATATCGATGACGTCATCGAGTACGTCCACAAGGACCTGAAGTCGCTGCCGGACTTCACGACGTTGTACCGCAGGTACCTGAAGCAGCGGTGGGATGTCTACGAGCTGGACTTCGGTCAGGACAAATTCGATTGGACGCAGAAGATGACGGAGGAGGAACGGCAGTCGTTCATTGCGATCGCCTCCGGTTTTCACCATGGTGAGCGGCAGGTCGAGATTGAGCTGCCGGTGTTCATGATCGGCGCCAGCGAGGAGGAGAAACTCCACATCGCCGCGCAGATCGAGGATGAGGCGCGGCATACCGTGTTCTTCGACCGGTTCTACCGGGAGGTCGTCGGCCTCGAGGGAGACGACATCATGGACATCCTGGACGCGTCGTTCCCGTGGGTGTCCGAGACGTTCGTCGGGCCGTTCGGGCTGCTGGCCTACCAGGCCGACGAGGTGCGCCGTAACCCGTACGACGAGCGGGCCCGCGTGCGCTACGGCACGAACTACTTCCTGTGGATCGAGGGCGTGCTCGCGCTGTCGGTGATGAAGGTGACGCTCTCGTACGCGCGGTGGCGCGGGTTCCTGCCGGCGTACTACACCGGGTTCACCGCGACCTGCCGCGACGAGTCGCGGCATGTGCAGGGAGGAATGCGCTACCTGCAGGACGCGGTCCGCAAGGATCCGACGATGATCAACGAGATTCATGACACCCTGCGGACGATACTGTCGCTATCCGGAGTGATCAGCCGCCGCATCTACTATGAGCCGCTGGGCTGGACCGACGACGAGGTGCGGATGCTCTTCAACCAGCAACTGCGCCGCAAGCTCAACGACGTCGGCATCGATCTCCCCCCTGACCTGGAGGACCGGATCGAGCGGGTGCAGCCGACCCTGGCCGGCGGCTGAGCCGTGCCGCTGCCCGACTTCTTCAGCAAGGAATGGGCCGCGCAGGTCCGCGACGCGCTGACCGCCGGGCCATCAGAGCAGGCTCGCGGCGACAAGCTGCAGGTGTACTGGGATTTCTTCGAGCAGGTCAAGGGAACGTACCTGGATTCGTGGGCGCTGTGGTGCCGCAGTCTGCCCGCGGAGCTCGGCGTGGGTCCGGCGTACCTGTTCGTCCAGTGGGAGCGTGGCACGGTCACCGACTGCCAGATCATCGGGGCGGCCGGCGCGCCCGAGGCCACCTATGTGCTCGGCATGGACTACGCGGACTGGAAAGCACTGCACGAGGGCTACGACGCCCAGCGCACGGTCATGTACCGCAAGATGCTGCTGGAGGACGGTAACCTGCTCGAGTTCTTCAAAGGCATTTACTTCTTCGTGGAGTGCCTCGGCGTTATCGGCATGGTGCCAGCCCGCTACCTAGAAGTCAGGAGCTCCTGAACGGCACGTCGGCCGATGCCTATGGTCATCGCGATCCTGTCCCTGGCGGGCGCGTGGCTCGTGCCCGCCGCGGCCGGAGGCCCAGGCCAATTCAACGCCGCGGCATCGGCGACCAGCGCCGAACGGCCCGGACGACCCCGATCCGCGAGCGCATGAAGCGTCACAGACCAACCCCGTGGGCGGCCCTGACAGCAATCCGCCGGGCGGCGGTTGAGAGCGGCTCCGTGTTCACCGTGGTGGTGAGCTACACCGGCCGTCCAGGCGTGCACGACGACGGCGACGGCAGCACCGAGGGCTGGTTCATGGCCACCGGCGGCAGCTTCGTCACGACCGAACCAGTGGGCGGCGAGGACTGGATGCCGCCGCCTACATAGCGCTGTGGCAGATCTTCGGGACCGGCAGGTTCACCCAGATACTGGGACACATCCAGCGAGCCTATGGCGGCGGGTCCATCACGGAGCCGCGGCTCGAGGCGGCGTTCGCGAGCGGGTTGCCGGACCAGAGCCAGGCGTGCCGGGCCGAGCTCAGCCGGTTCTTCACCGAGTGGTTCGACACCGGGTATCCGGCGCCCGGCGGTGCCGCTAAGCCCGATATCACCGGGCCCGGCTCCGGCGGGCCCGGCTCCGGCGGGCCCGGCTCCGGGGGCGGCTGCTCCAGGGCATGATCATGGGTCAAAGACGGTAACTATTCCCGCAAACGACCCATGATCATGGAACCGTGGGGTTTAGCCGTCGAGTTGTGAAGGGGTCATGTTGGCGCCGCTGATGATGGCGGCGACGCGCTCGCCGGGCGCGGGCTTGTATACGCCGGTGAGCAAGGCCGCCACGGTGACCGCGCCGGCTGGCTCGGCCGCGATGCGTGCGGTCTGCCACAGCGTGCGCTGCGCGGCGCGGATGGCGTCATCGTCCACCAGCACCACGTCCTCGACGTGGGCCTGGGTGATCGGGAAGACCAGGTCACCGATGCGGCGGGGGGCAAGGGCATCCACTGCGATGCTGCCGGCCGGGGCGTCGACGGGCGCGCCAGCCGCCCGGGCGCGGAACAGGGTCGGCGCGCCGTCGGGCTCCACGCCGATGACCCGGACGGTGCCCGCGAAGTACGAGGCGATCCCGGCGATGAGGCCGCCGCCGCCGACCGGGGCCAGCACCGTGTCCAGCGGTCCGGCCTGGTCGTCGAGTTCGAGGGCGAGCGTGGCCTGACCGAGTATGGTCTCCCGCTGGTCATAGGCGGGCACGTTCATCGCGCCGGACGTCGCGATCCATTGCCGTGCCGCCTCCAGCGCGTCGGCGTAGCGATCGCCTCCGATGACCAGGTCCGCCAGCTGACGGATGCGCTCGATCTTGGCCGGGGAGGACACGGTGGGCACGAAGATCCTGGCCGGGATGCCCAGCCGGTGCGCGGCATAGGCGACGGCGACGCCGTGATTGCCGCCCGAGGCGGCCGCCACCCCAGCCGGAGGAACGTCTCTGAGCAAGAGGTTCGTGAACGCGCCGCGGGCCTTGAACGACCCCGCGCACTGCAACTGCTCCAGCTTGAGGGTCACTGGCCCGGTCAGGTCGAGCTCGACGACCGGCGTCCGGCGCAGGTAGGGGCGGATCGTGCCGTAGGCACGGTGAATGTCGTCACGCGTCATCACCAGATGCTGTCCTCCTTCAGGGTCACCAGTCACTGGCGAGTGCCTCCTTCGCCTGGGCGATGCGGTCTTCGTCGCGCTTATAGAAAACCCACTGCTTGATCTTCTTGCCCCTGATCAGGCCCGCCCGGGAGAGCAGCTTCAGATGCTCGCCGCAGGTCGGCGGGCTGACACCCAGCTTCTCCGCGATGAACAGCGCGCACACGCCGTCTTCGACCAGATCGCCGTCGCGCTGCGGCGGGAAGTTGGCCACCGGATCACGCAGCCACTCGAGGACCTGAAGGCGCTTCTCGTTGCCCAGGGCCTTGATGAGGTCAACGTCAAGCACAAAGTCATTATGGCAAATAGCTAACTAGCTGTCTATTGGCCTTTGGCTTGCTGGTCCCGGTGCCGGCCATCGGCTCACTCCGGCCACGCATACCTCACATGCGACACCGGTCGCGAGTCACTACGTTGCGGCCTCGTGCCGCTGCTGATTGCCCAGGTATCGAACTGGATGCTGATTAAGACGGAACATCCATGCTGCATGGAAATATGTACGAATACGGCGGTCAGACTTCCGCGTTGCACGGGATTTCCGCGCTATATGAAGCTGAAAGCCAGGATCCGGGTCGCGCCGGCGCCCCAGCCGCGCCGGCACCGATGGGGGCCGATGGAGGGCGATGGGGCCGTGGCTCCCCGCCCCGTTCTAGCGGGGGGACCACAGCCCCGGGGGTGTAGCTAGCTACCCCTGAGCGGGGGCAGTGGCACCACCGGCGATTGGGTGTCCAGCCGCACTATAAACCCAGTGTAATACTTAGTATTCTTCCTGGATGATGCCGAATAGGAGCAGGTTATGAGCGTCCGCCATGCGATGCTCGCGCTGCTGAGCGAGGGTCCCAAGTACGGCCTGCAGCTCCGCGAGGAGTTCGAGGCCCGCACCGGCGAGGTATGGCCGCTGCACGTGGGTCAGGTGTACACGACGCTGCAGCGACTGGAGCGCGACGGGCTCGTGGAGTCCGACGGGACCAGCGATGAGGGCCCGCAGAAGGGCTTCCGGATAACCTCCGCGGGCGAGCAGGAGCTGGCCAGGTGGCTGCGCACGCCGCCGGACCTGAGCGCGCCGCCACGCGATGAACTCGTGATGAAGGTGCTGGTGGCGCTGCACGTGCCTAGCGTCGACATGCACTCGGTGATCCAAGCTCACCGGCGCTATCTGGTGGAGCTGATGCAGCAGTGGACCCGGATCAGGGAAGACGACGCCGGGAGCGACCTGAACATGTCGCTGGCGGTCGACGCCGAACTGTTCCGGCTCGACTCGGTCGTCAGGTGGCTGGACGCCGCCGAAGCCCGGGTCGATCGCGCGGCCGCCGACGGGGCGATGCCCCGGACGGACCAGCCGCGCCGACGGGACCAGGCACCAGCGCCGCTGCCGCGGCGCCGACGGGAAGCGAGAATACGGCGATGAGCATGCTGGAATTGCGCGGGGTATCCAAGTCGTATGGGCAAGGCAGCGCCGAGGTGCACGCCCTGCACGAGGTCAGCCTGACGGCAGACGAAGGCGCGATGGTCGCGGTGATGGGACCCAGCGGCTCGGGCAAGAGCACGCTGCTGACCATCGCCGGAACCCTGGAGGAGCCGACGACCGGCGAGGTGCTGATCGCCGGCCAGCCAGTCAGCAAGGTGTCAGGCAGTGCCAAGGCAGCACTGCGGCGGCGAGTGATCGGCTACGTGTTCCAGGACTTCAACCTGCTGCCCGGGCTGACCGCGGCGGAGAACGTCTCGCTCCCGCTTGAGCTGGACGGCCTGTCCGCCCGTAAGGCGCGCCTCGCTGGCCTGCGATCCCTTGAACGGCTCGGCCTGGGTGAGCGGGCCGCGCACTACCCCGACCAGCTCTCCGGCGGGGAACGACAACGGGTCGCGATCGCGCGCGCGATGGTGGGCGAGCGGAGGCTGCTGCTCGCCGACGAGCCCTCGGGCGCGCTGGACTCATCGAACGCGCAGGTGGTGATGCGCCTGTTGCACGACGCGTGCAAGGACGGAGGGATGACCGCGGTGGTGGTGACTCACGATGCGCAGCTCGCATCCTGGGCGGATCGGGTGGTGTTCCTCCGGGACGGCCGGGTGACAGATCAGACCTCCCCGGTACCGGGACCGGAGTCCCTCCTCACCTCGGAACCGAACCAATGAGCGTCACAGCGGTAAGGGAACGGCCCGCGCAGAGAATGCCAGGCGGCGGCATGCCTGGCCGCCGTGCGGTCATCCGGTGGGCGATAAGGCTGCTGCGCCGCGAATGGCGACAGCAGCTCCTCATCCTCGCGCTGATCACGGTGGCCGTTGGCGCCACCGTCATCGCCGCCACGGTCGCGACCGACACTCCGGCCCCGATAGCCGGCGTGCTCGGCACCGCACAGGACGCCGCCTCCATCTCCGGCTCGCCCGCCAGCATCAATGCCGGGATAACGAAGCTCGAACACCTTTACGGCAGGGTCGACGTGATCGAGAACGAGAGCGTCCCCGTTCCCGGCACCGAGGCCACGTTCGACCTGCGGGCGCAGGACCCGCACGGACCGTTCGGCGGGCCGCTGCTGAGCCTGGTCAGCGGCCAGTACCCGGCAAACCCGGGTCAGATCGCGGTGACCAGCGGCGTCGCGACCGACTTCAGCCTGAGAACCGGTAGCAACTGGACCGTCAACGGCACAACATACAAAGTGACGGGCATCGTGCAGAACCCGCAGAGCCTGCTGGACGAGTTCGCCCTGGTCGTCCCGGGCCAGGTCATGAGCCCCGGCAGCGTCACGGCGCTGTTCAACGCCCCAGGCCAGACGGCAGAAGCGCTCCAGTCGAAGACGGGCCTGAACGTGACCACCGCGCAGACGGTGGCGAACGCCAACGTGATCAACCCCGAGACGATCTCCATCGCCGCGGCCGTGCTCGGCATGCTGCTCATCGCGCTCGTCGGCATCGGCGGCTTCACCGTCCTGGCGCAGCGCAGGCTCAGGGCGATCGGCATGCTCGCCGCCCAGGGCGCCACCGAACGCAACATCCGCACCGTCGTACGCGCCAACGGCGCCGTCACGGGCATCGTCGGCGCGGTGGCCGGTTTCGTCCTCGGCTTCCTGGCCTGGCTCGCCTACCGGCCGCGAGCGGAGAACAGCGCGCACCACGTAATGGGCATGTTCCAGATGCCGTGGACGGTCATCGTCGTCTCGATGGCCCTGGCGATCATCGCGACCTACTTCGCCGCCTCCCGGCCCGCCAAGGCGATCGCGAAAACCCCGATCGTGGCAGCGCTGGCTGGTCGGCCGCCCGCGCTGAAGAAGACCCGCCACCTCGCGATCCCGGTCGGTCTCGGCTTCCTGATCGTCGCGTTCATCTTGCTCGGCATGGCCGGCTCGACCCTGGGCAACGGCAACGGGATGGGCGAAGTCGCCCTCGGCTTCGTCGCGCTCGCCGTCGCCATCGTGCTGCTGTCCCCGCCGTTCCTGGCGATCGTCGCCTCCGCCGGCAAGCACGCTCCCATCGCGGTGCGGCTCGCGCTGCGGGACCTCGCGCGCTACCGGGCGCGCTCCGGCCCGGCGCTGGCGGCGATCAGCCTCGCCACGCTGATCGCGGTCATCATCTGCGTGGCCAGCGCCGCCAGGTTCGGCAACGTCCTCGACTACGCCGGCCCGAACCTCACCTCCAGCCAGGTGGTGGTGAACGCCCCGCCTGACCCTGGTCCCGGCGCCGTGAGAATCGGTCCCGGCGGCCAGGCGGGCGGCCAGTCAGCCCCGCCGGTGAGCATGGCACAGGCGCGGAAGGTCGCGAAGGAAATCGCCGCCGACCTGGGCACGACCAACATGGTCACGCTGGAGACGGCCAACGTGGGCCTGACCCACGCGGCGAGCGGCCGCTCTTGGAACGGCCCGATCTATGTGGCGACGCCGCAGTTGCTCAAGGCGTTCGGCATCAGCCAGAGCGAGATCAACCCCGCCGCCGACATCCTCACGATGCGGCCCGGCCTGTCCACGATGAGCCTGATGCAGCTCACCTACGACCGCGGCGGCAGCAAAGGCGACCCCGGGTCAGACGGCGGTCCCGGGCCAGGTGGCGGTCCCAACGGCAGGAGCCAGTGGCCCTGTCCGGCAGGCTCCTGCATCGCCAGCCCGCCGATCCAGGAGATCAGCCAGCTCCCGTCCGGCACCTCCGCGCCGAACACGGTGGTCACCGAGCACGCGATCACCACGCTGCACCTGCAGAGTACGATCTCGACGACCGGCTGGATCATTACGGTGCCGAACGGCCTGACCCCGGCCCAGATCACCACCGCCCAGCAGCTCGCGGCCGGGGCGAGCGGGATGAGCGTCGAGACCCGCAACAGCGTCCCGTCGCTGGCGCAGATCATCGACACGGCCACCATCTTCGGCATCGTGCTCGCACTGGGCATCCTCGGCATGAGCGTCGGCCTGGTTCGCAGCGAAGCGGCCCGCGACCTGCGCACGTTGACCGCCACCGGGGCGAGCGGCTACACCCGCCGCACGATCACGGCGGCGACCGCGGGCGCGCTCGCGTTCACTGGCGCCGTGATCGGGATCATCGGCGGCTACCTCGCGGCGATCGGCTTCTTCCAGAGCAATTCGCTCGACGGCCTGTCGTCGCTGACCAGCATCCCGGTGACCAACCTGCTGGTGATACTGGTGGGCATGCCGCTCGCCGCGACGGTCCTCGGCTGGCTGCTGGCCGGCCGCAACCCGGCCGGCCTCGGCCGCCAGCCGCTCGAATGACGGCGTGGGCCGCCGCGCGGTCGGACCTTCAGCGAAGACCGCGATGGGCGGCCCATAGCGCGGCAGCGCGGGTGGCAGCCTCGTCGACCAGGGCCACCAGCTCGGGTCTGCTGGGCATGGGGAAGGAGACGTAGCTGCCGCGGCCGCCGCCCGTCGGCCGGCCGTAGGCCTTCGCCGCGAGGTGCCCGTCCGGGAGGAGCCGGACGTTGAGAGTGGTCAGCGTGAACTCCTCACCGCGTCGGCTGTCAGCCCAGCGGAGCTCCTCCGGAATCGTGACGTTGATCGCCAGGGCGCTCACATCGACGGCGACGTCGCTGCTCATGGAGGCATGTTCTCACGTGAAGCCGACCTGTAGGCACAGAACGGGCAGGGCCGGTTTGCGAAATGGCCGATCGGCGCTTTGCCACTGGGAAGTGGGGACCATGTTGACAGGATCTGTCAACCGCAGGAGGCGCGTGGCCGATTTGCGGATCGAAGCCGCGGTTTCGCGCCGTTACCAGATTACCCTGAAATGCCCGGTAAGCCTCGAACGGGATTTGGATTAAGACGGAACATCCGTGCTTCACGGAAATTTAATGTACGAATTCGGCGGTCAAAGTTCCGTGTAGCGCGAAATTTCCGTGCTGTATGGAGGTGACGGGTCCGCGCATGGAGGTGAAGGTCCGCGCCGTATGGAGGTGAAGGGCAAAGGTCTTGCTGGCCCGCATCCGAGCCGACGGCACCGGTGGGTGCGCCCCTCATAGGCTCGATGGCGCCATCGGCACGCTAAGGACTCTGGATCTTCACGTAGCGCGGCTTCACGTATCGGGAAATGTCGGACATGCGGGCTCGTAAAGATGAACCGCCGACCTGGTGAACTTGCGCGTATCAACGCATAGCGGGCACATAGGCCAGCCATTGCGTGGAAGAAAGGCGCCCTCTGGAGGAAAAGGTGCCGGAAACCGGCGCCCTTTCTTCCGCGAGGCCTTTTTCTTCCGCGAAGGTCGCTGGCGATGCGATCCGCGGGCAGGACCGCTGGCGTCCGGCAGGACCGCTGGCGTCCGGCAGAGCCGCGGGGCAGGGCCGGCAGAGCCGCGGACAGGGCCGCTGGAGTCCGGCAGGGCCGCTGGCGATGCGGTTGGCGGTTAGGTGCAGGTTGCGCCGTTGAGAGAGAAACTGGCCGGCGGGGCGTCGCTGTTGGTCCAGGTCCCCTGGAAGCCCACGGATGTACTGGCGCCCGGCGCGATCGTGCCGTTGTACGAGGCATTGGTGATCGACACGTTCTCGCCGGACTGGCTGACGGATCCGTCGTTCTAGGCGTTGCTGATCTTCTGGTCACCGGCGAACGTGAACGCCAATGTCCAGTTGCTGATGGCCGACGTGCCGGTGTCGCTGATGGCCACGCTGGCCGTGAAACCGCCGGCCCACTGGCTTGTCGTCGTATAGGTGACGTGACAGGTGCCACCGCCGCCACCGCCGCCACCTCCGATCGTCCAGGTGAAGACCGCCGATCCGGATGCTCCGGTGGTGTCAGCCGCGGTGACGGTGACCGTGCTGGAAGCGGTCGCGGACGGGGTACCGGAGATCAGCCCGGTGGCGGAGTTGATCGACAGGCCAGCCGGGAGGCCTGTCGCGCCGTAGGTCAGCGTCTGCCCCGCCGCCGAATCGCTCGCCTCAACCTGCACGCTCGCGGGCGTCCCCACCGTACCGGTCTGGTTACCGGGACTCGTCACCGTCACCGTGTTGCCACCAGAGCCGCCCGTGCCGGACGGCTTGACGACGTAGGTGACCAATGACCGGGCCGGGATCGTGGCACTGAACGCACCGCCGGACAGGCCGATCGCCGGCTGCGCCGCCACATTACTGGAGCCGTTGGTCAGCCACGGAGTCACCGTGCCGCTGGTGCCGCCGATGCCCGAAGTCGAGTAGCTGATCGTGTCGGAACTGCTGAGCGTGTTCAGCGCCACGACGGCAACCGTGCCGTCCGTGTTCTTATAGGCGGAGATGTCCACGCCGCTGTTGGAACTGGTCGAGCCGATCCGGACCGCGCCCGGCCGGATGTACCTGCTGTAGTTCGCGAACGCCCACAACCGGCCCGACGCGGCGGCCGTGCCATTGCTCTGGAGGAACACCAGGCCGCCGTTGCCATTGTTGGGGTCGGCGCCCTGCCAGAACAGGAAAGCGCTCAGGTTCGCGCCGGTCAGGCCCTGATAGATGTGCTGCGCCCAGGTCAGCGCGGAGTCGGCGGTGCCGTCGTCCCACGCCGGATCCCACGCGGCGCTGTCGTTGCCGAACCATTCGGTTTCCCATACCGGCTTGGTCCAGCCCGCCAGCGGCGTGGTGGGCGCGCCGCTGTAGCCGTGGCTGGAGAACACGGCGGTATCGGCCAGCGCCGTCGGATCAGCCTCTACAGCCGAGGCGTACGAGCCCGTGTTCGGCCAGCCGGTCGCGTCGCAGCACTCGATCTGGGTGGACAACCCCGAGCTCTTCACCGCGGGACCGACCACATCGAGCAGGCTGGCTAGTGCCGCGTCTGTCTACGTTTGCCCGGTTGGTATGCGGTGAGCCTGCTGGACCGCAGGGGCTGGTGCCGGCAGCACAGGCCTCGCGTGCGGCCAGCCCGCCGACGGCCGGCCCGGTGCCATCCGGCTGACTACGATTTCCTGAGCCGAAAATATTTTCGGCTCAGGAAATTGGCTTCAAAGAAACGGCACGTATCCGGCTGCCCCCGCACCGGATCTACGGGGCGGACGGGGGCAAACATAACCGGTCGCGGCACTAGTATCCCGCGCCTGAAATTCGTGCTAAATACTTTGCCAGTGCGTCCAGGATCTCGTCGGCGGTCTTGGTCCAGGCGAATGGCCGGGGGTTCTGGTTCCAGTGCTCAATCCAGGCGCGGATATCAGCTTCGAGGGCCTGGACGCTCTTGTGCACGCCGCGGCGGATTATCTGATCGGTCAAGAAGCCGAACCACCGCTCTACCTGGTTGATCCACGACGAGCCGGTGGGCGTGAAGTGCAGGCGGAACCGGGGGTGGCGGGCCAGCCAGGCCTGGATGACGGGGGTCTTGTGCGTGGCGAGGTTGTCGCAGACCAGATGCACCTCCAGCCCGGCGGGCACGTTCTTATCGATCCGGGCCAGGAACTCCTTGAACTCCGCGGCCCGGTGGTGGCGTCGCAACTGGGAGATCACGGTGCCGTCGGCGATGTTGAACGCGGCGAACAGGTCGGTGGTCCCGTGCCGGATATAGTCGTGGCTGCGCCGCTCGGGCACGCCGGGCATCATCGGCAGCACCGGCTGGGAGCGGTCCAGCGCCTGGATGCCGGACTTCTCATCCACGCACAGCACCACCGCCCGCTCCGGCGGGTTGTGGTACAGGCCGACGACATCGACGACCTTCTCAACGAACAGCGGGTCCCTGGACAGCTTGAACGTGCCGGTTAAGTGCGGCTTGATATCGAACTTGCGCCAGATCCGCCCGATTGTGGACTTGCTCAGCCCGCTGCGCCCGGCCATCGAGGCCCGCGACCAGTGCGTGGCGTCCGGCGGCATCTCCTCCAGCGTGGCGGTGATGACCTGTTCCACCTTGTCCAGCAGGATCGACGGCGGCCGGCCAGGGCGCGGCTCGTCATGCAGGCCGTCGCACCGCTGCGCGGCGAACCTGCGGCGCCATCTGCCCAC
>JAFARZ010000178.1 GCA_019245115.1 Streptosporangiaceae bacterium | reverse complement strand
GTTGTCCGACACCGTGACCTGGCCGGACGAGTTGTACTGGCCGAACCAGCCGACGAGCAGGTCACCCGCGCTGACCGGGCTGGTCAGCGTGATCGTGATGCTCGTCACCTGGCTGCCGCTGGAGTTCACGCCGCCCTGCACCCACTTCGCGCTGGGCGGCGGCGCCGCCGGCGTGGTCACCTGCAGCGGCGGCGAGGACTGGGCGGAATGGTTGCCCGCCGTGTCGAAGGCGTCCACCGTGTAGGAGTACGTCGTGGACGGCTGCACGGTCGAGTCGGTGAACGTGGTCGTGCTGGCGTTGGTGGTGCCGATGGAGGTGCCGTTGCGGTACACCGTGTAGCCCGCCAGCGTCCCTGTGCTGTCGGTCGAGGCGTTCCAGCTCAGCCCGACCGCGCTGGCGGTGTCGGTGGGGTCGGTGAGACCGGTCGGGACACTCGGCGGCGTCGTGTTACCGGATCCGAACGTGTGGAACGTGGCCACGACGGAGTACCAGTCGGTGGCTGTGCCGAACGTGGCCCGCGCGTCCTGGGCCCCCGCGGCGCTGGACAGGATGTCTTCGAAGTTGGAGGACAGGCCGCTGCTCTGCGCCCGCATGGTGAAGGTCTGGCCCTGCGAGGAGCCAGGCGTCACGCTGCCGGGGGAGCCGCCGGTGAGGATGCCGCCGACGACCAGTTCGCCCGCGCCCACCGAACCCGTGGACCCGGAGTCGACCGTGGTGCTGTTGCCCTTGGCCACCGCGACCTGGTCGATCGCGCCGGACGTGGCCACGCCGCTGTAATCGCCGACCGCGCCCTCCAGGTAGGTCGCGTTCGACGCCGAGATCGTGATGGTCAGGCCGTTCGGGGCCGCCGCCGAGTTCTGCAGGTAGTACAGCGCGATGTCACCGCCGGCGCCGAACGTGGTGGTGGCGGTGCTGCGGGTCCACGCCCCGTTGACGCTGTCGGAGACCTTCACCTGCCCCGACGAGTTGTACTCCCCGAACCAGCCGACGAGCAGGTCGCCCGCGTGCACCGGGGAAGACAGGGTGATCGTGGCGCTGGTGACCTGCGAGGCCGTCGACACCGCGCCGCCCTGCACCGCCGCGGTGCCGCCGGGCGCGGGCGTGGTCGCCTGCACCGGTGAGGACTGGGCCGAGTGGTTACTCCCGCTGAAGGCGTCGACGGTGTAGGTGTACGTCGTGGACGGGGACGCCGTCAGGTCCGTGAACGTGGTGGCGTTGGGGCCGCCGGTGGTGCCGACGGACTTGCCGTTGCGGTAGACGGTGTAGCCGGTGGGGTTACCGGTCGACGGGTTCCAGGACAGCGACACCGAGGTGGCCGTGGTGCCGGTGACCGTCAGGCCCGTCGGCGTCGACGGGGTGCCCGAGCCGCTCTGGATCAGTTCGTACGCGCCGATGTCGCAGCCGGTCCCCTGCGGCCTGGTGGTGCCGCGCTGGTCGGTGGTGCCGGTGCAGCCGGACGTGGCCGCCGGGATGGCGTCGACGGCCGGGCTGCCGGATGGCAGGGCCATCGTCTGGGTCGCGCCGCCGTTGTTCGCCAGCGGGCCGAGCTGCGGCTGAGTGTTGCTCATCGAGTGGCTGGCCGTGGTAAAACCGCACGTCGACCCGGTATCGATGTTGTAGCCGGCGTCGGTGACCGGCTGCCCGCCGCCGCAGTTGGGCCCGCCGCCCTGGCCGTTGGCCACGATGCTCATGCTGATCGAGAGCGTGAAGCCGGTGTAGTTCAGGATGTTCGCGCCGTACGGGGAGCTGTTGCCCGAGATCGTCGACTGGGTCACCGTGGTGGGCCCGAAGTTGATGATGGCGCCGCCGCCGTTCGTCCCGCCGGTATTGCCGGTGAAGGTGCTGTCGCTGATGTGGAGCGTGGTGTCGTTGTCGATCGCGCCGCCGCCCGGCCCGGTGTTCCCGGTGAACGTATCCCCGGTCACCGTCATCGTGCCTGCCGCGTTGAGCAGAGCACCGCCGCCGAAGATGGTCGCGGTGTTGCTGGCGAAGGTGTTGTTGGTGATCGTCGCGGTCTTCTGGTTGAAGACCCCGCCGCCCTCCTGCGCCGAGTTGCCGGTGAACGTGCTCGTGCTCAGGTTCAGCGTGCCGCTGTTGTTGATGCCGCCGCCGGACGTGCCGGTAGACGACGGTGCGGAGTTGTTGGTGAACGTGCTGCCGGTGATGGTCAGCGTGCCGTGGTTGAAGATCCCCCCGCCGCCCTGCTGGCCGTTGCTGGCCAGGCCGTTGCTGATCGTCACGGAGTTCAGTGTCAGGCTGCCCGAGGACGAGACGTCGAAGATGCGGAACACCGGCGTACCGGACACGGTGGACCGGGCGATGGTGGCCCCGCTTCCCTGGATCGTCACCTTCCCGGTGATGACCGGCAGGCCCACACCGCCGTTGTCGGTGGTGTTATTGATGGCCATCAGCGTGTAGGTGCAGCCGCTGGTGAGCGTGACGGTGCCGTTCGTCATGTTAGCCAGCGTGATCGCCGTGACCAGGGCCGATGCCGTGCAGGGCGTCGCCGCGAGCGCGGGGGACGAGACCGCCACGGCGCCCGTCGCGCCGCCGATGAGCACGGCGGCTACCGTGGCGAGCCGGCGCATGACGGATCCCGTCGACAGGCCGCGGGCCCTCCGGCCCCGGGCCGCGCCACGGTGCCGCGCACCGGATCTCGTGGCGTCGCGCTCACCGTGACGAGCGCGCCCGCGCATGACCGTGCGTTCGAGCAGCGTCCGAGCCATCGATCTCACCATTCCCCCACCGCGACCCACCCGGCGTCGCTGCCAGCATGCGTCATCGAGTGACGCCTTCGTCGATTGATAAACCCTACGGTGCCAACCGGGCAGAAACATCCCGCAATTGGCAGCGCAAGAATACGCCTTTTTGGTGAAGCTGGTTTCGCCCAGTCCCGGCTCCGCGCGCGGGATACGCGAATCCAATACTGTGTAAATATCCAATAGCCGGTTACAGCCAGAAATCGGAACCGGCAGATGACGTAGATTTCTCTACGTCATCTGCCGGATTCCGGCGCGGCAGCCGCGTGGGCCGGCGTTCCTGCTGGTCATGGGCCGGAACGCCAGGCCGTCCGCGTCAGGCGACCTGGCCGGCGGCCCCGTTCAGGCCGGCCGCGTCCACCGCTGGTTCGCGCCGCCGTCGCAGGACCAGACCCGGACCGCGGTGCCGTTCGCGGTGCTGAACCCCGGGTCGTCCAGGCACAGGTGCCTGAAGGCGAGGACGTACTGGCCGCCGGCCGTGTGCGTCCACCGCTGGTTCGCGCCGCCGTTGCAGGTGAACAGCACGAGCCTGGTGCCGCGGTGGCCGAAGGCCGGGTCGTCCAGGCACTTGCCGAAGACCTGCAGCTCGCCGTCGGACGCGAGCACCCAGCGCTGCGCGGCTGTCCCGTTGCAGCGGTAGACGTCGATCTTGTTCCGGTTGACCGTGCCGCTGTGGAAGTCGTCGAGGCACGTGCCGCCGAAGCCCCGGATCTGGCCGCCCGCCGGCGGCGGCGGAGGCGGCGGAGGCGGCGTCTGCGCGATCAGCTCGTAGGCGCCGATGTCGCAGGCGGGACCCTGCGGCCGCGACACGCCGCGCTGGTCGGTGCTGCCCGGGCAGCCGGCCACGGTCGCCGGGATGGCGTTGACCGCGGGACTGTCGGACGGCAGCGCCATGGTCTGGGTCGGTCCGCCGTTGGACGCCAGCGGCCCCAGAGCGGGATTGGTGTTGCTCATCGAGCGGTTGGCGGCCGAGAAGCCGCACGACGTGCCGGTGTCGATGTTGTGCCCGCCGTCGACGATGGCGGGCGAGCCGCTGCAGTTGCCTCCCCCGCCTGCCCCGTTGGCGACGATGCTCTGGCTCACGGTCATCGACCCGCTGGTGGTGAGGTTGTGCAGGTTGGCGCCGAACGCCGAGCTGTTGCCGGAGAACGTCGACTGCGTGATGGTCGCGGTGCCGAAGTTCTGGATGGCGCCGCCGCCGTTGCTTCCCGCCGTGTTGCCGGTGAACGTGCTGTTGCTGACGTTCACGGTCGTGTCGTTGTCGATCGCGCCGCCGCCGGGGCCGGTGTTGCCGCTGAACGTGTCCCGGGCGATGGTCGTGGTGCCGGTGGTGACGACGATCGCGCCGCCGCCGAACTGCGTCGCCGTGTTGCCGGTAAAGGTGGTATCAGTGACCGACGTCGTGCCCTGGCTGAGGATGCCCCCGCCTTCCTGGGCGGTGTTGCCGGTGAAGGTGCTGAGGGACACCGTCAGCGCGGCGACGGCGTTGATCGCGCCGCCGGAGATGCCGGTGGCGGCGGGCGCGGAATTGCCGCTGAACGTGGTGTGCGTCACCGATAGCGGGCCATGGCTGAAGATCGCGCCGCCGCCGTTGACGCCGTCGTTGATCAGGCCGTTGCTGAGCGTCATATCGCTCAGCGTCAGGCTGCCGCCGGATGCCACGTCGAACAGCCGGAAGGCGGCGGTCGCCGAGCGGGTGATGGTGGCGCCGCTGCCCTGGATGCTGACCTGCCCGGTAATGACGGGCAGGCCGGTGCCGCCATCGGTGGCGTTGTCCGCCGCCGTGAGCGTGTAAGCACACCCGCTCGTGAGCGTGAGCGAACTGCTGGCGGGCGTGGTGTTTGCCGTTGATATCGCGGAGATCAAGCTCGTGACCGAGCAGGGCACGGTGACCGCGCCCGCGGCGCTGGTCGCGGCCGCTCCGCCGACGGCCGCGGCGACGAGGCCCCCCGCGACGGCGATCCGGAACACATAGACCCCAGTGGTCCTGGGCACTGGGTCCTCCCTAGGGGTGCGCTTTCCACACAACGGATGGCCCCCCGGTCCTCAGGCGTACCTAAGGACGTAGTCCGTCGTCAATCCCCAACTGACGTAACGGTACTACGCAACTTCCCCGCGTCCGGACGTCTGGCGCGCCCGGTCACGTCACCTCCCTGAGGACGACGAATGGCTCGGCGGCGAGCCGGCCGATGTGACTTCCCCAGTAAGCGGCGCGCTCCCTGAGCGCCCGGCTGGAGCGCGGGTGGGGGTAGTCCCTGAGCTCGGTCTCGTACCGTTCCATCGCCGCGATCTTGATCTCCAGCGTGTCCGCCACGTCGACGAACAGGTTGGGCCGCAGTTCCGTCCCCGGCATCGGCCAGGCCCACTCGGTGGAGGACGGCGTCTCGAAGACCACGAACTTGCGCACCTGCGGCCGGCCGTAGGGACGGCAGGCCGTCCAGGCGCACCTGGCCACCAGCCGGTGGTCGGCGTTCACGTCCTCGGGGAAGTGCGTGTAGACGATGCCCGGGCCGATCTCGTCGAGCACGCCCTCCAGCTGCTGGGTCAGCTCGATCAGCGGGATGGTGTCGAGCCGCTGGTCGGGTAGCGAGAGGAACTGGAGCGAGGCGAAGCCGATGACCTCGGCGGCCTGGCGCGCCTGCTTCTCCAGCGTGGCGACCAGCTGGTCCGGGTACCGGCTGCCTGCGCCGTCCGCGACCACGATGGCGTGCACCTCGTCCCCGGCCAGCACATGCCGGGCGAGCGTGCCGCCCGCTCCGAGCAGTTCGTCATCGGGGTGGGCCCCGATGACCACGACCCGCGTCCGCTCCACGGCGCTACCTGGCCAGGTCCTCGGCCGGCTGGGGACCGAGGCCGAGCGCCCAGGCGGCGGTCTCCCGGGCCACCGGCTCGAACCGGTCACCGGGCTGCAAGCCGCTTCGTTCGGCCCACATGGCAGCTGGTCCCGGCGGGTCACCGGCGTCCGACATGCTGGTGACCAGGATGACGCCGTCGGCGGTGCCCACCCGCACGCCGGCCGCGTCCCAGCCGAGCACGTCCCCGGCCGGCCCGGCGGCGCCCGTGTCGCCCAGCGCGGCGGCCCACAGCATGACCTTCCGTTCCGCCAGGAACGTGAAGGCGCCCGGGTAGGGCCAGGTGAGCGCGCGAATCCAGTCGTGCACGGCCCGCGCGGGCCGGTTCCAGTCCGTAATCCCCATCCCGGGCGTCCGCTTGGGCAGCGGCGGGCCGTCCCCGGTGCCCTGCGGACGCCGGGGCGCGGTGCCGGCCAGGAGCCCGGGCAGGTGGCGCCGGAGCATGTCGGCACCGGCCTCGCCCACCTTGGCGTAGACGCTCGCACAGGTGTCATCGAGGGTTATCGGCACGGCCTGCTGGTCGATGATGTCGCCGGTGTCGACGCCGGGGTCGAGGTACATCATCGTGTTCCCGGCCGTCGCCTCGCCGCGCAGGATGGCCCAGTTCACCGGCGCCCGGCCACGGTAGTGCGGCAGCAGCGAGGCGTGGAACCCGACCACTCCGCGGGCGGGGACGCCGAGCAGTTCGGCGGACAGCAGCCTGGTCCAGCCGGTCACGACCATCAGGTCCGGCCGCAGCTCCCTGACCCGGTCGACGGACCCGGCGGAGTTGATGTCCGCGCAGCGGCGCACGGGGATCCCATGCTCCCTGGCTAGCGGCTCCAGGTCCACGAACCCGGACGTGCTGCCCGCGCGGCCGGGCGGCAGCGTCACCACCTCTGCGATCTCGGCGTCGCCGTCGATCAGGACGCCGAGCGCCGGAACCGCCTCATGGACCGCGCCGACGAAGATGACACGCCCCCCCATCATCGGACCCCTTTCAGAACAGACGTCATATCGGCGGCGCCGTCCGCGTGCCGCAGCGGCGAAGCGCCGATGACCTTATCGATGAGCCGGGTCAGCGAGTAGTGATTGACCGGCTTGGAGATCTTGGCCCCGGAAAGCCCGGGGGCCATGAGCACGAACGGCACCTGCTCGGTGGTCTCGCCCTCATCGAAGAGCACGACGATGGCCAGCCGCCCCGACCGCCAGTCGGGGCCCGACATGAGCACGGGAATCCAGGTCCTCAGCCACGCGTCGGCCTGGGCGGGCGTCCCGTCATGGCCGTCGTGCAGCAGGTTGGGCGTGACGAGGCCGACCGCCGGGAGGGCACCGCCGTGCGTGTCGCTGGCTAGCGCGCCTACGGCCGGCGTGCCGGCCGGCACGTCATGAGCCTGGCAGCTCGCGGCCTCACTGGGGAAATACGCCCACGGATTGTGGTTCACGTCGTATTCGCCGGCGAACCCCTGGTCGCATGGCTGCGGCATGGACTCCTCGTAGGCCTTGGCCGTCTCGGCACGGGAAAGCGCCTGCCCGAAGACCGACGGCCCGGGATAGGTACAGCCCGCCGCCGGCGCGCAATCCTGCGGGTTGTTGAAATCGGATCCGCCGAAAATGGCGAGATAGTTCGGCAGGCTGGGATGCGACACGTCGCTCCAGTTGGAGGCGTACGCGTACCGCTGGGCCAGGCTCCACAGGTACGGCATGCCGTCCGGGAAGATCTGCTGGATGCTGTGGTTCTCCTCCATGATCACCATGATCTTGCGCACCCGGCCGGAGACGGCCGCCGGCGCTGACCCCTCGGCCCTGGTCGCCGCGGTCGTGGCGGACGAGGTGACCTGGGCGGACGGGCTGCCGGTTCCCGTGGCGGACGAGCAGCCGGCCACCAGGAAGGTGCCGATCAGGGTGGTGCCCGCGAGCAGGGCGCGCAGCTGAGCGGGGCCGGCCGGCGCGGTACCGCCGGAGTGCCTCCGGGCCCGGTGGTTCATCTCGCCGAGTTAATCAGCTAACCCCTTCGGTCGGCTCCGGCAATCGACGTAGAAGGAAGCTCGCAGCTGGCCGAGGTGACGGGCATTTGCCGGGCCATAACGTGAAGGCCTAATTCCACCGATAAAGAGGTATGAATTGTGGAAGCCAGCGAGGCGGTCCGGCGGATTTTCTGGCGGCACAGGTGGTTGCTGCTCATCTTGATGATCCTGCCCGCGGCCGGCGTGGTACCGCTGAAGGAACGTCAGCAGGTGAAGTACGCCGCGACCGCGACCATCCAGGGCCAGGGCACGACGCCTGACGCCCAGACTCAGGTGCAGGCCATCCAGAGCCGGGTGATCGCGGTGGCCACCGATCCCGCCCTCGTGCAGACCGCGATCAGCCAGGCCAAGGTCAGCCGGGATCCGGCGCAGGTTGCGCGGCACGAAGTCTCGGTGTCACCGATGAGCAGCTCGGCGATCATGGTGCTCACCGTGACCGACCCGAGTGCGCAGGCGGCCGTGGCGCTGGCCGGGTCACTGGCGAACGCCGTTGTCAACCAGCTGAACCAGCTCGGCATCAAGGACAACCCCGAGCTCGCCGCGCTGGCCAAGACGAGCACGGCGCTCGCCACCAAGCGTAACGAGCTGCTGACCGAGCTCCAGTCGGCCAACTCCTCGAACGCGTCCACCAGCGTGCGGGTGCAGGCGCTGCTGTCGCAGCTGGGCGCGACCGAGCAGCAGCTGGCCACCAACGAAGCCGAATCGCAGCAGGTACTCGCCACCCTCACGACCGAAACCGGCGCGTCGGTGGTAAGCCTGCCGACGACAGCGGTCGGGGCGTCCCGGCATGTCGCCGTCGACGGGGCGCTCGCCGCGCTGCTCGGCCTGATTCTCGGCCTGCTGTTCGCCGCGCTCCGCGAGGTGATAAGGCCGACCGTCGGACAGCCCGCCGCGGGAGCCAGGGAACTGGGCGCCGTGCTGCTCGGCAGTTCCGAGGCACGCGGCAGCCAGATCATCCGGCTCGACCCGGACCTGCCCGAGCGCCTCAACCTGGCCGCGCACCGGGCCGGCGTCCTCACGATCGTGCTGACCGGGCCCGGCTCGCGCGACCGGCTCGCGTCGCTGGCCGCCCGGCTGCGCGACGAACTGCCCCGGCCGGAGCGGGCCGACGCGCGCAGCGCCTGGGCGCGGACCACCGCCCGCCTCGATCACGGCCACGCCGGCGACGACACGGCGCCGAACGGCGACGGACGGCGCCCGGCCATCGTCGACGGCGGGCACCGGCCCGTCGGCCTGGCCGCCGACATAGCGGCGGCGCGGCCGGCCAAGCCGCACCGGCCGCAGCGCACGGTGGTCACCCTGGGCGACATCAGGCTCGCCGCGCCGCCGCCCGACGCCGCCCTTGTCGTCGTCCTGCCGAGGTACGCACCGCACGCCGCGCTCGATCACGCCGCCGACCTCGGTGTCACCGCGGACTGGCCCATCCTCGGCGTCATCGGCGTCCACCGCCGGGGCTGGCTGGACATCCGGGCCGCCCGGCCGGCCGCCTCGCCGGACGCGCGCGGGGCGGAGACACGGCAGCAGGACTCACGAGCCCCCGAGGCAGGGGACTCGGAGACGGTGCCCGACTTGCGGGTACCGGATGACATTCACATGGGGCGGGACGATGACTGAACCTAGGATCAACGGGCGTGGCTGGCATGGCGGCCTGAGACCGCGGCTGCGCGCCAAGCAGGGCTCCTCCGGGCTGGCGACGCTGATTGTCGGGGCCGGCTCCGCGGCCCGGACGCTGATGCGGGACTTGCGGAGCACCCCCGACTACGGGCTGCGGCCGGTCGGCCTGCTCGATGACGATCCGGGCATCAGGTCGGTGTTCGGCACGCCGGTCCTGGGCCCGCTGGCGGACCTGCGCCGGATCGTCCGCGAGCACCAGATCCAGGTGATCATCATCGCGATCCCCTCGCTGCCGCAGGCCTCGCTCAGCCGCCTCATCCGCGCGGCGGCCGATACCGGCGCGCACGTGCGCTACCTGCCGTCCTTCCTGTCTGCCCTGGAACGGGTGGCGCGGGCGGCCGACATGCGCACGGTGAGCTTCAGCGACCTGCTCGGCCGGGCCGAGCGCCGGGTCCTGGAGCCGTCGGTACAGGCCATGCTCACCGGCGCCCGGGTCCTGGTCACCGGGGCCGGGGGGTCGATCGGCCAGGAGCTGTGCCGGCAGATCAGGAGCCATGACCCGGCGGCGCTGTTCATGCTCGACCATGACGAGTCGAACATGCACACGCTCCAGCTCGAGCTGAACGGCAAGGCGCTGCTGGACAGCGCCGAGATCATCATCGCCGACATCAGGGACGAGACCCGGATCCGGCAGGTGTTCCGCTCGGCCCGGCCCGACGTCGTCTTCCACGCCGCGGCCCACAAGCACCTGCCGCTGCTGGAGCAGCACCCCGGCGAGGGCGTGAAGACGAACGTGCTCGGCACCCAGAACGTGGTGCGGGCGGCGGCCGAGGCCGGCGCGAAGCGGATGCTGCTCATCTCCACCGACAAGGCGGCCGAGCCCCGGTCCATCCTGGGCGCGACCAAGCGGCTGGCCGAGATGATCATGCAGGCCAACGCCGACGGCAAGATGGGTGTCTGCTCGGTCCGCTTCGGCAACGTGCTGGGCAGCCGCGGCTCGCTGCTGCACGTCGTCGCCGAGCAGATCGAGCACGGCGAGCCGGTCACGGTGACCGATCCGGACGTCACGCGGTTCTTCATGACCGTCGAGGAAGCGGTGGGGCTGGTCCTGTCGGCGGCACCGATGGGCGAGTTCGGCGAGACGTTCGTGCTCGACATGGGCGAGCCGGTGCGGATCGTGGACCTGGTCCGCCGGTACGCCGAGCAGCTGCGGGTGCCCGACGTGCAGATCCACTTCACCGGCCTGCGGCCCGGGGAGAAGCTGCACGAGACCCTGTTCGGCGAGCTCGAGGAGCGGCTGCCCACGGTCAACCCGGCCATCTCGGCCACCCGGCCGGGGCCGCTGCCCGGCCACTTCGGCGGCTCCCTGGACCTGCTCTACCGCGCGGCCGCCGAGGGAGACGACGAGCAGGTCCGGCGCCTGCTCAGCGATCTGGTGCGGGAATACCACCCGGCCCAGGACCTGACGACGGCGGCGATGGCCCTGGCGAGCCCGTACCCGGATGAATTCTGATGCGGGCCCTGCTGACCACCGCCGGCGAGCGGGTGGAACTGAGCTGCGCGGTCCCCTGGATCGCCGGGGTGCTCACCGAGGGCGCGGCCGGCCAGCTGGCCGCCGGTGATGGCACCACGCCCGACGTCCGGGTGACGGTCGAGCGCGGTTCCGCGGCGTTCGACGTCACCGGCTGGCGGGTGCTCACCCGCGGCGCGTGGAGCCGGCCGGGACAGGTGATGATCTCCGATGCCTGCTCATCCGGTCTCGACCTGCTGGTGACGGCCGGCCAGCCGGGCCTCGAGGTGGTGGCCCGGTGGCGGCCCTCCGGCAAGGGACGGGCGGCGGCGGCGGTGCTGCGCTCCCGGGCCCGGCTGCTGCTGCGGGCCGTCCTGCTGCAGTACCCGGCGCTGTGGTGGAGCCAGCAGCGGGGCCGGGCCCCGCTGCACGCCTCGGTCTGCGGCCTGGGCCCGGCCGATGACCGGACCGTGCTGCTGGCCGGGCCGGGCGGCGTCGGCAAGTCCACGCTGGTCCACGGTGAGCTGCTCAGCGGGGCCATCTCGACCTGCGACAACCTGTGCGTGAGCGACGGGCTGGACGCCTGGGGGGTGGTCGAGCCGCTGCGGCTGCCCGCCGAGGCGCACCACGGCACGGGACGGCGGATGCCGCACGGCCGCCGGGAGGCGACCTGGCCGCGGCGCGCGGACCGGATGCGCCCCGGCCGCGTGGTCGTGCTGGTCCGGGGCGGGGAGCCCGGGGCGGCCCCGTGCGACCCGGCGCTGGCGGCCCGCTACCTGGTGGCCGGCACCTACATGGCCGGAGAGCTGCGCCGCTACTGGGCGTTCGCGGCCACGCTGGCGCTCGGCACCGGCCTGGGCGGCAGTCATCCGCCGGTGCTCCAGATCGCCGACACGCTCAGCACCAGGCTTCCCTGCGTGCAGGTGACCCTCGGCGACCGCCCCGGGGCACCGCTACGCGAGCTGCTCACCGCCACGGAGGTGCCGGCATGACGAGCAAGCTGCGGGTGGCGCAGGTCGTCACCAGGTTCATGGCCGGGGCGGGCGGGGTGGCGCTGCGCGGCGCGCTGGCGCTCGACCCCGAGCACTACGAGATCGTGTTCATCACCGGCCAGGGCGGCGACGACCTGGTCGCGAAGGCACGCGACGCGGGCCACGAGGTCGTGCTGATGCCGCACCTGCGGAGCGAGATCGCCCCCGGCGACGACCGCCGGGCCCTGGCCGACCTGCAGGCCTGCCTCAAGGGCTTCGACGTGGTGCACACGCACAGCTCCAAGGCGGGCGCGCTCGGCCGGCTGGCCGCGCACCGGCTGGGCACCCCGCGCATCGTGCACACCTTCCACGGCTTCCCGTTCCACCAGTTCCAGTCGTGGGTGCGCCGGACCGCCTACATCAAGATCGAGCGGTCGGTCGGCAGGTACACCGATGTCTTCCTGGCCGTCGGCCCGGCCGTCGCGGCCGAGGCCATCACCCGCCGGATCGCGCCGCCGGAGCGCGTCCGCACCATCGGGGTCGGTGTGGCCAAGGCGCTGAACGCGCCGGGGGCGCACGACCGGGCCGAGGCCCGCCGGGTGCTCGGCGTGCCGCCGGGCATGCGCGTGGTGGGCACCGTGGGGCGGCTGGCCTTCCAGAAGGCGCCGGAGGACTTCGTCCGCGCGCTCGCCGGTCTCGGCCGGTCCGACGTGTTCGGCGTCTGGATCGGCGACGGCGAGCTCCGGGCCAAGACCGAACGGCTCGCGGGCAAGCTCGGCCTGTCCGGCCGGATGCTGTTCACCGGCGAGCGCCGGGACGTCGACGCCCTGCTGCCCGGGCTCGACGTCTTCGCCATGGCCAGCCGGTACGAGGGGCTGCCGTGCGCCATCGTCGAGGCGATGGGCGCCGGGCTGCCGGTCGTCGCGACCGCGGTCAACGCGGTGCCGGACGTGGTCATCGCCGGGGAGACCGGCCTGCTGGCGCCGGCCGGGATGCCGGACCAGCTCGGCCGGGCCATCGGCCACCTGCTCGACAACCCGGCCGAGGCCGCCAGGCTGGGCGCGGCGGGCCGGGACCGGCTCGGCGCGGAACTGACGCCGGACGCACTCGGCGCCGTGCTCGGCGAGGCCTACCGGGGCCGTGATGTCGGCGCCCCGCCCGCCCGATCCGAACTGGCGATGTCATGAGCGACAACACGGTGCCGTTCTGCCGCACCGAGATCACGCCGGAGGCGCAGCAGGCCGCGCTGCGGGTGCTGGCCAGCGGCTGGGTGACCACGGGCGCCGAGTCGTTCGCGTTCGAGCAGGAGTTCGGCGCGTGGGTGCAGGCTCCGTACGCGGTCGCCGTCAGCTCCTGCACGGCGGCCATCGAGATGGCGCTCAGGACCCTCGGCCTGCCGCAGGGCGCGCCGGTGCTGACCCCGACGCTCACCTTCTGCGGCGCGGTGCAGGCGATCGTCCACGCCGGGCTGCGGCCCGTCCTGGTGGACGCGGACTCCTCGACGCTCACCGTGTCCGCCGAAGGCGTGGCCAAGGCGGCCAGGGACGGTGCGGCAGCCATGGTCATCCAGCACATGGGCGGCTATCCGGTGGACGGCGCGGAACTCGCGGAGGCGGCCGGCATAGCGCCGGGCACCGTGGTGGAAGACGCCGCGCACGGGCTGGGCGCCACTGTCGGCGGACGGCCGGTGGGCAGCTTCTCCCGCGCCGGGTGCTTCAGCTTCTACGCCACCAAGAACCTCCCGATCGGCGAGGGCGGAGCGATCACCACGACCGACGGCGAGCTGGCCGAGCGCTGGCGGCGGATGCGGCTGCACGGGATGAGCGGCGACTCCTGGCGGCGCTATCACCGGTCGGGCACCTGGCGGTACACCGTCGAAGACGCCGGGATGAAGGCCAACCTCACCGACCTGCAGGCGGCCATCGGCCGGGAGCAGCTTCGCCGCCTGGCGGCCTGGCAGCAGCGCCGCGCGGCCATCGCCGCGCGCTACGACGCGCAACTCGGCGGCATCCCGGGCCTCGAGCTGCCGCCTCGCCCGGCGACCGACACGCACGCCTGGCACCTGTACATCGTGCGGATCCACCGGCGTGCGTTCGGGACGGACCGGGACACCGTGTCCGAACGGCTGGGCGAGGCTGGCATCGGCACCTCCGTGCACTTCATCCCGGTTCATCACCTGCCCTACTTCCGCAACCTGCTCGGCCTGGACGCGTGCGGCGAGCTGGCGACCGCGGACCAGGTCTTCCCGCAACTGCTGTCACTGCCCCTGCACCCGGGGCTGACCGATTCCGACGTGGACCGAGTGTGCGAGGCACTCGCCGATCTGGCGGCCTGAGCCGCGTGAGCCGCACGAGCGGCAGGAAAGGAACGAGATGGAGATAGAGGTCCTCACCGGCTCGCGCGACGCCGGGGACCGCCAGTTCACCGTGTTCGACAGCGAAGCCTCCCCGGCCGACGAGCGCATGCTGGCGCGCCTGGGCGAGGGCACGGACGGCGCAGGCCTCGCGGCGCCGCCCGTGGTGCTGCCTGATTTCTGCCACAAGGCCAAGTCGGAGATGCCGTCGAGCATCGCCGTCGCGACCGCGGGCGAGATCCGGCCTACGCTCACCGACGCCGCGCTCAACTGCGGGATGGCGCTGATGACACTGAACATCGAGCGGCCGTCAGCCAGCGCGGTGGCCGGCTTCTACCGGCAGGTCGCCGAGCGTTTCCCGAGCCCGCCGAACTGGCGCAGGGAGCTGACCTCCAAGGAGGTGCTGCGGGCCGCCACCGAGGGGGCCGATTTCGCGGCCGAGCGCTACGGCCTCAGCCAGGACGAGCTCGACCACATCGAAGAGTCCGGCCGGATGGACATCGACGCCTACGGCGGCGCCCGCCGGGCCGCCAGGGAGCTGCCGTGGCTGGTCGTCCAGATGAGCCGCCTGCGCTTCGGCGGCATCGGGCCGAGCACCCACTTCCTCGAGCTGCAGGAGGTCGAGGAGATCCTCGATCCCGCCGCGGCGGCCGAACTCGGCATCCACGCCGGGCAGGTGACCGTCCAGTTCCACAACGGCGGTGGCGTCCTGACCGGCCAGCTAGGCGCGCTGTACGCCCGGCGCAAGAGCGCGTCCCGCATGCTCCGCGCGGAAATGTCGGTACAGCGGCCGCTCACCCACGTGCTCACGCCACGGTCCGGGCTCAAGCGGCGGCTGGCGGCCTACTTCACCGAGGGCTGCCCGTCGGTTCCCGTCGACGGCGATGACGGCCGGCGGGTCCTGCTGGCCACCCGGCTCGCGATGAACTACGGCTTCGCCTACCGGATGGCCACCTACGCCGAACTGCGCCGGATGGCCGCCTCGGCGTTCGGGGCGAGCGCCGCCCTGGTGGTGGACTCGCCGCACAACTCCATCTACGAAGAAGAGGTAGCCGGGAAGCACGCGTTCGTGCACCGGCACAACGCCTGCCGCGCCTATCCCGCAGGGCTGATGAAGGACCACCCGGTCTTCGCCCGGACGGGCCAGCCGCTGCTGCTGCCCGGCACCAACCGCACCTCGTCGTATCTGTGCGTGCCGGAGGACACCGCCAGCCGGAGCCTGTATACCGCGTGCCATGGCACCGGCAGCATCATTTCCGCCTTCGAGCGGTCCGGCCGCTCCGGGCCCGACCCGCTGGGCCGGAGCACGGCCCGCTACCGCTACGACGGCACCGCGCCCGCCGAGGTGCCGCACCTGGACGATCGCGGCGTCGACGAGGCACTCGGCATCCTCACCGGACACGGCCTGGTGCGGCCGGTCGCCAGGATGCGGCCGTTCGCGGTGCTGACATGACCGCCACGGCGGCCGATGACGCCGCCTGGACCGCCCTGCTGCCGGGCGGAACGGTCTGGCTTTCCGGCCCCCCAGGCGAGGCGGCCGCCGCGACGGGCTTCGCCCGCGCCGTCGCGCCGTGGTCGCTCCGGTCGCGTCCGGGGGGCCACGGGGTCCGGGCCTACATCGCGGTGCCGTCGCGCCGGCGTCCGCTGATCGTGGCCAGCTGGGACCGGGCGGTGCTGCGCTACCTCGCCGATGCGGTGCTGTCCGTGCCGCCGGGAGCCGGGCAGCTGCTCAGCATGGCGGCGACCGCCGGGCTCCGCATGTTCAGGTATCCCGGGGCGTGGCGGTGCGCGGCCATGCTGCGGGCCGCCGGCGCGGTGCTGGTCGGGCGGACCGAATGACCATAGCTCCGCCGCGGACGCTGACCGACTTCATCGATCAGGTGGGCGGCCGGGCCGCTTGCCTGGCGATGTCACGGGACCCGAACGCGAAGGTGAGCATCCTGCTTTTCCCTCCGGGGGCGGCCCGGCCGGCCTACGCGGCCAAGGTGCCCACCACCGACAGCGCGGCGCGCAGCGTCGAACGCGAGGCGGAGCAGCTGGCCGAGGTCGGCGCCCTTGATCTCGGCCCGGTGAGCGCGACCATCCCCAAGGTCGTCGCGACCGTGGAGCACCTGGGCAGGCCCGTGCTCGTCATGACCGCGATGCCCGGGCGGTCGATGCTGGCGGCGTACCACTCCTGGCGGCATACCGCCCGGCGCGCCACGGTGACCGCCGATTTCGCCGCCGCGGCCGGCTGGCTGGCCGGACTGCAGGACGCCGGGGCCGGGAGCGGGTCCGTCAGCCTGGCGCAGGTGCTGGACGGGGTGGCAGACGCGATCAGCCGCCGGTTCGGCCGCGAGCCCGGCGCCGATGCCGACCTGGCCGGCCTGGCTGACCTGCGCGAGCGGCTGACGGGTTACCGGACGCCGCCCACCGTCGTGCACGGCGACTTCTGGCTGGGCAACCTCATGGTCCAGGACGGCCGGGTACTCGGCGTCATCGACTGGGAGAGCGCCCGTACGGCCGGCCCCCCCATCCGGGATCTGGCCCGGTTCGTGACCTCTTATTCCCTGTACCTGGATCGCCACACCCGCCCGGGACACCGGGTGAGCGGCCACCCCGGACTGCGGGCCGGCCGGTGGGGGGCCGGCGTGGAGTACGCCATCGACGGGGCCGGCTGGTATCCCGAGCTGGCGCGCGCGTTCGTCATGACCGGGCTCGAGCGGCTCGGCGTGCCCCGGTCCTGCTGGCGCGATGTGCTGCTCGCCGATCTGGCCACCATCGCCGCCACCGCAGATCACGACGATTTCGCCCGGAACCACCTTCGTCTCTACCGCCGCCTGACGGGACGCGATTCATGACGATGACGATGCTGCGCCCGGTGACGCCGCCGCAGGAGGCACCGGATCGGCCGACCCCGCTGGTCCGTGGCACCGCTCAGCGCGCCGCCGTCGTCATGCTGGTCCTCGCTATCATCTTCCAGCCCATCTTGCACCCGACCGGCCCCGGCAACAGCTCGCCGGTCGACCTGTTCGTCGTCGCCGCGATCGTCACCGCCATGGTCTGGCTGGCCGGAACGCATAACAAGCTGAGGGCTCCCTACTTCTTCCCGGTGGCACTGTTCGTCGCCGCCGGGGCGGCGTCCGGCCTCGTCTCCGAGCTGCCCGGCCTGGCGTTCAACACGGTGGCGATCGACATCCTGCTGTTCGCGTGGTGCACGACGGTGGTCAACGTGCTCTCCGGGCCGCGAGCCATGCGTTGCGCCCTCGTGGCCTGGAGCTGGGCCGGCATCGCCTGGGGCCTGATCTTCATCGCTGCCTGGATCGGTCATATCACGGCCCTCGAAGGGCTGACTCCCGCCGAAGGCAACCGGCTGATGTTCACCTTCGGTGACCCCAACTACGCCTCGTGGTACTGGGACGCCACCATCTTCGTCGTCTACGCCGCGCGCACTCCCAGCAGGCGGTGGATGAGGTTCGCCGGTTATGCCGTGCTGGTATGGTCGCTGGCGCTGACGGAATCCAACGGCGGCACGCTCGCCCTCGGCCTGGGCATCACGTTCTTGCTGATGGTCAAGAGCTACCGGCGGCGCGGCTGGCCCGGGGCTATCATCGTCGGGCTGACCGTCGGCCTGGCCGTCGGCACCTTCTTTACCGCGTTTCCGCTCAACTCGATCAGGCAATGGGCGCTCACCAGCGGCCAGCCGCTGCTTGTCAACTCGATCGGGCGCAGCGCGCAGAGCAGCAATGAGCGGGGCCTGCTCATCCAGGAGACCATCCAGCTGTACCAGCGCGGCGATGGCATGCTTGGTCTCGGTCCGATGAGCACCAAGCCACTGCTGGCGGAATGGGAATACCCCTACTCCAACGAGGCACATGACGACCTCCTCGCGGCACTGGCCGAGCGCGGCGTGCTCGGCGTGCTGGCGCTGCTGATTCTCGGCGGCTGCGTCGCCACACGAGCCTCACCGATCGTGCGGCGGCAGCAATCGCTACCGATGGCCGCTGCCGTGCCACACCCGGCGGGCATCGCGGCCAGCGTGCTCGCGGTGACCATCAACTCCTTTTACGAGGAGGTCCTGCACTTCCGGCCGCTGTGGCTGCTGTTCGGGATCATCGCCGTGCTCGGCCGGGACGCGCTGCAGGTGCATCAGGGAAGCCGGCAGCGCCGTTTCGCCCGGCTGCGGCCAGCGGCCATGGCCCAGCTGACAATCCGGGCGCCGGGCAAGGTAGCCGGCGGCGATGGCACCGCCGCGGGGAACCCCCGCCATTCCCTGGGACCCTATGCTCCGCCGGTTCCCGCGGCTCTTCCCGGCACCGCCAAGGAGCGCGCCTCGCGGAAGGTGTCCAAGCACGTCATCACCAACCTGGGCGCCCAGGGCGCGGCCCTGGGCTGCGTCTCGGTAGCCAGCCTCCTGGTCGCCCGCATAGGCGGCCCGACCGTCCTCGGCTACTACGCACTGCTCCGGGTGCTGCCGTGGCTGCTGGGAGTCGTGGTTTCCTGCGGCCTGCCGACCGCTTCGGCATTCTTCCTCGCCGGGAAGCACGGCAAAGACCGGCGGGTGCGGCCCACCCTCTGCGTGATGGCTGTCGCGGGTGCCGGGATGAGCGCGTTGACCTGGCTGGTCCTCGCCATCCCGTTCCATGACGTGTTCTTCCGGAAGATACCCCTCGGGCTCGTCGTGATCATGACCATCTCGGTGGTCACCTGGTTGTGGAATGTCACCGCCAAAGCCTGCTGCCAGGGTTCCGGGGACATCGCCGGCGCGAACCTGCTGATCGTGGCCGAGGAATTCTGGTTCGTTCCCACCTATGTCACCGTGCGCCTCGTGACCGGAAAGGGCGGGGTGAGCCTCGTTGTCGGCTCCCTGGTCGTCTCCGGCGCCCTGTATACCGCTACTGCGCTGCTGCGGCTGTGGCGGCGCGGGTTCTTCTCCGGCTGGGGGCGGCCGTCACTGCGTCTGGCCGGGCGGATCGCCACGTTCGGAGCTCGCGGGCAGCTGGGTAACATGCTCTGGCTGACGAACCTGCGGTTCGACTTCGTGCTCCTCGGGGCGCTGGCGGGACCAGCCGTGCTCGGAGTGTACGCGGTGGCCTCGAAGTTCGCCGAGCTGATGCGGCTCGCCCCGACGGCCGTCAACTACGTGCTCTACCCGCGGTTCGCGCACCTGGGCCAGGAGAACGCCACCGCGGAGGGCCGCCGGATGCTGCCGCGCGTGACGGCACTGACGCTCGCCATGACGCCTTTCCTGGCCGCGGCCACCATCATCGCCCTGCCGATTCTCTACGGGCGAGCCTACCGGGGGGCCATCGCACCTGCCGAGATCATCATCATCGGGCTGTCCATCGAGGGCGCCGCGGCGGTCGCGTCCGCGTACCTGCTCGGCATCGGCCGGCCCGGGCTCAACTCGGTCGGGATGGGTGTCGGCGCCACCATCACCGTGACGCTCGATGTCATCCTCATTCCCCGCTACGGCGCGATGGGCGGCGCCATCACGTCCGCGGTCACCTACCTGACCACCACGATGGTGCTCGTACTGCTCGCGCGCCACCAGTTCCGGGTCATCTCGCGGGCTCACGGCGACGGCCACGCCCCCGCCAGGCTGACGGTGGGCCCGGACTCGAGGATGCGCCGGGCGGTGGACGTCTGCGTGGCCGGGATCGCCCTCGTGATCGCCGGTCCGGTGATCGCCCTGCTCGCGGCCGCGGTGCGGCTGACCAGCCGCGGACCGGCGTTCTACCGGCAGGTGCGGATGGGCAGCTCGGGCCGGCAGTTCACCATACTGAAGCTGCGCTCGATGGTGTCCGGCGCCGACCGGGCCGGCCCGCTGGTCACCAGCCGCGCGGACTCCCGGGTCACCAAGCTCGGCGCCCTGCTGCGGGCCGCCAAGCTGGACGAGCTGCCGCAGCTGATCAACGTGCTGCGGGGCGATATGACGCTGATCGGCCCGCGGCCGGAGGTGCCGCGGTTCATTCCCTGCTACGACAATCACGAGCTCGACATCCTGACCGTGCGGCCCGGCCTGACCGGCCCTGGCCAGATCTTCTACACGCAGGTGCAGCAGGCGACGGACCTCGACGGCGTCGATCCCGAGGAGCACTACGCCACCTGCGAGCTGCACGCCAAGCTGGCCATCGACCTGGACTACCTCAGGCGCCGCAGCCTCAGGTTCGACCTGCTGATCGTGGTCCGCACCATCCTGCTGCTGGCCAAGCTGGCCAAGCCCATGGCCCCGCCCGAGGAGGCAGAGGAACTGGCGCTGCGCCGGGTGTCCCGGCCCGAGGCCGCCGAGGACGATACGATCCCGATCCCGCTGGTCAGGGTCGCGTCGTGGGCAGCACGCCCGGTGGCGGTCGCCAGGCCCGCGGCGGCGACGCTGCCGCACCCTTCCGCGGAGTTCTTCCCGGCCGCGTGGGCGACCATCGTCGATACGGACGATCAGCCGACGTTGGTCGGCATCGAGAACCTGCTGACCAGGATCAATCCCGATGACATGCTGGCCGACGCCGAGCCGGGCGAGGAGGACGCGGAGCCCAGGCGCTGGTTCCTCCTGGAACTGCTCCTGGTGGTCCTCGCCGCCGCGGCGGTCGGCAGCGTCCTGGTGCTCATGGTCAGGTAAAGGGGTCCCGCCTGCGGCCCGCTACTCGGGCCGCAGGCCGGCCCGCAGGCCCACCGCGACCGCCTCGATCGCGCTGTGGCAGTCGAGCTTCACGATCACGTTGCGGATGTGCGTACGGACGGTATTCGGTGACTGGTGCAGCTTCTCGGCGATGCCGCTGCGGTCCAGGCCGCTGACCATCAGGCTGAGCACCTGATGCTCCCGCGCCGTCAGCTGCGCGATAAGCTGCGGCGCGCCGAGCGGATCCTGGTACTCGGCGACCAGCTTGCTCAGCAGCTCGTGCGGCAGCCAGCTTCCGCCGAGCACCGCGGCCCGGACCGCGCCGATGACCTGCTCGACCGAGGCGTTCTTGGTCAGGAAGCCCACCGCGCCCGCCCGGATCGCGTCCAGCGCCATGGTGATGTCCGCGTAGGCGGTCAGCACCACGACCGCGGGCGGGAGCGGCAGGGCCGTTATCTGCCTGGTGAGCTCGACCCCGCTCACCTCGCCGAGACGCAGATCCATGATCACCACGTCCGGCCGCCGCGCCGCCACGACCCCGAGCGCCTGACCGGGGTTGCTGATCGCCATCGGCTCGAAGTCCGGCTCCGCGGCGAAGACCGCCTCGAGCCCCTGACCGAAGACGCGGTGGTCGTCGACGATGAGCAGGTTGGCCGGCATGGGCGTGGAGTCATCCGCTCAGCGCATCGGGCGCGCCCTCGAGCTCGAGGCGACCGGGAACATCGATGATTCCCTTCCGGACGGCATAGGCCACGGCTTCCAGCCGCGAATGCACCCCGAGCTTGATGAGCACGGAGTCGATGTGAGTGCGGGTGGTAGACAGCTGGACACCCATCGACCTGGCCATGCTCGTGGTGCTCTCACCGTGCACGAGCCGGGCCAGCACCTCGCGCTCCCGCGGGGTCAGCAGGTGGTCAAGCGCCGGGTAGCGCGTGCTGTGCCGGACGGGCCGGTGGGCGGCCTGAGCCGACAGCGAGAGCACCGCCCCGCCGGGGGCACGCCGGGCCAGCCGGACCGCGGCCCCGGTGAGCACCCGCAGGACCTCCACGAAGTCGTCCGTCTTGAGTGCCGCGCCATGCACGCCCGCGGCCAGCGTGCCGGCGAAGCCCGGCGACCCGGGGGAATCGGCGAGCACGACGAACGCGGTCCGGGGCGAGCCGGCAATAGCCTCCTGCAACCTGCCGGGCTCGCCGATGCCGGCCAGGTCGGCATCGAGCACGCAGGCATCAGCCTGTTCTCGCAGGACGGCATTGACCGCGGCCCCGAACCCGGCCACGCAGCCGACCACGTCGTGGCCCGATCTGCGCAGGAGTGACTCGAGGGCGCCGGCGAAGATACGGTGAGCGTCGGCGATCACGATCTTCAATTGGAAGCCCCCCCGGGGGTGGGCAGCGACACGGTGACCGCAAGCCCGCCGAGGTCGCTGACGCCGAGCCGGACGCTGCCGCCGTGCTTCAGCGCGAGGGCGCCGATGATCTCGAGTCCGAGCCCGAGGCCGGCCCGGGCGCCCGGCTCCTGGTGGCCGAGGCCGTGGCCGGAATCGGCGATGCGCAGCCGCGCCTGGCCGTCGGCCTCGTCGACGACCACGTGAATCCGGCCGGCCGGCCCGGCGGCCCGGCACGCATTGGCCAGTATGTTGTACAGGATCCGGAGGATGTCGCCCGGCTGGGCCAGCGCCATGACCCGCTGCGAGGTGACCTCGATGGTGCCGTCATACCGTACCCGGGCGCTCGCCACCGCGTCGTCGGCGAGCAGGTCGAGACGGACACCCGCGTGGTGCTGCGGGCGATCGAGGATGTGCTCGCAGATCGCGGCGATCTGGCCGGCCGCGACCGCAATGGCTCCCAGCCGGTTCCGCAGGTCCTGCCCCGACTCGGCTTCGGCCGCCCGGACCAGCCATCTGATGGTTGCCGTCGGCTCTATCAGGTCATGACACAATTCCCGCAGTGACAAGTTCACCGCGGCCACCGGAATGCCGTTAGCTGAAGAGGCGTCGTTTTCCGCCGGAACGCCGTTTGCTGCCGAAACGCCGTTCACCACGGACAAGTCCGCCAAATTGTCTTCAGGAATGCTCAAGCACCCCCGTTTCACCCGCTCCACCTTTTCCCCACTCCCCTCCATTGGACCCAGACAGCGCAGCTATCGGGTTAAGCGGGTCCCCACCCGCCGCACCCTCCTCTCCCAACCAGGATCGGCGTGCTACGTCATGCTGGCTCTGTGTAATTTTGTCCGGTATTCAGTCTCAGGAACACCCTCATCTGACGTACGAACCATGAGCGTCATGCAAAACTCCCCTCCTCAAGTCCTTGACCTGCGAATATGCGTGAGAGAAGCCTGGTATTGCGTAAGCCTCCATGCATCATTCCATTAGGCCGCTCCCGTCCGGCAGAACGGGCCAGGCACGCGTGAGCGCCACTGCTTCGAGGGTTGAGTGGACGCCAAGCTTGGCCATGATGTTCTGCAGGTGCGTCCGCACCGTGTTCGCTCTGAGGTTCAACTGCTCGGCCACCTGGTTCCGGCTCGCCCCCTCGGCCAGGCAGGCCAGCACCTGACGCTCTCGCGGGGTGAGCAGGGCCAGGAACCGTTCGTCGTCCTCACGCCCGTCTCTGCGCCGCATCAGCAGCGAGAGCACGTTCCCTGTCTCTGCGGGCGGCAGCCAGGTCTCACCCCGTGCGACGCCCCGCAAGACCCGCAGCAGGTGCTCGACCGACTCATCCTTGCGGACCCAGGCCCGCGCCCCGGCCTCGAGGGCGGCCACGATCCTGGACGGCTCCGAGGTGCGGCTGAGCATGATCACCCGGGTCTCGCCCGGCGCTCGCGACGTCGCCGCACAGAACCGGATAGAGCCGGGTAGATCCACGTCGAGCAGGATGATGTCGGCCTGCCAGCCCACGTTCGTGGCCGTCGGCTGGGCCACCGGCACGACCTTGATGTCGTCTTCGGCGTTGAGCCGGATCGCCAGTGCGTCGGCGAATGTGCGCTCCTCGTCGATGAGGACGGCTGTGATCGCCATCGTGCGGGCCGGGCTGCCGCTAGGCCGTCTGGTCGCCGAACAGGTTCTCGCGGGTGGCCAGCACGGCGGCTTCGAGCCTGGTGTGCGCGCCCAGCTTCGCGAGCATGTTCTTCACGTAGGTGCGCAGGGTGCTCGTCGCGACGTTCATCTCACGCGACATCTGCGTGGTGCTCTGACCGGCCACTATCCTGCGCAGCACCTCCTTCTCCCGGGACGTGAGGTCGCGGGCCGCGTAGTAGCGCCGGATCCGCGGGGACCGGACCGGGCGGGGAAGCGGGCCGTAGACCGTCCCGCCGGACGCGATCACGTCCAGGGCGCCGGCGATGTGATCGACGTTCTGGTCCTTACGCAGTACCCCGGCCACGCCGATCCGCGCGGCCTCGGCCAGGATGCCGGGGCCGGCGATACCGGAAAGCACGAGGACCGCGGTCTCCGGGTAACGCTGGCGGATCACCTGGGCGGCGCCGAGGCCGTCCGGGGGATCGGGGAAGCGAAGGTCGAGCACGCAGGCATCAGGCCGGTGCCTGGCGACCTCGGCCATGCCGAGCTCCGTGGTGGTCGCGGTCGCCAGTATCAGGTGGCCGCGTGCTTCGAGTGCGACGCCAAGTGCTTCGCACAAAATCCGATTATCGTCACAAAGAACAAGCCGCATCGGCCCCGCTCCTTTTGGCCGATTGTGATTTAGGGAAGCCAGAGGCTGACGCGTGCGCCGCCGCGCACGCCAGAACTGCATTCCATTCTCCCGCCATGCTTGACGACATTCCTGGCCACGCCGGACAATCCAAGTCCGGCGTGGCTCGGTATGTTGCCGAAGCCCGGTCCGTTGTCCTCAACCGCGAGCATTACTGAGTCTTTGCGCTGCTGAATTTCGACGGTCACCGTGCCGGCCGGCCCGGCGGCCCGGGTGGCGTTGTCGAGCATGTTGGACACCGCCCGGCGCAGTAGCACCGGGCGGAGCATGCACCAGACCGGTCCGGGCGGGGCGGTCACCGTCACCTCACCGGGCCAGGTCAGGCATTCGGCTGCGATGACCTCACCTACGATCTGCACAATGTCGGCCAGGTCCTGGCCAGGTTCGTCAATCTCGTCCGGCTCTTCCTGGTCGTGGGCGACCAGGCAGCCATGAATCATGTCGGCTAGCCACTCGGCCTGTTCGACGATCTGGTCCAGGCGAGCGCGCGCGGCAGCGGGAAGACCGGGCTCGGTCAGCGCGGCCGCGGCGAGCGCCATCGTGATCGCGACTGGCTGCCGCATATCGTGGAGGGTCTCGCGCAACTGCTGCACCATGTCCGGCTCATGCTCGACATCGGCGGACAACGCTTACCCCCTCCACGAGACCCAGAGTCCGTCCTCATCCGGCCTCTGCCCTAAGATGACTCTAGAGTGAACAGTTTTCCAAAAGTGGCGTAATTTACCGTAACGAGACTAAGACGCGCAAGCTATCTGAGTGGTTCACCCCCCGGCACGGCGATTACTAAAAGTGAGTTCAGTTATCCGAATAGTCACCGCACGTCCGCCGGCTCTGTTACCAGAGTGGTGAATGCGTCATCCTGGGCGGCGGCGGTCATCGTCCTCGACGCCGGTGACAACGTCCGCTGGACCGCGACCACTGACGTAAGCTCCTCACTGGTGTGCCGGAATCGGGTCTTGCCCAACCGAGGAGGGCGTGGATTTATCAGTGGCTCTCCGTAAGGGAGGGAGATCATGACCCGTCGGGTCACCGGATCCATGATGCTCGCAGCCGCGGCGGCCCTGGCCGTGTCGCTGAGCGCATGCGGCGGCGGCACGCAGACGTCCAGCATCCCGCCCGCGCAGCAGTCGTCGGACCCGGCCACCCCCGTCACCACGCAGGGGGTGGGCGCCTTCAGGCAGTGGCCGGCGCAGGTCTACTCCCCCTACTTCGAGACCTGGACCAATAGCAGCCTCCCGTCGCTCGCCTCGCAGTCCGGGGCGAGTTACTTCAACCTTGGCTTCCTCCAGGCGGAATCACCCGGCTCCTGCACGCTGACCTGGGATGGCTCACAGTCGGCTGCTTCCCCGGGGTACCGGTCCGCGATCGGCCAGCTGAAGCAGCTGGGCGGCAATGTCGCGCTGACGTTCGGCGGCCAGAGCGCGGGCAACAACGGCACGGACATCGCCGACGCCTGCGGTGACGTCAACGCCATCGCGGCCGACTACGAGGCGGTGATCAACACCTACCATGTCACCCGCCTTGATATGGACGTGGAGCTCAACGCGCTGAACGACGCGGCGGGCATCGCGCGGCGGAACCAGGCGATCAAGCTCACGGAAGCGTGGGCGGCCCGTCACGGCTACCCCCTGCAGATCCAGTACACGCTGCCGGTCCAGCCTTCAGGCCTCCAGCCGAACGCCCTCGCCGTCCTGCGGAACGCGGTTCAGCAGGGCGCTACGGTGGGCCTGGTCAACATCATGACCTTCGACTACTACGACCTGCCTGGCCACGTGGACATGGGCGCCGTGGCGACCGAGGCGGCGACCAGCGTGCACGCTCAGCTGGCCACCGTGTACCCGAAGAAGTCGCAGCGGGAGCTGTGGGCAATGCAGGGGATCACGCTCCTTCCCGGGATCGATGACAATCAGGGCAAGGCCGAGGTCACCCGGCTTTCCGACGCGAGGCGGATCCTGAGCTTCGCCCGTGACCATTCGCTCGGCCTGCTGTCCATCTGGGCGATCCAGCGGGACAACGGCGGCTGCCCCGGCTCGGCCGACAGCAACTCGTGTTCTGGCATCTCGCAGGGCGACTGGGCCTTCAGTCACCTGGTCGAGTCGTTCACTGCCTGACCCGGGCCCTGGCCCGGGGCCGTCCGGCTCGGCCACGCCGGGCGGCTCAGCCTTCGCCGTTACCCTTGCGCTCGGTCGCGACCGCTGGCTACCCGCAGGAATTTGATGGTGGCGTCGTCGGCTGGCTTGTTGGTGGCGTCGTCGACCGGGGCGTCGGCGCCTGGCGGCACCCTGACCTGATCCGCACGGACCATCTGCGTGACCTGATCCGCCCCTATCTGCGCGTCTGCCCGCGTGACCTGATCCGCGGCGACCTGCGTGACCTGATCCGCGGTTACCCGCTTGACCTGGTCCGCGTCCACCTGATGGCGGGGGCTCCGAATCACCATCGGGGTCGGCGACTTGGCCGTCGACTTGACTTCTTCCTGCGTCGCCCCCTGGCGCGGCAGCTTGGACCAGATCTTCCTCGGCTGGACGTTACCGCTCAGGACCCGGTACCAGCACGTGACCGCCAGGTACATCTGGAGCGGATCGTTGACGATCCGGTACCAGATTGCCGTCAGCGGGTTCATCCACTCCCGCATGATGACTATCGACACGAGAGTCGTGGCGACCCGGTAGATCACAAAGATCAGCGGGTAGACCAGCAGATTTCGCCAGTTGTGATTGAATGCCGTGACCACCAGCATGAGGTAGGTGACCGGCAGGAGGAGCGTCGGCACGATCAGGCCGTACAGCGACCACCACAACTGCAGGGTGAGGCCGCCGTACTTATCCGGCCGGACGAAGATTTCCCGGTGGTCCATCATGACCTGCATGACACCGAAGGTCCATCTCCGCCATTGGTTACACAGTGTCTTGACCGTGAGCGGGACCTCGGTGAGAGCCACGGCCGTGATGTCCTGCCGTATGCGCATCCCCGGGAAGCGGCGGCGCAATTCCATGCCGGCCGCCGCGTCCTCGGCGATGAGGTGGGACTTGAACCCGCCGACCTCGCGGAGCAGGGCCGTCCTGAACATGGAACAGCTGCCCGGGACGATCACGATGCCGTTCATCCAGTCCTGGGCGGTCCGCAGGACCGCGATACCCAGGTCGTACTCGGCGGACTGAAACTCGGCGAGCATTCTCTCGCGCACGGTCTTGCCGCGGTAGCCGGCCTTGGTCCGCCCGGCCACCACCCCGATCTTCGGATCAGCGAACCACCGCACGAGCCGCGGAATCGTCTCACCGTCCGCGACGATCGTGTCGGCGTCGATGATCAGCGTGTAGTCCGTGGTCACGCCGATGAACAGGCCGTAGTTGAGCGCCTTGGCCTTGCCGCCGTTTTCCTTGTCATAGATCTTGACCGCCGCATATTCGGCCTTCAGCTGCTGCAGGATCTCCCAGGTATTGTCGGTCGAGCCGTCGTCCACGACGACGATCTCGAGCTCGAAATCGTAGGAATAGCGCAGGATGCTTTCGACGGTCCGGCGGATGACCTTGGACTCATTCCAGGCCGGGATGAGAACCGAGACCTTATCCGGGTGCCAGGTAGGGGGCTTGCGGTAATTGTAAAACCGGCCCCAGGAAGCGGCGAGGATCCACCCGGCAGTGATCAGCCCGATGAAGATCGTCATGTAGCGCATGACATCTTGCAGCAGCTGAGCTTGCATGATATGCGGGCCCCAGTACAGCACGTAGCCGATCCGGTCGTCCATGGACGGCTGGACCGGGCCGGCGACCGGCCCCGGGAAGTCCTGCGAGCCGAGCAGTTGCGGAATCGTCATGAACTTGTATCCCAGGCCCATGGCCTGGCGAATCAGATTCACCGAGGTTTGCAGCGTGTTGCCCAGGCTGCCGCCGCCGTCGTGGATGAGGAGGACGACACCCGCGCCGTTACGTTGCAGGCTGGGTACCTGGTGGGCGCTGACCTGGTAGTCCCAGGAAGCATTCGTGAGATTTACGTCGACGAATCCCAGTTGCTGTCCCACGAGCGTGGCGAACAGGTTCTGCGCTACCGCCTGCTCGCTGGTGCCGATCGAAGGCGTGTAGAAAAGATGGCTCTGGTATTTGGCGGTTGTCGCTATGATCCGAGCATTGGTGACGATTTCCTGCCGTGCCTGGCCACCTGTCTGGTTGGTGAGCTCGGGATTATCCAAAGTCTCGTTGCCGACAACGTTCCCGGTACTTATCTCCGCGTTGAATATATCGGGCATGGCTAGGATGTTGGTACCGGTGTTAAAGAAAGTGGCGTGGACGTGATAGGCCTGCAGGATGCCCAGCAGCTGGGGTGTCCACTGGGCGGTCGGGCTGTTATCGTACGCCAGCACGACGGTATCCTGCGGCACCGCGCCATATTCTTGAATGGCGTAACGGCAGTCGCGGGTGGCGTGCTGCTGAAGGCCGGTCAGGGGCTGCACAACCTTACCGGTGAACGGATCGACGGCGTAAGTCGTGCTTCCGCTGGCGACGATGCGCACGATGCGCTGGAAGACACCCTGGCCGATGACGGGAACCTGGATCGTGCCCCCCGGGCCGAACTCTCCGTGTTCTCCTCCGCAGCGGGCCAGTTCGGTGGCAACGCTGCTGGCATAGCTGGCACTGGTGTTATAACGAGCTGCCGTTGGCAGTGGTTTGGCGGCACTGGCGAGCCCCCACTGCCAGCCCACTGCAATCACCGCGAGCAAGAAACAGACCAGCACGAGCACGTATAGCCCCCGGCGCGCGGCCGGGCTGTAGAAGACCTGCTTCCTGACGAATACCGGGATTATCTCTGTTTCAGAATCTATTACCGGAGCTGCCTTGTTCTTGGCGTCCACGTTCTCTCGTTCTCTCTAGCCGGATCAGTCCGTGTGACGGGCGGTGGACCGCTGGACTACGCGCTGGAGAGAGCCACGGAATGAGTTACCGCAGACGGCGTCTGGCTGAGCCCGGACGCCGGGGCCGACGTGTTCGTGGCCGCCTTGGCCGGCGTTGCGGATCCTGGCGGCAGGCACACCTGCTTCGGGCAGGCGACTATGGGGCTGCGGGTGACCCTGCTGCTTGGACTGGCTGTATGGCGTATCAGGACAACGGCAAGTACGGTCGCAAGTACCGTCGGCAAAATAACTGCCCAAAAATGAAATTTACGGTCCGGGTAGTCATAACCAGGACCGAACTCTTGCTGAATTGGTGTGCCCATAATCGCCTCCCCGTTTCCTCGAAAGGCTTCCAAGTGTATTCAGGAGAAATGTAAACGATTATGCTGCTGCCATTATTTGATTGTCGGCCTGTTAGCAGCCAGGCTCCGCACCAGACTGCCCACCCAGACAACAGCCGTAACTGTGGTACACACTACCTCATAGGTGACGATGCCCGAGTTGCTGATGATACGTCATCAGGGCAGATGTGGTGCTGAGAGCGGCCAAGAAGGCCGCCGCGGTTGTGCGACCTTGCGCGCTGACCGCCGGGAAGTCACTCAGCGGAAGAGGCTGGCAACGCAGGGTCGCGGCGAGCCATGTTCCTGGGCGTGGCCGCCGGTTGACCGGCGCTCAGGGCGGCCGTCAGCGGCCCAGGATCGTGATGGCCAGCGCCGAGCCGGCCGGGTCGGCGTTGCCGATCTTCCAGCCATCGATGCCGATCTGCGGGTAGTTGCGCTCCAGCCATGTCATCTCGGTCCCGAGCGCACTTGAAGCATCCCAGATTATGTGATTGCGGCCATTCTGGGTATATGAATACTCTGTTTCCCCGTCTGTGGTTTTCTCCTTGTGCCAGGACTTTTTGCCTGCCGCCACCTGAGTGGGTGTCAGGATCGTCGCTGAGATAGGCCGTCCCGCCGCATCGACGGCGATGTTACCCCTTTTATCTACCGTCCAGTTGTAGGCGTACAAAGGCACGGCCACCGCGAGCCTGGTCCAGGGCACGCCGTAGCTGTGCACATAGGTGAGCACCTGCGCCACGTCCGTAAACGGGGCGATTGGCCCGGGGTTCCCGGTGGCGAAGTTAAAATCGTAGGCCTTGAGCACTATCTGATCGACGTACTGTGCCAGTGCCCCGTAGCCGAGCACGTAGGGCGCGATGTCGGTGGTCGCGACGTCGACATCGTCGCTGCCCCGCACGGGGGCCATCAGGCGTACCAGCCGATGCTGCTGGTGCATGGCCGCCGCTATTTCCCTGATCAGTTCGGTGTAATCATCGCTCAGCCGGTTGACCGCCTCGTCCAGCGACAGCCCGGACCAGCCGGCCGTCTGTTCGGCAATCCTGAGATCGCTGAGGTTCTGCGGCAGGCCGTTCTCGTAGTCAACGGTCAGCCCGGTGGCCAGAGGCTGGCCAGCCATCCACTGCGCGACGGCGAGTACGTGCCCCTGGCGGACGCTGGGGCTGGTGAGAATCCTGGTCATCATGCGCACGTCGGTGCCGTGGCTCATCTTCGGATCGTTATCGCTGAGGGTCACGAAACGCAGCCCGCACGGGCCGGCCTGACTCGCCGCCGTCATTTCGGTCTCGAGCGTCGGGTCAAACGAGTCGGTCTGGGCCAGGTCAGTCGGACTGACGATGCTGGTCCAGGAGAAGTCGATAAGCCGCAGGCCCTTGGCTTCCTTCGCCACCAGGTCTTTCTGGGCGCTGTTGTCGTCGAGATAACTGACAACCGAGGCACCGGCGGTGCCCTTCAGGCCTTGTTGCCTGCAGTCGGCGGGCGCCGAGTCGGGCGGTGTTGTCGGCCAGGCGCTTGAGGCGACGGCGGGGAGCTGGTTTGTGCTCGGCGCCGGCATATCCAGCGGCGGCGCACCCGACGGCTCGGGGCTGGCGTCCAGCCGCACCGATATCAGGGTCGAGGTCGTGGCGATCACTGCGATCGCGGCCAGGGCGGCAATCAGGAGCCTATGGCGCTGGATGGCATCCCTAAACCTCCGGCCTAGCGATGCGAAGAACTTGAGGGGCATCAACTTGCCTTAGTTCCGTGAAGTCCTCTCGTGCCGCTGTTCCCTCGCGCGGCGCGAGGGCGCCTGCGGCTACGGACGGGTCGCACAGGTTCTCTCCCCCCGCACAGGATCGCCCCCTTGGCGCGAAAACGCAGCGTACCAGCATTCCCGGAGCATGTGAGCGCCGTTGACCGTACGAGCGCTGAGTGACTTCGGCCCGGCCATCGTGCGGCCGCTTGCCGCCCGGGTAACTGTGATCAAACTAATATCTATAAAATCAATCGATAAAGTTCATAAAGGGCCTTCCGGGAGTGACGCAGGCCAGAGCCACCTCGGTCAGAGCAGGAATGCGGTCAATGGCGGCCCCAGGTGCGGCCGTAGGCCAGGGGCATGATCTCGTGGCAGCGGACCGCGCCAGGAACACGGCGGAGAACGCCTCGGGTACGTCACTCCTGTGACTTATGCCCGATTTGATCGCACAGTGTGAAACAAGCCGCAGATGTCCCTCTAACATTGAGCGAACCTAGGAATCTACGGGTTTCGCTAACGCTGGGTGGCCTAATCTTTACCCGCACGGCCACCTGGGCGCGGCCAACTGGACGGAGCGGCAGGTCACGGACCGTCGCGGTCAGTAATTGGGGACATTCAGGCGGGAGGCATGGGGTGGGAACGGTTGCACAGATCATCGCCAGGATGCGGGAAGTCGCGCCGCCCGGGCAGGGCTGTCTCGATGACACCGCCGTTGAGCAACTGCGCGATCTGACCCGGGCGCTCATCGCGGCCAAGGAGGGTGCCGCCGAGGAACATGCCCGGTTCCTGGCCATCCGCGAGCGCGGACTGTGCCTGCCGGAGGCGGCGCTGGCCGACCGGCTACGCGACGCGACCGTGCTGGTGACCGGCGGGACCGGGTGCATCGGCTCGACGCTTATCTCGCAGCTGGTGGCGCGGGGTACGGGCCGGATTGTCAGTGTGTGCCGCGGTGTCACCAACGCCTACCCCAGGCACGCCGACGCCGAGTACCGGTACGCCGACGTCAGGGACCGTGCGGCCATGGAGGGGCTGATCACTGAGCTCCGGCCCGATCTGGTGTTCCACGTCGCCGCGCAGCGCGACCCGGGGCTGGCTGAGGTGGAGGTACACCGGACGGTGTCCACCAACGTGCTCGGCACCCGCACGGTGCTGACCGCCGCGGCTGACGCTTGTGTGCCGCAGGTGGTGTGCGCGTCGACGGGCAAGGCGCTGCGGCCGTTTTCCCCGGACATGTACACCGCGTCCAAGCGTGCCGCCGAATGGGTGGCGTCGGGGGTGGCCGCCGGCAGCGACATGCTGATCTCGGCGGGACGGTTCACCCATGTGCTGGACAACTCGATCATCTATAGCCGGTTGCTGAGCTGGGCAGATGAGGCAGGCCAGGAGGTCATCAGGCTGCATAGCCCGGACATCGCGTTCTACGTCCAGTCGGCGCTGGAGTCGGCGCAACTGCTCCTGCTGGCCTGCCTAGGCGCCGAGCGGGCCGAATTCCGGGTGCTGGCCATCAGCGATCTCGGCTGGCCGGTCAGCCTCATGGACCTTGCGCTCGCCGTGCTGGCGCGGTCGGATTCGCCGGCGCCGGTCTACCTCAGCGGCTACGACCGCGGCTATGAGGAGGTCCCGTTCCCAGGCCTGTACGACCCGCTGACGGCGGGCGACGTGAGCCCGTTGCTGAATGCCTTCGAGACCGCCGCCGTGGTCGGCTCGCCGTGCCCGATGGTCGACTCCTTCCGGGTGGACATGGCGCCGGAGCCGAGGGCGGCCAAGCTGCTGACCGCGCTGACCGAGGTCTGCGACCGGACGCAGGACCCGGCCATGGTGCGCGGCGCGCTGAACGAACTGTCCTGGTCGCTGCTTGACTGCACCCTGCGGGCCGCGCCGTGCCGGGCGCTGCGTCGTTCGGCGGCGATGGCCCAGCGGCACAGCGATTCCCTGGGCGCCGACCACCGCCGGATACTCCAGGCCATCGAGGATCACGCCAATCCCGCCGCCGACTTAGCCGGCTTAGCGGCGTGCCAGCGCACCGGAGTACCCCCGCTCCATTAGGCTCGGCTGTGGGCGGGTTGCGGCTCGCCCCGTGCAGAACGCGCCATACGAGCAGAAGCAAGGAGCCGGCGGTGGCCTCCATCGAAGCGATCCATGCCAGGCAGATCCTGGATTCCCGCGGCAACCCGACCCTCGAGGTCGAGGTGGCCCTGGACGACGGGACCGTCGGGCACGCGGGAGTACCGAGCGGCGCCTCGACGGGCGCGTTCGAGGCGGTCGAGCTCAGGGACGGCGGCTCGGAATACGGCGGCAAAGGGGTATCCCGGGCGGTCCAGGGCGTCATCGACGAGATCCAGCCGGAACTGCTCGGCCACGAGGCCGATGATCAGCGTCTGGTGGACCAGGCCCTGATCGACCTCGACCGGACCCCGGACAAGTCGAGGCTCGGCGCGAACGCCATCGTCGGCGTCAGCATGGCCGTCGCCCGGGCCGCCGCGGAATCCAGCGGCCTGCCGCTGTTCCGCTACCTGGGCGGGCCGAACGCGCACCTGCTGCCGGTCCCGCTGATGAACATCCTGAACGGCGGCGCGCACGCCGACAACAACGTGGACATCCAGGAGTTCATGATCACCCCGATCGGCGCGGCTACCTTCAGCGAGGCGCTGCGCTGGGGCGCCGAGGTCTACCACGCGCTGAAGTCGGTGATCAAGCAGCGCGGGTTGTCCACCGGCGTCGGCGACGAGGGCGGGTTCGCCCCCGACCTGCCGCACAACAGGGCGGCGCTGGACCTGATCGTGGAGGCGATTGGGGCGGCGGGCCTCGAACCAGGACAGGACGTCGCGCTGGGCCTGGACGCGGCGGCCTCCGAGTTCCACGCCGACGGCGGGTACGTCATCGAGGGCAGCCAGAAGACCGCAGCCGAGATGACCCGGATCTACACCACCTGGCTGGACGCTTACCCCATCGTGTCGATCGAGGACCCGCTGGCCGAGGAGGACTGGGCGGGCTGGAGCGAGCTCACCGCCAGCCTCGGCGGCCGGGTGCAGATCGTCGGGGACGACATCTTCGTCACGAAGACGTCATCGCCGACCACCTGCACCCGGCGGCCGAGCCTGCCGGTAAGCTCGCTCCACCCCGCCCAGTCCTCCTCGGCCAGCGGGTCCTCGATCGACACGATCGGGTACGCGTCCAGCCAGTCGGCGTAGACGCTGGTCATCTCGGAGGCGGACCTGGGACTCCGCTCGAAGTTGTATCCGCCGTCGGAGTAGAACTCGGAGGCGGCCGCGTCGAGGCCCAGCGCCACGTCCTCCCCGGGCGTGAGGCCGGCCTTCCCGATCGCCTCGATGATCAGGTCGAGCGCGGCCCGGTTGCCGGGCAGGTCGGGAGCGAAGCCGCCCTCGTCGCCGACGCCGGTGGCCAGCCCGTGCTGCTTGAGCACC
>JAFARZ010000137.1 GCA_019245115.1 Streptosporangiaceae bacterium | reverse complement strand
ATCTCGACGTGCTGGCGGCGGCTGGCGGTGTAGAAGCTCTGCGCGTCCACGCTGAGCTTGGGGCGCGCGTGCAGGGGCTTGTCGCTGACCGCGAGCAGGGTGGCGGTGGGGATCCGGTAGCGGAATCCGTTGGCGGCCACCGTCGCGGACTCCATGTCCACCGCAAGCGCGCGAGATGCCCGCAGCCGGTCCTCCACGACGGCCAGGTTCAGTTCCCAGTTCCGGTTCGCGGTGGTGAAGACGATGCCCATCCGGCTCCGCAGGCCGCGGGCCGTCAGCTCGCCGAGCAGCAGCGTGTTCAGCGTGTGGTTGGAGACGACCGGGACGCTCAACGGGAGCATGTCATCGAGGACGCGGTCATCGCGCAGGTAGCCGGCGGCCAGGACCAGGTCCCCTATTTCCTGGTGATTGCGCAGGCCGGCGCAGTGACCGATCATCAGCACCAGGTCGGGGCGGAGCACGGCCAGGTGGTCGGTGAGCGTCTTGGCGTTGGACGGGCCCACCCCTATGTTCACCATGGTCAGGCCGGTGCGGCCGGGAAGCGGGTAGTGCCAGGCGGGCATCTGGCGGCCGTCGGAATCGGGACCGGTGCAACCGGGCAGGGCCGCGCGGAACTCCTCCAGATGCCAGGCGTAGTTGGTGAGCAGCACGTACCGCTGGAATGTTTCGGCGGCCGTCCCCGTGTAGTGCTCCAGCCGGTCGATGGACAGGGCCATGCGCTCGGGCCCGAACAGGAACAGCTTCTTGCGCCGCAGATCCCAGCGGGTCTCGTCGACGGCGGGCCCGAGTCTCGGGTCATGCAGGTCAAGCGCCTGGCGCCCGGGGCTGACCGAGATCCGGGCGCCGTGGGCTGCCAGCCGGCTGAGCTCCCGTTCCAGGTACCAGCGGATCGCCCAGGGCGAGGCGAACTCCCCCTCGAGCCTGGGATTGTGCGCTGACCAGGGCCGCTCGACCGTCAGCCGCGGGTAGCGGCCGGCCCGGCCGGCCGCGTCCATGGCGTCGCACAACCGCTCGATCTCCGCCGCCTGCCGGCTATCGGGGATGGCCGAGAAGTCGGCGGACACGATCATCCGGTCATCATGCCAGCGAAGCGGCCATGGAGCCAGGCGAGAGACTGACACCTCGCCCCTCGTCCCGGAGCCCAGGCCCACACGACATCGCTGGTCCGCCTGTGGCTGAAGTGCTCTGTTTCTGGTTAAGTCCTCCGCGTGGCGCGGGGCCTATCACCTATCGTTACAACTGGGTCGTCATTGTCACTTTCTGTAACATCTGGTTACTCAACGGAGGGTAGGGGCATGAGGATGTGCCGGGTCCCGGCTGTGATTATCGCTGCCGTCATTGGCGGAGCTGGCCTGACCGCGTGCGGGGCGAGCGGGTCGACTGGGTCGACTCCCTCCGCCGCGTCGGCGGCTTCGGGCGGTTCGTCGGCGGCTCTGGCCGACACGCCCACGGCGTCACCGACATCCGCACATGCGAGTACGCCGGGGTCATCCACGACGCCAGCGACCTCGCCGACGCACCGGCGTTCCGCTGCCGCCAAGCCTTCCGTCACGGCCTCCGCGCACCCGGTGAACTCGGCGAGTGCTCCGGCGGGCGCGAGTTCCGGGACGCACAGCTTCACGGTGCCCGCCATCGGAGGTGACAACGTCGTCGCCGCCTACGGCTCCTACACCAAGGTAAGTTCGGCGGTTGTCAAGGTGACCATGTGCGCGAAGCAGACCGGGGCCGCGTTCTCGGTGGGAGCGGTCGCGCTCGTCTATAACTCCAGCGGCGCCAGCAAGAATATCGGCGCGGTCATCCTAACGGGCCCGGGCAACAGCAGTTGTGTCTCGACCACGTTCATCCTCTACACCGCGCACCTGAAGGTCCACGCGTTCATCGGCGGCAGCGGCGGCACCATCGTGAAGACCGGGCCGGTCCTGACCATCTACTGACGGGCGCTCAGTAGCGTCCGCCGCCGGGGAGCGGGCTGCCGTGGCCGGCCATGGCCTGGCGGGCGAGGATCTCGCGCAGCTCGCCGGTGTCGTCGTCTGGGTACTGGTCGAGCATCGCTTCCAGATCGCGCCGCTGGGCCGGGGTGCTGTACCCGGCCAGCTCGCGCTCAAGCTCGGCGTGGGCCGCGTCGGGGCTGGCCGGGATCAGCGGGGCGGACAGCAGGAACAGCAGCCCCGGAAGGAGGAACACGCCGCCCGCGCCGCCGCGCAGCAGGACGCCGGCCACGGTGAACACCACTCCGGGCAGCAGGATCCGCCAGCGCGCCCGCACGGCGCGGGCCAGCGGCGTCAGGACGAGGACGGTGAGCAGCGCGCCGGTGCGGAGCCACCGGCGCATCCGCCCGGCGCGGGTCAACCGCGGGGCACGGCGAAGCCGCAAAGTACAGCACCGGCCGGCCGGTCCGGCCGACTGTCTCCACACCACCAGGTTCCGCCGATGCGGTCGCAGTATCATCGCAGCCTCCTGCACCCAGGCTCCGTTCTGCGTATCCTCCATGCTACGCTCGCGCGCTCCGCCGGGAGCGGGGCGTGATACCCGGCCCGTTCGGGTAGATCACCGGTCGTGCCCACCCGAACGGAACATCCGAGTGTGAACCTGCTCCGCGAGGAGGTGCGGCTGCCGGCGTGCGTGCTGCGCGACAGCGCGCTGGAGCGCAACATCGCGCGGTTCCAGGCCTTCACCGCCGCCAGCGGCGTGCTGCTGTGCCCGCACGCCAAGACCTCGATGACCCCGGCGCTGTTCGGCCGCCAGCTCGGCGCGGGCTGCTGGGGGCTGACGTTCGCGACCTGCGCCCAGCTCGAGGCGGCCCGGCGGCACGGCGTGCCGCGGGTGTTCTACGCCAACCAGCTCGTCGGCGCCTTGGACGTCCGCTTTGTCTGCGGCGAGCTGGCCCGCGACCCGGGGTTCGACTTCTACTGCCTGGCCGACTCGGTGGCCGGGGTGCGGCTGCTCGCCGAGCGGGTCGCGGCCGCCGATCCGGGGCGGCCGGTCAACGTGCTGGTCGAGG
>JAFARZ010000113.1 GCA_019245115.1 Streptosporangiaceae bacterium | reverse complement strand
CATTGACGGCCCCCTCGTTTTCGTCGCGGAAAAGTTCCTCGACCTGGTGGCGGCGCTGTTCCAGGCGGCTCAGCGGGAGTTTCAGCGTGGCGACGCAATCCCGGACGGTGTCGTAGGTCTCATCTCCGTCAAGCGGTACCAGCAGCGTCCGCTGCCGCAGGGTGGCGGCCAGACCGTGGCGGGCCAGTTCCTCGGCCAGTTGCGCCAGGCCTTCTTCGACCTCGACCGCCAGCACCTCGCTGGCCTGGGTGAAGCTGGTGATGGAGTCGGCGCGGAGCAGGCGTCCGGCCTCGATGGCCACCAGATGGTCGCAGATCCGCTCGATCTCCCCCAGCAGGTGGGAGGCGACCACTATCGAAATGCCGAACTCGGACCCGATCCTGGCGATCAGTTCGAGCATGGCGTTGCGCCCGGCCGGGTCCAGGCCGTTGGTCGGCTCGTCAAGCAGCAGCAAACGGGGGTCGCCGACCAGCGCCTGGGCCAGCTTGACCCGTTGCTTCATGCCGGTCGAGTAGGTGCCGATAAGGCGGTACCGCTCTTCGTGCAATCCAACATGCCGCAGCGATTCGGCCGCGCGCTCCTTCGCCACGGTGGGCGGCAAACCGGACATGCGGCCGAGATGGGTGACAAGCTCGGTCGCGGTCACGTCGGGCGGCAGGCAGTCGTGCTCGGGCATGTAACCGAGCAGCGTCCTGATCCGTTCGCCTTCGGCGGTGGTGTCGTGACCGAGAACCTGGGCCTGCCCTTTGGTGGGCGGGATGAGGCCGAGCAGGATCTTTATCAAAGTGGACTTGCCCGCGCCGTTGGCGCCGACCAGGCCGGTGACGCCGGGTGCCACGCTGACCGTCAGGCTGTCCAGCGCGGTAACCGGCGTCTTACCGGGATATACCTTCGTTAGAGCCCTGGTCTCGATGACGCCGGCTGGGTCGCCGGCCGCCGTGGCCGGGTTGCCGGCCGCGCTCGAGGCAGGGGGGTGTGTGTCTGGCATGCTGATACTGTGTCGTAACGGGCGCCGCACCGTCATCGCCTTGCGGAGTGACCTTCGGCTGGCCGTTCCGGTGCGGAAGGTTCGTCCCATCGCCTGGGCGGCGTACGCCTGTCGGATGACGTCCTGGACGATTTCGCAGGTTACGGTAGTAAGGTGCGCACCACGTCCCCTCGCCCTCCGCTGACCAAGCGGCTCCGGCCCAGGCATTGGACCGCAATCGATTGGGTCGTTGCCGCCGGGCTCGGGCTGATCGTGTACGGGACCATCAGGAAAAGCTTGCTCCAGGATGAGGCCGGGTCTGGTCTCGTCGTCTACCGGCCCGTACCGTTCACGGGCGCGTTGACCCTGCTCGTGGTAGCGGGCGTGGTACTCGCCGTGGCGCTCCGCCGTCGCCGCCCGGTGTTCGTGCTGGGTCTGCTGCTGGCCGGCTCGATGGCGATATCGTTGCTGACCGACCCGAACGGCGCCTCCCTCATCCTTTTCCTCCCGATCGCCTACGTGCTCTACCTGATCGCGGCGAACTACGAGACCAAGCGGACAGCGGCGCGAGTGCTCGCCGCCGTGTTCGTCACCCTTTCCATCGACATCGTGCTCAGTGGCCTGGGCGGGCAGTACCCGATCCGCGGCGCGTTGATCCCGGTGTTCCTGTGCGTGGTCATCGCCTGGTCGACCGGCTACATCGTCCGGCAGCGCCGCAGGTACGCGATAGGACTCCAGGAGGAGGCGGCGAGCAAGGCGGTGGCCGAGGAGCGGCTGCGCATCGCCCGGGAACTGCACGACGTCGTCGCGCACAGCATGAGCGTCATCGCCGTCCAGGCCGGCTATGGCCAGTACGTGATCGACAGCCAGCCGCGCGATGCCCGCGCGGCGCTGGGCGCCATCCAGGCCACCAGCCGCGAGGCCCTGGACGAGATGCGGCGGATGCTCGGGGCACTGCGACAGGCCGACCAGGAGGCGGCCCGGAGTGCCGACCAGACCAGCGAGACCGGCGCGCCGGTGTCGTACGTGGAGACCGCGCCGAATTCGCCCGGGCCTCCGGCCGCGGCGCCCGACGGTGAGGGGAGGGCCTCCGACGCGCTGGGTGCGCTGGCCGCCTTGTTCCGGCCGGGCGCCCAGATCCCGGCCGCGCCGTCCACCGCTGACACGTCAGCGGCCCCGCTGTTCCCCGCCCCGGGGCTCGACGATCTGGATCGGCTGCTCAACCGCACCGCCAGTGCGGGGGTCCAGGTGGAGTTGCGGCGCAACGGGATACGCCGGACACTGCCGCCGAGCATCGACCTTTCGGCCTACCGGATCGTCCAGGAGGCGCTGACCAATGTGGTCAAGCACGCACACGCCAGCAAGTGCAACGTGCTGATCGACTACGGCGAGGAGGAACTGGTCATCCAGGTGGCCGACAGCGGAGCGGACCTGCCGGTGCCCGCGCTGGCCGGCGCCGCCGCGGCCGCGCGCGGCGCTCTGGCCGATCCGCTGCCCGGCGGGCACGGCATCATCGGCATGCGTGAGCGGGTCACCCTGCTGGGCGGCGAGTTCAGCGCGGGCCCGCTGCCGGGGTACGGTTTCGAGGTGATGGCCCGGATACCGCTGCCGCCCGGCGGCGACATATGACGCTACGCGTGGTCGTCGCCGACGATCAGGCCCTGGTCCGCGTGGGGTTCTGCGGAATCATCGCCGCCACCCCAGGCTTCGACGTGGTCGGCGAGGCCGCCAACGGCGCCGAGGCCGTGGCGGCCGCCAGGAACGCCAATCCGGACGTGATCTTGATGGATGTGCGCATGCCGGTCATGGACGGCATCGAGGCCACCCGGCAGATCACCGGGGGCACGAGCGTACGGGTGCTCATCCTGACCACCTTCGACCTTGACGAGTATGTGTTCGCGGCGCTGCGGGCGGGGGCGAGCGGATTCCTCCTCAAGGACACCCTCCCCGCCGATCTGATCAACGCGATTCGCGTCGTCGCCGGCGGTGACGCGCTGCTGGCGCCGAGCGTCACCCGCCGCCTGATCGGCGAGTTCGCCCGCACCTCGCGCCCTCAGCCAGCGGATCAGGCTTGCCCGCCCGGTGCGACGGCCCAGCGCGCCCTGGAGACGCTGACCGACCGGGAGCGCGAAGTCCTCGAACTGGTCGCCCGCGGCATGTCCAACGCCGAGATCGCCGACCACCTGACCATCAGCCCGGCGACGGCCAAAACCCATGTCGCCCACCTGCTCACCAAGCTGGACGCCCGCGACCGCATCCAGCTGGTGATCATGGCCTACCAGTCCGGCCTGGTGACCACGGCGTAGGACGCCGGTCATGTAGGACGCCGGTCATGTAGCGGGACCCGTACCGCTGGACTATACGCACGTTACGCGTAGGCTGGCGCACGTCCGGGAGGCTGGCGCATTTACGGGAGGCTGGCGCACGTCCGGCAGGCTGGCGCATTTACGGTATATCGGCTATGCGGCCTTCGCCGAGATGCCGCGCCAGCCACTCTAGGCCCAATTGACTTACGCGTATCACCGCATAAGGGACACAGGCCAACCATCGCGTGGAATTTTGGAGCCCTCCGGAAGAAAGGGCGCCGGTTTCCGGCGCCCTTTCTTCCGGGAGGCTCTTTTTCTCCACGCAGTCCAGCGGCAATGGCACGCATATACTAAGTAATTCATAAGTTTCTGGACTTTTCTTGACCTATATGGCATAATATCCGCATGTCACGAAAGGGCCGGAGGGCGACAGGGATTCGTCAAAGTCGGGAGTGGCGCTTAGCCAGGTGAAAGGCCTGTGAGGTTGAGGATCTGGAGTGCGCGGTGGGGGTCCTGGGCGATGCGGCGGGTCTCTTCGGTGAAGCTGGTTACTGGGTGTATGCGGAACAGGGTGATGACGAGGTTCGTGAGGGCGGACCATATCTGGGGTCCGTTTCCGGTTCGTATAAGGGATTTATCCTCTTTCCAGATCACGTCGCGTAGCCAGTGCGCGTGCTCCACCCGCCAGTGCCCGCGGATGAAGGCGAGCAGGTCTTCCGGTGTGGCATCTTCGGCGGCGAGGCTGGTGAGGTACAGGACGGCCTCGGCCCGGGTACGCCACTGCCCTTTCTTCTTGTACGTTGTGTACCGCTCGATGAGGAGGGCCTGCCGTGCGCCGGGGAATCGGGTGCCGGCGGGGGCGGGCAGGACGCGGAGGGTACGGGTCTCGATCCGGCCGCGGCTGATCTCGCTGGTCGCGGCGGCGGCCGGGGTGTTCTCCCAGTCCAGCGCGTTCAGCTCGGCGTTCAGGTTCGGCTGGTTGCCCAGGATGGGCCACAGCCAGTGCGCGTCCTTGACCGCGCGCAGGAACAGGGCGTTGTCCCGGTTCGCCTGCATCGCGTCGCTGGTCACGACTGCCCCGGCCAGCGGCAGCGGCGCGAGCAGCGGCTTGAAGTGGCTGATCTCGTTCGCCTTCCCGGCCTTGGCCACCCGGTCCTGGGCGATCACGATCCCCGGCACGTGGGCGACCGCGGCGAGCAGGTGCACCTTCTTGTTCTGGCCGTACTTCGCGCCCTTGCGCTCCTTGCCGTCGACGGCGACGCCCTGGCGTGCGGGAACATGCCCCGGATCCCCGTACGCGGCCGGGTCCAGCCACGGGTGGGCCGGATGCGGGCGGAACCAGCCGTCCTCCCGCTCCTCCCGGAATGCCTCCGCGGCCGGCGGCGTCGGCTTCCGCTTCCGGCTCTTCTGCTTTTCCTCCTGCTCACGGCGCTGCTGCTCGCGGTATGCGGCATACGCGGCCGGGACCGCCGGGTCCAGCGCGAGGACGGCCACGGCCGCCGTCAGCGCGGCCTCGAACTCGTCCGGGTCCAGCAGTTTCGGCAGCCTGTCCAGCATCGACGCCGACGGCGCCGTCCGCTTCCCGGTCCGCGGGCTGACCCAGCAGCCGTGCGCCGCCAGCACCTCCTGGTCCCAGCCTGCCGCTGCCTGCGCGACCGCCAGCGGCCCCGTACATGCGGACGCCACCCCTGCGACCAGCACCGATACCAGCGACGCCAGCAGATGCCGCTTCCCCCGCGCCTTGCGGGCATCGGTCAGCAGCCCCTCCAGCACCTCCCGCAGGGACACAGGATCAGGGGCCGCTCCCGCAGGCAGGTGGCGGCGAATGCAGTCGGTAAGCCATGATGAAGAACCGGGCGCGGCCAAGGAAATCCTCAGGTGACGGCTGGATTGGCGTGAGAACCTCCAGCATCACCCGCGGGCACCTGGCCGCGTCCTCATTTCACTTACGCCCGCGTAACGATCGCCGCGCTCCCAGACCATGCCCCCAACGCCGATCACTCAACGTGACCGCCAACGCGGGCCCAAGAGACCGGCGGCAACCGCATCAAACCCGCCCTATCGGTGACGCACTGTTAAGCGGACTTTGACGAGTCCCTGCGGAGGGCGACCGAGGAAGAGCGGATGCGCGCAGTCCAGCTAATGGAGAGCGGTAAATCTCCTGATCTGGTAGCCGAGATCCTCGGGGTTGGCCGCTCGACGGTCTTCGAATGGCAGGCGAAATACCGTGAAGGCGGCCTCGCCGCGCTGTCGACTAAATTCGCGTCGGGAAGGCCGGTGTCCTTGCCGGATCAGCAGATGCTCGAGTTGTACTCGCTGATCGCCGGGCGGGACCCGCGTCAGCTATCGTTCGGCATGGCGCTGTGGACACGTAAGATGATCGCAGAACTTATTCACCGGAAATTCGGTGTCCGGGTTTCCATGCCTACCGTTGGCCGCATCTTGAGGAAGCTCG
>JAFARZ010000057.1 GCA_019245115.1 Streptosporangiaceae bacterium | reverse complement strand
GGCGGATCTCCTCACCACGAGGCGGATATGGCACCGCCGATGCTTCTACGTCTCACTCAAGCCCGGATAGCCCCCACATCACGGCAGGGCTCCACCACACCCCGCCAGCCTCCACCACACCCACCCCAAAAGTGCGAAACACCAGCGGAAGAAAGGACGCCGGTTTCCGGTACCTAAGCTTCCGCAAAACCCCGATCTTCCACGCGAAGACCGAATGCAGCTTCGAGTATGGGGGTGGATAGTGCGAAATTTCGGGCATCGGGTGCGACTCGGGTGAGTGGCGCGGGCAGGTGACGGGCGCGGGGGAGCGGGCGCGGGGGAGCGGGCGCAGGGGGGTGGGGCGGGGGCGTAGCCTGGATCAGTCATGGCGGTCAGGGCGCTCGCGCGGGACAAGCTCGGGCTGCCTGAACTGACCGGACACTACTCCCTCGCCGGAGCGCTGTTCACCGACAGCCTCGGCGACGGCCTGTTCGAACCGTTCGCGGTCGTGTACTTCCTGCATACGACCGGCCTGTCGCTGCCTGTGGTGGGGTTCGGCCTGAGCGCGGCGATCCTGCTCGCACTGCCCGCCGCCCTGATTGGCGGAGCGCTCATCGACCGGCTGACCCCGGCCCGGGTCGTGATCATCGGCAACCTGATTTCCGCGGCCGCCTTCGCCGGTTACCTGGCGGTCAGCAGCCTGTGGGAGCTCGTGTTCTTCGCGTTCTTCGCGGCGGCGGGCGGCAGGTTTTTCTGGACCGCGAACCTCGCCCTGGTGGGGGAGGCGTTCAACGGACCAGATCGGGCCCGCTGGTTCGCCTTCCAGCGGGCGGCCCGCAACGCCGGGTACGGGCTGGGCGGGCTGCTCGCGGCCGCGGCGCTCGCCGCGGGCAGCGGCATCGGGTACCGCGTCCTCGCCCTGGCCAACGCGGCCAGCTTCGCGCTCGCCGCCATGCTCGTCACAATCTGGTCGCGACGGTCACGGACCCAGCCACGGCCAGCACCGGCAGGCGACACGGCACGAGGCGGCTACCGCGCCGCGCTGACCGACGGGCCGTTCATGCTGCTCACCATCATGAACGTGCTGTTCGTGTTGTGCATGATGGTCCTCGACGTGCTGCTGGCCTTGTACCTCGTCCGCGTCCTGCATCAGGCGGTGTGGCTGAGCGGCTTGCTGTTCGCGGTAAACACGGTGGCGGTCGCCGCCTTCCAGACCGCGGTCTGGGGCTTGTTCGCCAGGCGCCGTCCGGTCCGCGTGCTGCAGCTCAGCGCAGCCGTGTGGGGCGTGTCGTTCCTGCTCATGTGGCTTACCGCCGCCGCGCCGGCCGGGTTCGCGATCCCGGGCGTCTTCATCGCCGTGGCCGTCTACACCGTCGCCGAACTCATTCAGGGACCGGTGTTCAACGGCCTGGTCGTAGCGGCCGCGCCCGAGCACGCGCGCGGCCGCTACATGGCCGTCTATCAGTTGTCGTGGGCGCTGGCCCGGGCGGCCGCGCCCGGGCTGTTCGGCTGGCTGTTCACGACCAGCCACGCACTGCCCTGGATCACGCTAGCGGTCGGCTGTGCCGCCTGCGTACTGGTCCTGGCGACCAGGGTCGGCCGTGCGATCGGGTCGCTCTAGGCCGCCCGGCCGTGAGCCGCGGATCAGCAGCACTGCGCACAACGCCCCGGCCAGCGCTGTCACGCCAGTGACGATCATCAGATCGTTCAGTCCCGCCGCGAAAGCGGATCGCAGCGCGGCGGTAGGAGCATGCGCCACCAGGTCGCGCGGCACCGCGGCGGTGAAGATCGAGCCGAGGGCCGCGATGCCGGTGGCGATACCGACCTGGCGGAACGTCGAATTGATCCCGGACGCCATGCCGGCCCGCGGCAGCGGGACGACGCTGATCGCCGCCGAGGCCAGCGGCGGGTTCACCAGCCCCGCGCCGAGGCCAGCCACGACGAACCCAGGAACAAGATGTGTCCAGGAAGAGACGCCGTTCAGTCCATTCATCAGCAAAAGACCGATGCCGACTCCCAGCAGTCCCGATCCGATCAGCCACCGGGCTGGAACGCGATCGCTGATCCGGCCGGCCACGGTCGCGGTGACCAACTGCGCGGCGCTGATAATGGCCAGCCGCAGGCCGGCCGCCAGCGCGGAGTAGCCGAGGATGTCCTGCAGGTAGAGGACCAGGTACAGGAGCAGTGCGTAGAGCGAGCCGTTCATCGCGAACGCGGCGATCGAGGCACCCGCGAATGCGGGTTTGCGCAGCAGCGTCACGTCGAACATCGGGTGTGTGACGCGGCGCTCGACCGCGATGAACGCCGCCAGCGCGGCACCGCCGAGTGCCAGGCAGGCGATCACGCCAGCATCGGACCAGGCATACTCGCCGACCCGGATCAGGCCATAAACCAGGCTGACCAGCCCGCAGGTGAACAAGGCGAAGCCGGCCCAGTCCAGGCGTGAGGCGTGCGGGGAGCGGGATTCCTCCACGCGCCTGACGGTCACGGCGAGCGCCGCGACGCCGACCGGGACGTTGACCAGGAAGATGCCGCGCCACGACCAGCCGCTCGTGATCACCCCGCCGAGCACCGGCCCGAGCGCGGTGGCGACGCCGGCGATCGCTCCCCACGCGCCGAACGCGGTGCCGCGTTCCCGGCCCTGGAAGCTGTGGCCGAGCAGGGCGAGCGAGACCGAGAACATGATGGCCCCGCCGACTCCCTGGCCGCTGCGCGACAAGATCAGCATCAGCGGGTCGCGGGCCAGCCCGCACAACAGCGAGCCGGCGGTGAAAACCGCCAGGCCGATCTCGAACAGCAGTTTCCGGCCGTAACGATCGGCGAGCACACCGGAGGTGAGCAGCAACGCGGCCAAGGTCAGGGCGTACGCGTCGACGATCCACTGCACCTCGGTGAAGCTGGCCCGCAGCGCGCCCTGGATTTCGGGCTGGGCAACCGTGACGATCGTCACATCGAGCAACAACATGAAGGTGCCCGCGCACACAGCGAGCAAGGTCCACCACTTCTTGTCCATGCCCATCAGGTAAGCCGATCGGCTGCTCTGATTCCATGAATTCGATCAATGGTGCCGGATCTCGACTTTGATAGCTTCGTGGGCGTGGAAACAGCCGACCTAGACCCAACTGATCGCCAGATTCTCCATGTCCTCCTGCTGGAGCCGCGGGCTTCGTTCCGGCTGATCGCGGACGTGGTCGGGATCTCCGACCAGACCGCCGCGCGCCGGTACCGGCGGCTCGGGGAATCGGCCGGGCTGCGGGTGCTTGGCGTGGTGCGAGCCCAGCGGGCGGGCTGGGTGGACTGGATGGTCCGGCTCCAGACCACGCCGGGCAGCGCGAACGGGATCGCCGAAGCGCTCGCACGCAGGCCCGACACCAGGTGGATCCGGCTGTGCTCGGGCGGGACCGAGATCGCGTGCGTCCTCCAGGCGCGGACGGCCGAGCAGCGCAATAGCTTGTTCCTGCGCGGCCTTCCCGGCAGCCGCCGGGTGGTGCAGATCTCCGCGCACGCGACCCTGCACGTGTTCAGCCCGGTGGCGTGGCCGGGCGTGGCGAACTCGCTGTCCGACGCGCAACTGGCGCGGCTTCAATCGGCGCGGCTTCGTCCGGGCCAGGCGCCGGCCCCGCAAGCTACCGGGACTGACCCGGTCACCTTGCGGCCCGAGGACGACGTGCTGCTCGCCGAGCTGACCCGCGACGGCCGGGCGAGCAACGCGGCGCTCGCCGTCGCGACGCACTGGCACGAGTCGACGGTGCGCCGCCGGATCGCCGAACTGTGTCACGCCGGGCTGCTTTACTTCGATGTAGACATCGACGACGTGCTCGGCATCGGGGTCTCGGCGCTGCTGTGGCTGTCGGTGGAGCCCGCCCGGCTCGACGAGGCCGGGCGCACCCTTGCCGCGCACGCCGAGATCCCGTTCGCGGCGGCGATGACCGGCCCGAGCAACCTCATGGCAAGCGGGGCGTTCCGGGACACCCAGCATCTGTACGAATACGTGACCGGGCCGCTCGCCCGCCTGCCGGGGGTGCGGACGGCCGAGACGGCGCCGATCATCAGCACGTTCAAGCGCACCGGTTCGCTGGCGCTGGCCTGAATCCCGGCCCGCTCCAGTGCGGGCTTCAGAGCAGGCCCAGTACGACGGTTATCGCGTGGCCGCCGGGATTCACGGTCAGCACGGTGTCGATCGACGCGAGGCCGTTGACCGAGATGCTGATCGTCGCGGTCTGCCCTGCTTGCAGCGTCCCAGCCGAAGGCGCGACGTTGAGGCTCCCGATCAAGCTGGACTGCTCGCCGATCGACCACGACACCGGGCCGCCTACCGCGGTCAGGCTGACCTCGGTGCTGCCCAGCGCGCTGAGCACCACAGTCGTCGGGGACACGCTCAGCGTGCCCGGCGCCACCGAGCTTGGGGGAGGCGGCGGAGGCGGCGCGGACGAGCTGGGCGGCGGGGTCGGCGGCCGGGAACTGGGCGGCGACGAGGACGGCCGTGGGGACGGGCGGCCGGGGCTGGAAGATCCCGGGCCCGGCGATGAGCTGCCGGGGCCCGGCGCGCCCGGGGACCCGGTCGCCAGCGGGCTGCCCGGGCTCGGCAGCCCAGGCGTCCCAGAACCGCCAGAACCGCCGGAAGCGCCCGGACCTGAGTGGCCGCCCGCACCGCCCGGCGCCGTCCTGCCGGGTGCGCCGCCGGGCGAGGTGGCCGGGTGCGCGCCTGGGCCGGTCGAGGCGACACCCGGCGCGGCGCCGGGGGCGATACCGGCCGCCTCGGGGCGGTGCGGGCCGCCGCCTCCGCTCAGCGCCACGGACGTGGCGGCGATGATCGCGGCGGCCGCCGCCGCGACCGCGGCGACCTGCGTGGGCCGGGCGCGCCACCAGTGCTTGGGGGGGTCCAGTGGCCTGGGGAACCCCTGCTGGCCGAAGTGCCGGGCCCGCGCGGCGACACTGGCGCGGTGCGCGACGGCGTCCGGTGTGTCACTGGAAGCCAGCCGCAGCACCTGCTCCCGCAGGCCTGGCGGGGCGGCCGCGGTGAGCGGCAGAGCCGCCAGCGGCGCGATACCGAGCAGCATCGCCGGCCGCAACTCGCTGCGCTTGCGTTCGGAGCAGACCGGGCACCGTTCGACGTGGCGGTTGATCCGCTTCCGCCACAGCGTGGTGAGCTCCCCGTCCCAGCTCTCGAGCAACGTGTCGAGGGCGGGGCAGGCCTGCCGCCCGGTGCGGGCGACGAGGAGCACGCCGAGGCTGACCTCGAGCTGGTTGCGGGCCCGGGAGATCAACGCGTGCGCGTGATTGCGAGTGATACCGAGCACATCCGCCACTTCGGTGCCCTCGAGCCCCTGCCGGAGCTGGAGTTCGATGACCTCCTGCTCGGCGGGATTCAAGCCGAGGACAGCGGCGCGGACAAGCGCCCGCAGCTCGGCACGCTCGGCGTCGATCGCGACATCCGCTCTCTCGTCGGTCACTTCCGGCGCCTCTTCGAGTGCGGAAGTCGCCGCTCTGGCCCTGATCCGGCGTAGGCATTCGTTCCGTGCCACGGCGTACAGCCATGGACGAAGCCGCTCACGGTCCCGCAGCCCACCCAGCCGGGATGCCGCGATGACGAAGGTGTCCTGAACCGCGTCGGCCGCGTCGGCCGGCTCGTGAAGGACGGACCGGCAGTACGTGTACAGCCGGGCAGCATATTTGTCGTAAGCCGCGGCAAGCCCTTCGGGATCTCCCCCCACAATGGCCGCGACCAGCTCACTGTCGCGCATAGGGCTACCGTAGTCGCGCGACTCCATACATGGACAAGTCTGGACGACATTAGGCGAAGTTCGTTGCGGTAACGGAATCTGGATGTGTGCTCGGACGATCCGATCGACGGGTTCTTGCCGGGGTGTGGGGCCGGGCGTGACGGGCCGCCAGGCGTGCCGCGGAGCCGGGACCCTGCCCCCCCTCGACCAGGATCCCGGCGTCCCGCAATTCCCCTTTCGCGGCCCCACACCGGTATGAGCCGGGCCGGCCGCGCACACCAACACTTTTCCGCGGAGTTTTTTTGGGTGGCGCGCTGCGGGGGGGGGCTACCAGGCTTCGATGTGGCCGAGTAGCTCGGACAGCCGGGTGATGACGGCGTCCGGACTGGAACCGTCGTAAGCCGGGACGCTGCTATTGGCCATCAAGACCGCCCGCATTCCGGCGCTCTTGGCCCCGTGCACATCGTCATACGGCCGGTCGCCCACGAACACGCAGCTAGCCGGGTCTGTCACGCCGACGGCGGCCATGGCGGCACGGAACGCCTCGGGGTGCGGCTTTACCCACGGGATTTCGCTGCTGTACACGGCCCCGTCGATCAGGCTGGACAATTTGTCCCGGCCGAAGATGCGCTCGTGCGCCTCGCGCGGCCACATCGTGTTGGACAGGACGCCCACCTTGATCCCGCGCCGCCGCAGTTCGGTCAGCACGGGTATGGCTTCGGTATCGGTAAACGTGTGCGGATCCCACGCCTCGAAGTAGCTGGCCAGCAGCTCGGCGGAGGCCAGGACGCCGGCGCGTGAGAACACCTGGGAAAGCGTTGCGCTCTGGTGCGCCTGCTCGCCTAGCAGCCACAGTTCCCGCTCAGCGGCCAGGGCGGCGGTGGCCAGCACGGACGCCCGCGTGGCTGGGTAATGGCGCGAGCAGACCTCAAGCCAGAGGGCCTCGTGATCGACGTCGTGCCACGGGGTGAGTGTGCCGCCCCAGTCGAAGATGACCGCCTGGATCGTCATTGACTTGCTCTGCTCCTCGTCCTCATCCTGGTTTCCGCTTGGTTTCCGTCCTCCAGCCCGACGTTACTGTCAGCCGGCGCGGTGCGCGAGCGTGTTTCCGGTCGTCCCGGCGGTCCCGGCGGTCCCGGCCGCCCCGGTCGTCCGGCCGTCCCGGCCGAGAGGGGCGCGTGCGGCGGGCGATGTCTGGCTCAAGGCCTGATAGCGGTGTGCGTCTCAGGGACATTTCGCTCCGAACCGGACGCATTCCGCCTGCGGTCACGCTGGGGTTGGTCATCGCGACGCTTACTCCGAGAGTGAGCGTTCCGGCATATCGTGCGTTCGCGACATTCCGGCGCCCGCTGTTTCGCTGGGGGTGTGCTGCCGACCCTCGTGAACTGCGTATATCGCCGCATACCGGGCGTCTGGGCCAGTCATCGCGCGGAACAAAAGCGCTCTCTGGAGGAAAAGGTAGCGGAAACCGGCGCCATTCTTTCCGCGAGGCTCTCTTCTTCCACGTAGTCCCACCGCAACCGCTCACCACGTGCCGGTCTTGTGGCGCGATAAATCGTGCTACATCAGCATATATCCACTAGCCCCCGCGGGGAGGTGCAGGGTCCGCGCGGGAGGCGAAGGGTCTGCGCGGGGAAGTGCAGGGTCCGCGCGGGGCGGTGCAGGGTGTGCGCGGGAGGTGGGAGGTCGAGGGTCTGCGGAGATGGGCGATGGTCGACGGGGGACTGGCGCGGATCGGGAGCGACCAGCGGGTGGCGGTGCGGAATAGCTCATGTGGCACACTGGTTGTGCGAGTAAGAGCGTGCTCCGGGGTCGGTGAAATTCCGAACCGGCGGTGACAGTCCGCGACCCGGCCGCAGCCAGCGGCTGGTTGACCCGGTGGAATCCCGGGACCGACGGTGAGAGTCCGGATGGGAGGTAGCACGCGGGCAGGGTCGGCTGGCTGTCCGGCGAGGTAACGGCGCAGGCAGCACGCAGACCGTGTTCAGGCGCACCGCGCGGCCATCCACGCGAGCGCGTTCCCCCGGGGCAGGCAGGGAGCTCCGAGGAGGAAGCGCGATGTTCACCGGGATCGTGGAAGAACTCGGCGAGGTGGCCGGCGTCGAGCACTACGCCGATTCGGCCAGGCTTACCATTCAGGGCAGTGTGGATGACGCCTCCCCGGGCGACTCGATAGCGGTCAACGGCGTCTGCCTGACCGTGACCGCGATCCTGGCCGGGTCCTTCACCGCGGACGTCATGCGCGAGACCCTCGACCGGTCCAGCCTCGGATCGCTGACGCCCGGCGCGCCGGTCAACCTGGAGCGCTCGGTCCGCCTGGCCGACCGGCTGGGCGGTCACCTGGTCCAGGGGCACGTCGACGCGACGGCCAGGATCATCTCCCGCTCTCCCGGAGAACGCTGGGACATCGTACGAGTCTCACTACCTGACGAAATATCCCGCTACGTCGTCCAAAAGGGCTCGATAGCGGTCGACGGCGTCAGCCTGACCGTCTCCGCCCTCAGCGACGACAACACAGACGACGACAACACAGACGACGACAACACAGACGGAAACGCGGACGAGCAGTGGTTCGAGGTCAGCCTCATCCCCGAAACCCTCAAGCGCACCACGCTGGGCGATCGCCAGCCGGGCGACGCCGTGAACCTGGAGGTCGATGTGATCGCCAAGTACGTGGAAAGGCTGGTGCGCAAGTGAGCGCGGAACCGGCCACGGTACTCGACGATGTGGACCGCGCGATCAAGGACATCGCGGCGGGCCGCCCGGTGGTCGTCGTCGACGACGAGAACCGGGAAAACGAAGGCGACATAATCTTCGCGGCCAGCATGGCCACCCCCGAACTGCTGGCGTTCATGATCCGCTACACCAGCGGCGTGATCTGCGTGCCGCTGCCCGGCCGGGAGCTTGACCGGCTCCAGCTTCCGCTGATGACGTCACAGAACACCGAACGCATGCGTACCGCCTTCACGATCAGCGTCGACGCTCGCCAAGGGGTCACCACCGGCATCTCCGCGGCGGACCGGGCGACCACGATCCGGCAGCTGGTCGACCCCCAGACGACGGCCGCCGATCTGGTGCGCCCCGGGCACATCTTCCCCCTCCGGTACGCCGACGGCGGCGTGCTCCGCCGCCCCGGGCACACCGAAGCCGCGGTCGATCTCGCCCGGCTCGCCGGTCTTCCGGAGGCGGGCGTGCTGGCCGAAGTCGTCAACGACGACGGCAGCATGGCCCGGCTGCCGCGGCTCCGCGAGTTCGCGGACGCGCACGGGCTGGCGCTGATCTCCATCGAACAGCTCATCGACTACCGCCGCCGTACCGAGCGCCAGCTCACCAGGCAGGCGAGTACCCGGCTTCCGAACGCCCACGGGCTCTGGCAGGCCTACGGCTACGAGCACGAGATCGACGGCACGGAGTACGTGGCCCTCGTTCTCGGTGATGTAGCGGACGGCGAAGACGTCCTGATCAGGCTGCACTCCGAGTGCCTGACCGGGGATGTGTTCGGGTCGCTGCGGTGTGACTGCGGCGCCCAGCTCGAGGCGGCCATGACCGCGATCGCGGCCGAGGGCCGCGGGGCGGTGCTCTACCTGCGCGGACACGAGGGCCGCGGCGTCGGCCTGCTCGGCAAGCTGCGAGCCTACGAACTGCAGGACGACGGCGCCGACACGGTGGACGCCAACCTGGAGCTGGGCCTGCCCGTCGACGCCCGCGAGTACTCGGCGGGCGCGCAGATGCTCGCCGACCTCGGCGTGCGCTCGGTGCGCCTGCTCACCAACAACCCGGCCAAGGTCCGCGGCCTGACCGCGTGCGGGGTCGACATCACCGGCCGCGTCCCGCTTCCGCCGGCCATAACCCCTTACAACCTCCGCTATCTGGTGACCAAACGCGACAGGCTAAATCACAACATAGAACTGAACGGCGCCGGTGCTTCCCCCGAGGACGATTCACTTGAGGGGGGTCTGGGGGGAGACATCTCCCCAGTAAGAGAGGCGAGGTCAGCGTGAGCGGTGCGGGGCGGCCCGCTGGCGACCGGGTCGACGCGGCCGGGGTGAGGCTGGCCATCGTGGCCACCCGCTGGCACCGGGACATCACCGACTCGCTGGTGGAGCGCGGGATCGCGGCGGCCGCGGCGTGCTGTGTCCCGGACCCGCGGGTGGTCCGGGTGGCGGGCGCGATCGAGCTTCCGGTGGTGGCGGCCGAACTGGCCCGCCACCACGACGCGGTGGCCTGCCTCGGCGTGGTGATCAGGGGCGGCACACCGCACTTCGAGTACGTCTGCGACTCGGTGACGGCCGGCCTGACCCGGGTAGCGCTCGATACCGGTACCCCGGTGGGCAATGGCGTGCTGACCTGTGACACAGTAGAGTCGGCTCGCGACCGTAGCGGCATGCCAGGCAGCCGCGAGGACAAGGGATGGGAGGCGGTAGTGGCAGCACTGGACACCGCCCTGGTCCTTCGTTCGATCCGTTCCGCCTCCGCCGCGCGACATTAACCGGGCTGTCAGCCCCCGCTCCAAGATCCCCCAGTGAGATGAATGGCGCCATCCATCCCGTTGGCGTGGGGTAGTTGGGGAGAAGCACCACAGCCGTTCGGGAAAATGAGGGTTTAATGCTTTCGCTGGTACTGCCGAAAGGGTCGCTTGAGAAGGCGACACTGGAACTGTTCGATGCGGCCGACCTGACCGTGCGGCGGTCGTCGGACCGGGACTATCACGCGTCGATCGACGACCCGAGGATCGACCGGGTACGGTTCCTGCGGCCGCAGGAAATACCGTCCTACATCGAGCGCGGGCTGTTTGACCTCGGCATCACGGGGCGCGACTGGATCAGCGAGACCGAGGCGGATGTGGTCTCGCTCGGCGAGTTGCAGTACTCCAAGGCCACCTCGCAACCGGTCCGGGTGGTGCTCGCCGTACCGGACGCGGCGGCCTGGCGGTCCGTCGGCGACCTGCCCGAGGGAGTCCGGATCTCGACCGAGTTCCCGTCGCTGACCAGGCGGTTCCTGGAGTCACACGGGGTCAAGGCGATGATAATCCCGTCTTACGGCGCCACCGAGGCGAAGGTGCCCGACATCGTCGACGCGATCGTGGACCTCACCGAGACCGGCTCATCGCTGCGCAAGAACGGGCTGCGCATCCTGGACACGCTGCTGACCAGCTACACTGAGCTGGTCGCCGCGGGCCCGGCGCACGCCGATCCGGCCAAGCGGGCGGCGATGGAGGACATCGCGCTGCTGCTGCGCGGCGCGATCCAGGCCCGCGGCCACGTGCTGCTCAAGCTGAACGTGCCCGCTGACCGGCTGGCCGCCGTGACCGAGATGCTGCCCGCCCTGTCCTCGCCGACGATCACCACGCTCGCTCGCGGCAACATGAACGCGGTCGAGACCGTGGTGCCCAAGCGCGGCGTCAACACGCTGATCCCGGCGCTCAAGGCGGCGGGCGCGCAGGACATACTGGAGATCCCGATCTCCAAGATCGTCGAGTAGTCCGGCTGGGGTACATGACCACACCAGAAGGCGCCGCGGCCGGAGGCCCAGGCCAATCCAACACTGCGGCCGGAGGCCCAGGCCAATCCAACACTGCGGCCGCAGGCCCAGGCCAATCCGGCACTGTCCGGCGCACGACAGGCCGGGTGCTGCCCGTGAATCCGGACGGACGCGTGCTGTTGCTGCACGGCTGGGATCCGCACCGCCCGGATGAGCCGTTCTGGTTCACCGTGGGCGGCGCGACGGACGATGGTGAGTCGCTGCGGGACGCGGCGGCGCGAGAGTTGCGCGAGGAGGCCGGGATCACGGTCGATCCGGCCCGGCTGGGCGACCCGATCGCGAGTCACACAATCGAGTTCACGTGGGGCGGCCGGTGGTTTGTTCAGCAGCAGACGTTCTTCGCGGTCGCGGTGGAGGCGGTTGAGGTTAGTTTCGATGGCCAGGACGATTGGGAGCGATCCAGCATCGACCGGCACGGCTGGTTCTCCGCGAGCGAGGTGCTGGCCGACCCCGATCCGGTGCATCCGGAGATCCCGGCGCTGATCACCGCAGCCGTGGCCAGCGTCGGGCGCTGACCAGGACCGGCTCGCGAATACGGGCGTGGCCACCAGCGTTGTAGTCCGCGTAGCGTGGGATTGTCTTCGCTGGGCGGAAAGGCCGAGGTGACGGTATGCGTGACATCCTGGATCGGGTCACCAAGTGGTGGGAGGCCGGGGAGACGTTCGGCCTGGCCACCGTCGTCCGGACCTTCCGCAGTGCGCCGCGCGACCCGGGGGCGGCGATGGCGGCCTCACCGGAGGGCAACGAGGTCGTGGGCAGCGTTTCCGGCGGCTGCGTGGAGGGGGCCGTTTACGAGCTGTCCCAGGATGTGTGCCAGACCGGAGTGCCGGTGCTGGAGACCTACGGAGTCAACGACGACGACGCGTTCGCAGTCGGATTGACGTGTGGCGGAATCCTCGATATCTTTGTCGAACGAGTGAACCGGGAGACGTTCCCGGAACTGGGGGAGATCGCCGCCGCGGTGGAGCGCGGTGAGCCGGTCGCGGTGGCTACGGTCGTCGCCGGCCCGGGCCAGGTGGGTGCACGCCGGGTGATCTGGGGTCGGCCTGACGCTGGGGCTGGTCCCAATGCAAAGGGCGCGTCCGGGACGCTGGGGTCCGGAGAGCGGCTTGACGCGGCGGTGGACGACGATGTCCGGGGAATGCTGGCCCAGGGCCTGACGGCCATCCGCAGGTATGGCGCGCACGGCGAACGGCGCGGCGACGAGCTGAGCGTCTTCGTCAACTCGTTCGCGCCGCGGCCCCGGATGCTGGTGTTCGGCGCGATCGACTTCGCCGCCGCGGTGGCCCGGACCGGGAAGTTCCTCGGCTATCACGTCACCGTGTGCGACGCCAGGAAGGTGTTCGCCACAGCGTCCCGGTTCCCGGACGCCGACGAGGTGGTGGTCGACTGGCCGCACCGGTTCCTGGCCGGGACCGAGGTGGACGCGCGGACGGTGATCTGCGTGCTGACCCACGACCCCAAGTTCGACGTGCCGCTGCTGGAGGTTGCGCTGCGCACGCCGGCCGGATACATCGGGGCGATGGGCAGCAGGCGCACCCACGAGGACCGGCTCACCCGGCTGCGCGAGGCCGGGGTGACGGAGGAGGAGCTGACCCGGCTGCGCTCGCCGATCGGACTCGATCTGGGGGCCAGGACCCCCGAGGAGACGGCCATTTCGATCGCCGCGGAGCTGATCCAGCTTCGCTGGGGCGGCAGCGGCAGGCCGCTGACCGCCACCGAGGGACGCATCCATCATGAGAGTGCTGTGTTTTCCGGGGGGTAGAAACCAACCCCCCGGACCCCCGCCTGCGACGCTTCTCGCCGTAGTGTCGCCTGGCCGGAAGGGCCTGAAAGGCCCTTCCGGCCAGGCGACCCCGCGAAGCTCGCTCCGCTCGCCGCGGGGCCACCGTTTGCGGCGGGCTGACCGGCGAAGCTTGCTCACGCACGCCGCGGGGTCACCGTTTGCGCTGGGCTGACCGCGAAGCTCGCTCTGTTCGCCGCGCTAGGGCTTGCGGCCGACTCCTGCGCGGAATGACCGGTGCCGGCCGGCCGCGTGACTCCCCGGGTCGGGGCGCCAGTCCTGCATGAACACGACACCGGGCTCGACCACGTCGAAGCCGTCGAAGAAGCGCTCGATCTCCGCCAGCGGCCGCATGTATAGGGGCGCGGACGTCTGACAGAAGAAGCTGGCCGCGTTCTCCTCGTCGTGTTCGGGATCTTCGCCGGGCACCCGCGCGGGTGCGTGCGTGATCGCTATGTAGCTGCCAGAGCACAGGCGGTCGCGATACTGGGCGACGATGTCCCACGGGTCCGCCTCATCGGGAACGAAGTGCAGAGCGGAGGCGAAGATCACCCCGACTGGCCGGCTCAGGTCCAGCACGTGGAGCAGGTCGGGATGCTCCAGGATGACGGAGGGTTCCGTCAGGTCAGCGTGCAGCACCGCGACGGAGCCGCCGGATGCCAGCAGAGCCTTGCCGTGCAAGGCTACGACGGAGTCATAGTCGACGTACACCACGCGGCTGCCGAGCACCTGCTCCTGGGCCACCTCATGCACGTTGGACCGGGTAGGAAGGCCGCTACCCAGGTCGAGGAACTGCCTGATGCCCATGCTGGTGAGGTACCGGACCGCGCGGCCGAGGAAGGCTCGGTTGTCGGCCGCTATCGCGGCGACGTCGGGGATCACGGTCAGCAGTCGCTCGGCTGCCGCCCGGTCCGCCGCGAAGTTGTCCTTACCGCCCAGCAGGTAGTCGTAAATCCTGGCGACGTTCGGGATCGTGGTATCCAGCCCTTCGGGGAGCTTTTCCTTTATCTGGCTCACCACCATCGCATCGCGCTGGCCCCCCAGTCCGGAGGATCGTATCAGGACGTTGCGGCCTCTTGCCGTACCGGTGCCCTCACCCAGCAGGGCACGTCGTACGCTGGGGCCGTGCTGACGCAGGTAGCGGGCGTTTTGCTCGCCGCGGGGGAAGGTGCGCGGTTCGGCCAGCCGAAGGCGCTGATCGAACTGGACGGGATGACGCTCGCCGAACGTGGCGTGGCGCTGCTCCGAACCGGAGGCGCCGATCCCGTGCTGGTCGTCACCGGCGCCGCGCCCGAACTAGGGCCCGGGCTCGTTGGTGTGCATACTGTTTACAACCCGGCGTGGCGGACCGGCATGGGGTCGTCGCTGCGAGTGGCGCTGACGGCCCTAGGTGCCCCGGGAGCTGACGGTGCGGCACTTGAAGGGGTTGGCGCGGCGGTGATCGCGCTGGCGGATCAGCCGCTGATCGGTGCGGCGGCGGTGCGTCGGCTGATCGACGCGTACCGGGCAGGGGCCAGCGTGGCCGTCGCCGCCTACGCCGGGAAGCCGCGCAATCCGGTGCTCATCGCCAGGGAACACTGGGCCGACGTGATCGCCAGCGCTACCGGCGACACCGGGGCCAGAGGTTTCCTGCGGGCCCAGCAGGACCTGGTCACATTGGTGGAGTGCGGCGACACGGGAAGCCCGGACGATGTCGACACACCGGCCGACCTTGCGCGAATTGTCCGGAATATCCATCCGGATGCGCGCTTATCGCGCGCCGGCTCCGGCTGCGGGCGCCTCACCCGTCGCGGAGGATACCGGAGTTGACCAGGGCGTAACTGCGCTCGTCCAGCCCGCTCATCTGCCGCCACTGCTCGCGGTATTCAAGGCCTTCGGCCAGCACGTCGATGTCGCCTGCCGACAAGCTGGACAGCACGTTCCTGGTCGTATCGTCAACCTCAGCGCTGACTGGACTAGACATGATCTGATTCCCTTCGGTCGCCGAGCAGAGTACCTCTCGCCAGCAACGCTCGTCCGAGTACCGGTCGCGCGACTTCACCCGCACTGGGTGGTTGCGGGCGTCGGTCCGACGCGTGTTCTGGGGCCATGTACGAAGGTGAGCGGGCGCGCCGTCCCGGCCGGTACGGCCTGGTCCTCGTGACCTTGGTCGCCACCTACCTGATCTCGGCGTTTACTGGTGGCCGCGGGACCGAGGCAGCTCAGATCGCGTTGTTCGTGGCGGTGACGCTGCTCGCGTTGCGGGATGCTCCGCTGCACCCGAAGATGGCGCGCAAGATGGGTGCCGCGGTGCTGGCCGGCTCCGCCGTCGCTTTCGTGCTCGCGCTGACCGACGGCGACACAGGCCTGGGCGTGGCCAGCATCTGGACCGGCCTCATGCTGCTGCTTACCGTGGTCGTCACGCTCAGGCGCGTGCTGAGCTGGGACAGCGTGACGGTCCAGAGCATCTACGCGGCACTGAGCGCCTACCTGCTCATCGGGCTTATGTTCGCTGCCTTCTACGCCGCGATCGACCGTCTGGGCACCGGCAGCTTCTTCGCCAAGGGCCAGCCAGCAAACGTACACACGTTCCAGTACTTCAGCTTCACCACGTTGACCACCCTCGGATACGGAGATTTCACCGCGGCCGGGGAGGGCGGACGAGCCGTGGCGGTCCTTGAGGCGCTCACCGGCCAGGTTTTCCTCGCCACCCTGGTGGCACGGCTGGTCAGTGCCTTCCGTAGAGCAGAGCACCCGGACCTCCCGCCAGAAGACTCACCCGGCCGGGGTGGTGAACCCGGAACCGCGGTCAGGAAGCCTTCGGGATTAGCGCGGGTGCTGAAACCACTGGCGAGAAGGGAACAGAACGGTGCGGAAAGGTCCAGCGGGAGTCCACCCGGTCGGCGATGGCCGCCGAAAGGTCGACCGGCGGCACGGACGACTCGATGGCCGGCTTGGTGAGGGATCGGCTGTCCTTGTTCGGATCGACGCTGCATTCGCTGCGCAGGCCGCAGGTCTGGCCCGCTGGATGACCATCCCGGATGGGTGACGCGGACAGCATGACCAGCGGACATCGTGAACGCATAGACAGGCCGCCACCGGCGCGCCACGGATCAGGATGGTGAGAGATGTCCGGTTATCCGCTACTCGACATATTCCTTTCAATGCTGTGGTTCTTCCTCTGGATGCTGTGGATCTTCACAGTTGTCTGGATCGTCATCGATATCTTCCGCAGCAGGGATATCGGCGGCTGGGCCAAGGCCGGCTGGTTCGTGCTGGTCCTTCTGCTGCCGCTGATCGGCGTCACGATCTACCTGATCGCGCGCGGTAGCACCATGCAGGAGCGGCAGGCCACCGGTTACCCGGCGCGAGTCCATGACGGGAAGACGGGCTCGGGCAGCGCCAGCGAACTAGCCAGGCTAGCTGATCTCCGCGACCAAGGCGTGATCAATGACGATGAGTTCCGCCGGGGCAAGGACAAGATCCTGTACGCGCCAGGAATGAATGCTCGTTAGCAGCGCGGGCGGCCGGAGGGCGAGCTGACACACGCCTGGCGATTCGGCTGGCGCGCACCGGTCGCGCTTGTACTCATCGTCATCGGCTGCCTGCTGGCACCGCTTTCCGTCCTCGCCATCTGGACCGCCAACCAGGTCTCGAACACCAACCGGTACGTCGCCAACGTGGCACCACTGGCCGATCACGACCTGCTCAGCCGGAACCTGCGATTCCGCTCCGGCCCGCCGCACCCTGGCGGTCGTCTTCATCATTGACTTGAGCGCGTTCATCGCGCTCTCGGCCTTGCCCTCCTGGCGCAACCCCACCGCGGCGTTCAGCACCGTCAACGCGGGATTCCCCCCCTGCCTGACAGCGATGGCGGCATGCCGCACGTTCTGCCATGTCCAGCCCATGAACGGATCCGGCCAAGCTGTCATCGGGTCGCCTTTTGCTCATCGGCCTCAGTAAGGGAGGGCTATCGGGGGTGATATCACCGTCACCGCGGCTTACCAGGACCGATCGACCCCGGCGCTTTTACCCGACCATCCAATCCGCCGTCGCCGCCTTTCGCCGGCAGACCGGTGCGGAATGGACCGCCACCGCCCAGAGCGCCGATGGCAAGAGCGCCGATGGCCGGGAGGCCGATCCGGTGCGATGAGCCGGCACCTGATGGGCGTCAGAGCATGCTCAGCTGCCTGGCCCGCCGGACCGCGCCCCGGCGATCAGTAACCGCCAGCTTGCGATGGATGCTTTTCAGGTGTGTCTTGACTGTGTTGACCGATATGTACAGATCACTAGCTATCTCAGCCGTGTTCAGCATCTGCGCCACGCGCTTGAGCACCTGCTGTTCCCGCTCGGTCAGCGGCTCGATGACGGCATCGCCCGGCACCGTGGTCTTCCCGTCGTTCTTCGCCTGCCCTCCGTGAGCAGGCGGGAACAGCGTGCGGTAGCCGCGCATGAGCTCAGCGTCGGCACGCAGGGCAGCGGGCAACCAGTCGCCCTGGCTCGCGAATGGCAGCCGATAACCCTCACCGCGGCCGATGCGGAATGCCCGGGCGAGCGAATGGGTGCACGTTTCCGGGTCAGCGTTTTCGTAGTGAATCCGGGCGTCGACCAGCAGCATGTCGATCATCGGCAGATCGCGGTCAGACCTGTCCGCCGGCCCGTCCGCATGTCCGAGTGCCTGCTGTGCCTTCCGGAAGTCGCCCGCGGCGGCCCACGCGACGGCCTTTGATGTCGCGGCGTCGAAGGACGAGTACCGGCTACATCGGTCTGCGGCGTCCAGAGCCGCGAGGATGTTCCCGGCCATCGCCATGGAGCGAGCTTCGGCCAGCGTAAGCCGGTGCTCCAGCCAGTCCGGCGGTGACCAGCCCTGCCGTGCCCTGGCGAGCATGTTGTCCGCTGCTGTGTGCCGGCCTTCGGCGAGGAACAGGCCGGCCGCCACGAGGCTGGCAACGCTGGCGGCGGCTCGGTCCCGGTGGGTGCGGAGGCCGGCTTCCACGCGCTTGAGCGACTCGCGGACCTCGGTGAGTTCATAGCGCTCCAGATGCACGAATCCGAGCGCGATGTCGGCCAGCAGGTTCGGCAGTGGTTCGCCGGACGGGCTGTCCAGTCTGCGGCAAGCGAACGCCTTTGCCGCCAGCGTGACGGCTTGGTTCAGCCGCCCGTGCAGGGCCGCGGCCACGGCGCGGCAGCCGATGCCGTAGGCGTGCACGGCCGGCGGCGCTTCCGGCACATGTGCCATCTCAGCCTCGGCGAGGATCTGTTCCGCCTCGTCAAGGTGCCCCAGCCACAGCGCGGCGGTGCCACGCATGGCCAGCACGTAGAACGCCGCCTCCGGGTGCCGGGCACGGACCTCGGCCGGTAGCTGGCCCAGTTGTACCGCCGCCTCCTGCGCGGCGGCCGCCATGGCCTCCAGTTGCCCCATGCGCTGCGCCAGTTTGAAACGGATGAGGGTCGCGGCGAGGCGGGACGGTACTTCATCGTCAGGGCCCAGCCGGCGCAGGATGTCCTCGGCCTGGCCCAGCCGCACCGTACCGGACTCATCCTCCCGGTCGGCCGGGTGAGACAGGCCGGACAGCGCAACCGCCGCGGTGGCGAGATACGGCTGCGGCACCTGCCATTCCTCACGCAACGGGATAGCGCGAAGGCTTCGCGCGAGGCCGCGCCCATCCTCCGGGTCCAGGAGCGTGCTCACCGCAAGCTCGTCGACGACGATACCGGAGGCCAGCTGCCAGTCGTCGGCCCGCACCGCGAGCCGCAGCGCGTCAGCCAGTCGCCCGCGCCGCCGGAACCAGTCGGCGGTCTGTCGCTGCAGCGCCGTCATCACGTCCGGGCTGTCGTACCGGAGCCTGGCCTGCAGAACTTCGCGGAAGAGATGGTGGTACCGATACCACCCGTCCTCGGCAGGCTCGATGAACATGTTGGCTCTGACCAGCGCTGAGAGCGTTATCCGGTCGTGCTCTCGCCCGGTCAGCGCCATCGCCAGCTCCGGGCTCACGGTGTCAGGAACGCTTGTACGCAGCAAGAAGTCCCGCACGCGCCGTGGCTGTGCGTCGAGCACTTCACCGGTCAGGTAGGCGGCGGTCGGATCGGCCATGCCAGCTGGCTTGCGATCGGCGTTCCCAGGATGCTCGTGCAGGTCAAGCGCGGCGAGACGCAGTCCGGCCGCCCAGCCCTCGGTCCTCCGCAGCAGTTCGAAGAATGCCTCGGAGGACAACGTCACACCGTGTTTGTGCAGCAGTAGCCTGGCTTCGGCCGGGGTGAAGGCGAGATGAGACGCGCGTATCTCGGTCAGGTCCCCGGTCAGCAGGTACTGATGAAGCGGCAGTGGCGGATCGGTGCGGGAAGACGCTATGACGCGCAACCCTGGGCTGGCGTGCGCGAGGACATAGCGGAGCCCGGTGATGAGCCTGGGGGCGTGCAGCAGATGAAGGTTGTCGAGTACCAGCACGCCTGGCTGGCGCAAACCAGCCAGGATGGCGGCAAGTCGTGGTAGTTCCCAGGAATTACCCGCGAAGCCCGGCATAGCCGGTATATCGGCACGCCGCAATGCGGCCAGCAGGTACGGCCAGAACAAGTCCGGCTGGTTGTCATATTCGTCCAGGCTGAGCCAGGCCACCGGCCCGGGTGACCGCCTGGCTGCCGCCCACGCGGCGATCGCGGTCGTCTTCCCCGCGCCCGGAGGGCCGGAGATGGCAGTTATGATTCCCCGTCGCGTACCCTGCTCGATATATTTTTCAATTCTTGGCCGGGGGACTATCCAGCCAGGAAGTACTGGTGCCAGAATCTTGGCCGGGGGCGGCGGCGGCTCCGGAACTGGAGTCGCGTGATTTTCGGCAGACGCGCGCACGGATCCGGCCATCTTTCCTCCCCAGCCGTGATGACAGCCAGCGCCAGCTTGGTCCTGGGCGGCGGCTGCTCTGTACGGACGGGGAGATCGTAACCAGGACCGCGGAGCCCGGGAAACTCTCCGAATTGGTAGTTTTACGGCAGGTATCGCTGTCGTCTCGGAGCACAACGGCAGGTCCTCGGCACGACAAAGTGGTGCTGAGGACCCGCCAATGCCTCGCTCCCGGTCAGCTACCGGAGGTCCCCCCGCCATGCAGTGCCTCCTGCAGTTCGGCCTCGCCTTCCTTTGACAGCGAGGTCTTCAGGACCTTGCCGCCGTACTGGCTCAGGGCTTCCACTGCCTTATCCGGGGTGACCTTCTCGACCATGAGGAACAGCGCCGAGGTGCCGGGGGTGAGCATGTCCCGGACCTGATCCTGGAACTGCTTGTCCACTCCCGACTTGGTGATCTTCCCCATCAGCGCGCCGAGTCCGGCGCCTATCGCCATGCCGAAAACCGGGATAAAGAAGATCAGCCCGAACAGCATGCCCCAGAACATGCCCCACACGGCGCCACCACCCACTATGTGGTGGCTCCGATGGCAATCAGATCAGACATGATTCTCCTCTCATAGCCTGCGGCGAACAGCCTCATTCCAGCCGTGCCGCGGACCGGGCACCCCACCCCGGGTGGGTGAATCGGCGTGCCTGTCAACCCTGGACCATGGAGGCGCAACCAGCCAAAGACGGTTAGGGGCGCCATGACGGACACCAGCCAGCCCGGCGGCGTATCGGCGCGGACGATGATCCTGCCGCTCGCGCTCGCGCAGTTCATCTGCAGTTACGCCGCGACCAACATGAACGTGGCGATCACCAGCATCGCCAAGGACCTCCACACCACCGTGCTCGGGCTCCAGGCCACCATCACCCTATTCACCCTGACCATGGCATCGCTGATGATCCCGGGCAGCAAGCTGACGGCGATCTGGGGCCGCAAGAGATGCTTCGTCGCGGGCCTGCTGGTCTACGGGATAGGGGCGCTGCTGGGAGCTTTCGCGCCTGGGCTCGGGGTGATGATCCTCGGGTACTCCTTCCTGGAGGGCATCGGCTCCGCCCTGCTGATCCCGCCCATCTACATCCTGGTGACGGTGGCGTTCACGGACATCCGGCAGCGGGCAAGGAACTTCGGCGTCGTCAGCGGGGCCGGGGGCCTGGGCGCCGCCGCCGGACCGCTGATCGGTGGCGTCATCACCTCCGCGGTCGGCTGGCGGTGGTCGTTCATAGCCCAGGTGCTCGTCGTGGCGTCGATAGTCCTGCTCTCCCGCCGTATAGCGGACCCCGGCGTGACCGGACCAAAGCCGTTCGACATCGAGGGTGCTGTGCTGTGCGGCGCGGGGCTGTTCTTCGTGGTGCTCGGCATCCTCCAGTCCAGCAAGTACGGCTGGTTCGCCGCACGCGAGAGCTTCTCGATCGGCGGCACGGTCGTGATACCGAAGGGCGGGGTCTCGCCCGTATGGTTGTTCGTCGCCGTCGGCGCGGCGATCCTCGCCTGGTTCTTCGGCCACATCTGGTCCCGGGAGAAGAAGGGCAGGGAGCCGCTGCTCCCGCTGCGGCTGTTCCGCGACCGGACGTCCAACCTCGGTCTGGGAACGCAGACTATCCAGTGGCTCATCATGCAGGGGACATTCTTCGTGGCTTCCGTCTTCCTGCAGGAGGTCCGTGGGTACAGCGCCATCAAGACCGGCTTGGTGCTGACGCCCGCGACGGTGGGGATCCTGATCGCCTCGGCCGCCGCGGAGCGGTTCGCGAAGCGGCATTCGCAGCCATGGATCATCCGGGTCGGCTTCGCCGTGACCGTCATCGGCCTGGTGCTCCTAGTCGCCCTGGTCAGGGAGAAGTCGCCGATCATCACGTTCGTGCCCGGGCTGTTCTTGATCGGAATCGGGGTCGGCGCGATGCTGACCTCGTCGGTGAACGTGGTTCAGTCCGCCTTCCCCGAAGCGGACCAGGACAACATTTCGGGACTTTCGCGCAGCGTGTCGAACCTCGGATCGTCGCTCGGCACCGCTATGGCGGGCTCGATCATCGCCGCGGCCGCGGTGCCGGGCAACAAGTCGTTCGCGCTGTCCATCGTGATCATCCTGGCGATCACCCTGGTGGGACTCGTCCTCGCGCTCCTGCTTTCCCAGCAGCAGGCCGTCAGCGGAGGGCGAGCAGATAGCACTGCCAGGGCCGCAGGTCAACGAACAGGCCGGGATCGGTCAGTTCGCCGCCGTCCCGCTCGAACGTCTCCTGGGTGAGGAGGTCGGTCAGGCGCCAGCTACGCCCGCGCAGGACAGGCCATGAAAGAGGGACCCGGCCTTGCGCCGGGGATGCTGAGAGGTTGATGACAACCACGTGCCGGCTGGTGTCCGAGTCATCTGCCCAGGACCAGGCCGCCAGGTTGCGGCTGGACTGGTTGTCCGGCCACCCGGTGGCCTCGAGCAGCCGCCAGGTTCCCCGCCGTACGCCACGCGCCGCGACGACGTCCAGCAGCCGGCGGTACCAGCGGGCGAGTTCGGTATCTGGCGGCTCGTCGGGCCGCCGGTCCAGGAAAACCGGGGGCCGCACCCGCCGCCCCTCGAACTGTCCCTCGTGCCACAGCGTCGCGCCGGGCAGGGTCGCGATGGCGGTGGCCGCCGCTCGTCCGGCCTCGCCTGGGAGGCGGTCGGCTATGCGAGGCTCGTCGTGGTTCTCCAGGAACCGCATCAAGCGGCACTGGTAGCTGAGGTCGGCGCGCACATGGTCGCGGACGGCGGAGGGATCCCCGGCGATGATCCGGTCATAGAGCCGCTTGTCGTAGCAGAATCCGAAACCCTGCTGCTGCAAGGCCCATTCCAGATCCCAGTAGGCCTCCGCGACGAGCACGGTCTCCGGGTGCCGGGCACGCAGCTTAGCGATAACGGTCGGCCAGAACTCCTCTTCGGGTTCCGGGCCGGTCCGGCCACCCCAGGTCTTGGCGAAGACCTGGTTCGTCATCAGCATCGCCATGTCGCAACGGATTCCGTCGCATTGGGCCGCGATATCGTTCAGGATCCTGACCGTCGCGGCGCGCAGCGCCGGAGAGAAGGCGTCGAGCTGTACGACGTCCGGCCAGGGCGGAAAGTACGGGTCCCGGCCGTGGGCCAGCACGTGTCCGTCGGCCACCAGCCACGCCCCTGGCTCGGCCTTGATGTCCTGCTCGCCACCCTGGACGAACAGTTCTGGATAGTCCTTCACCCACGGGTGATCGGGGGCAACGTGATTGGGCACGTAGTCGAGCAGCAGCCGGATACCGCGGGCCGCGAGCGCGGCACGTGCCGCGGCCAGCGCCGGGCGTCCGCCGAACCGCTTGTCGACGACGTACCGGCGCACGCAGTACGGCGATCCGATGACGTCCTCGGTCCGCAGGTCCGGCAGGACGTCCCGGAACGACGCCCGCAGGCCGGCGTTCGTGTTCGCCAGGGCGAGACCGGCCGGACTTCGCTCCCATACGCCCATGAGCCAGACCCCGTCGACGCCGGCTGGCGTGACAGCGTCCCAGTCGGCCGCGGTCACATCAGCCAGGGTCATCGGCCGTCCCGCGGCTCGGGTCAGCTCGCTGAGCCAGACCGCGGTATTGATCTCGTAAATAACCGGCTGATCCGGCCACCCATTCATCGGGCCACCTCCATCCATCGGCCGACGCTACGGAACAGCAGCGGGAGCAGCGCGACGGTGCCGGTCCAGCCAGTCTGATGGCTCGCGCCGATCCCCGCGCCATTGTCGCCGTGAAAATACTCGTAGAACAGCAGGAGATCCTGCCAGTGCGGATCGTCACGCAGGATCGGCTGCCCCCCGTGCACCGGGCGATGTCCGTCCGCGTCCTTACGGAACGTGCTGAGGAGCCGGTCGCTGATCTCGCTGGCCACCTGTAGCAGGTTCCGTTGCCGGCCCGATCCGGTTGGGCACTCGACCGTGAAGCCGTCGCCGTAGAAGACGTAGAGGTTCAGCAGGGCCCGGATGAGCATCATGTTGATGGGGAACCATACCGGCCCGCGCCAGTTGGAGTTGCCGCCGAACATGCCGCTGTCGGACTCGGCGGGCAGATAGCCGACCCCGTATTCCTGGCCGTCCAGCTTCAGGACGTAGGGATGCTCGGCGTGCCACCGGGATACGGCGCGTATCCCATGCGGTCTGAGGAACTCCCGCTCGTCCAGCATCCGGGCCAGGATCCGGCGCAGCCGATCCCCGTCGAACAGGGCCAGGAGCACTGGGCCCTCCGCTTCTACCTGCCCGCCATGGCCTGGCATGGCGGCGGTTACCGCGGGATGGCGGGCGAGGAAGTCCGCGGCATCCGCCGGGATCTGGGGAAAGCCGGTGCGCACCGCATCGCTGAAGACAGTCGCGGCCGCCAGCGGCATCAGCCCGACCACCGAGCGCACCCGCAGCGGGATGGAGCTGCCATCCGGCTGCCGCAGGACATCGTAAAAGAACCCGTCCTCGTCGTCCCACAGGCAAGCTGGGCACCGAGATACAGCCAGGACAGCAGCGTGACGACGATCGCGAAGTAGCCGTATGCCGCACTGGCGCTGTGCATCTCCCTGCTCATGTACCAGGTGCCTATGAGCTGAAGGGTCCTCCAGAACAAGGTGGCGAGTAGCGCCCCCGGCGCGACGTCGGATACTCCCAGTGGCTCCGCGGTGAGCAGCATGAACGCGAGCAGGAACATGCCGAAGTTGACCGATCACCAGCGTGGTGACGCTGCTTTGCAATGGATGAACCTGTGCCCGCAACTGATCCCCGATCACCGGGAAGTTTCGCAGCGCGGAATTCATCAGTTCGGCGCGCAACGTGGCGTTATGGGGGAGAAGCAGGCCGAGGACGGTCGCGAACAGCAGCAGCAGCGGAAGGAGCGCGAAGAAGCCGTAGTAGGCGATCAGTGTCGCCTTGCTGCCCGCTTGGTCGTTGCCGAACTTCTGTACCACCGCCAGCGGGAAGCCGAACACGGCGTGCCGCTGCTGAAACCGGTCCGCGCGCCTGACTTGCCGTTCGCTCCAGCCAAGGGGCTGGTTATACCCATCTGGTGCCGCGCGGCTCAGGTCGGCGCCGGAGACAAGTCGTTCGGTCATCAGCCACTCCCGCGACAAGTAAGGTGCCATCCTTCGGATGAGCGGAGGGTCTGCCGGCCCAGCCACTCCGCATAGGACGAGGAGTTGTCCAGGCTGAGCTGGACTCCCGGCGGTAGCGGCCGGGCGAACAGCAGATCGGCGGCGTGCTGAAGCGCGCTACGCAGCAGGACCACGGAGCCGGTCGCCTCGAATCCCACCGACCACCACGGATCGCCGCGGACTTCGGCCTCGGTTAGTTCGGCCATGCAGCCGGTCGAGGCGGCCTGCGGCGGGCCGGGTGCCTCCCGCTGGCTCGCCGCCAGCGGGAACCAGATCCTGCGCCGCCACTTGCGGACGGCAACCCAGCCCGCTGGAGGGTCCCCGGCCCAGCCCGGCGGATCGTAACGGAAGGACCATTTACGCCAGGACTCCAGGCGGCCGCGACCTATGCCGCGCAGGCCAAGGATGCCGGGGCTGCCGCGAAAAGACTTCACATCCATGGAGCTGCCGCCTCGCAGTTTCACCGAAAGGCCCGGCAGGCTGGGCTGGAGCAGGTAGACGTCTTCGCGGGTATCCGTCCCGCTGGGAAGACGACCGAACCATTCCCGCGTGGCGGCCCCCGGCATTCCCGGGAGAATCCAGCGCACCTCCATGCTGTCGATTGGTCCGGAGTCCCGGCCATCATCCGCGCTCCTCATATCACGGATGGTCCCGCCGTTCGTGGCCGCGCAGTTCACTCTGCGGGGGTGAAGCATGTTTGCGCGTACGGGTCCAGATTGCATTCAGCGTATGAAAAGCGAGAAGGAGGCAGCGGTGAACCGTTATCCGAACATCAGCGATCATGGGCTGATCGGCGACCTGCAGACGGCGGCGCTGGTCACCACGGACGGCACAGTGGACTGGTTCTGCTGTCCGCGCTTCGACTCGTCCAGCATGTTCGCGTCGCTGCTTGACGCGGAGCACGGAGGCTACTTCCGCGTCGCACCTGACCAGGACAGGTACGTGAGCAGGCAGCTTTATCTGCCCGACACGGCGATACTGATCACCAGGTTCATGACACCGGACGGGGTGGGGGAGGTCCAGGACTTCATGCCCGTCGCCAGCGGCGGCGCGACCGACCGGCATCGCCTGGTACGTCAGCTGCGCGTCGTTCGCGGCACGATGCGGTTCGTGATGGACATCCAGCCCAGGTTCGATTACGCACGACAGCCGCACAAACTGCACCTGTCCGAAGAGGGGGCGGTGTTCGAGGCGGACGGCCTGGAGCTGACGGTGCACTCGGTCGGTGCTCCAGGTGCCTCGACCGAGGGAGTCACTGTCGAGCGGCATGAGGACGGACTCCGCGTCGCGCGTACACTCCGGGCCGGCCAGACCGCGGGTGTCGTGCTCGAGTCGATGGGCGGGCCCCCACAGCGATATGCGCCAGCGGAAGTACAACGGCTACAGGAACAGACCGCCAGCTTCTGGCAGAGCTGGCTGACCGGCTCGACCTACCGGGGCCGGTGGCGCGAGATGGTGACACGGTCGGCTATGACGCTCAAGCTGATGACATACGCGCCAACCGGCGGGCTGGTCGCGGCGCCGACCGCCGGGCTGCCCGAGCAGGTCGGCGGCGAGCGGAACTGGGACTACCGGTACACCTGGATCCGGGACGCCTCGTTCTCCATCTACGCGCTGCTGGGGCTGGGGTTCATTGAAGAGGCGGCGGCCTTCGCCGGATGGCTGCGGGACCGGGCCAGCGAGCAGGCCGGCGAGGGCTCGGGACCGCTGAAGATCATGTACCGGGTCGATGGCACTTCTGACCTCACCGAGGACACCCTGGATCATTTCGAGGGCTGGCGGGGATCACGGCCCGTCCGTGTCGGCAACGGCGCCGCCGACCAGTTGCAGCTTGACATCTACGGGGAGGCGATAGACGGCGTCTTCCTCGCCGACGCTCACGGCCTGCAGACCGCCCATGAGGGCTGGACGAAGCTGGCGAGCATCGTCGACTGGCTATGCGAGCACTGGGACCAGCCGGATGAGGGTATCTGGGAAACCCGCGGCGGCCGCAAGGACTTCACGTACGGCCGGTTCCAGACGTGGGTAGCGCTTGACCGCGCTATCCGGCTGGCCAGCCACCGCGCCCGTCCCGCCGACGTGAACCACTGGGCCGCGGAACGCGACCGCGTCTACAACCAGATCTTCCAGCGTGGCTGGAATGCGAAGGTCAGGGGCTTCACCCAGCATTACGGCAGCGAGGTCCTCGACTCATCGCTGCTGATGATGCCGCTGCAGGGGCTGATCGCCCCGCGCGACCCCATGTGGCTGTCGACGCTCGATGCGATCGACCGTGAGCTGGTGTCGGACAGCCTCGTCTACCGCTACAACCCGGGTGCCTCATCGGATGGGCTGGCCGGTGACGAGGGCACGTTCACGCTGTGCACGTTCTGGTACGTCGACGCCCTCGCTCGAGCCGGGCGGCTGGACGAGGCGCGTCTGACCTTCGAGAAGATGCACACCTACGCCAACCACCTGGGGTTGTACTCCGAGGAAATCGGAAGCACGGGGGAGCAGCTCGGCAACTTCCCCCAGGCATTCAGTCACCTGGCGCTCATCAGCGCCGCGGTGAACCTTGACCGTCAGCTCGATCGCCGGCAGGACTAGGGACCGGCCACCGGGCATTCCCCCGGTCCGGGTGATTCGCCCGACGCGATCTTAGAAGATGGCTATGGGGTTGACCGGTGATCCGGTGCCCCCGGCGATCCGCAGCGGCGCGATGACGCAGAGGAACGACCAGCGACGCAACCTGTCGCACATCGCGGTGAGATCGTCGAGCTGACCACGCTCATCGCTCCCATCCCCATCGCTATCGCCGGCACCATGGGGCCCGGCACCGAGAGCGAGAATGCGCCGAGCCCGGTCCATGCGTCCAGGCCGGCGAAGACGAGGGCTCCCACCCCGGCAGCGAGCAGGCCGGGCAGCAGCACGACTCCCAGCAGCGGGCCGCCCAGGCCGGAGGCCTCCATGAGGAGGAACGCGCCCAGGAGGGGCGAACCGAGGAGCGTGCTGATGGCGGCGAAGCTGCTCGCTGCCGCCACCACCGACGTACGGAGGACCGCGTCAGCCACCGAGCGATTGGCCCGGTTCACCGGGACGAGAAGGATCCCGATCGGGAAGACCACGCACAGCGCCGCGCGGAGGATGGTGCCGACGGGACGGAGCCGGCCTCCGCGGTGATCCACCACGCGTAGGCCAAACAAGAGGTCACCCCAGGTCTGGCCGGTCGTGCCCCATGCGGCCGACAGGTATATGAGCAAGGCCGCCGCCACGGCGAACAATTGCCTCGAACGGTGTCGGACGTGATCGAGCCCATCGATGAGCGGATGAGTTCCGGGAGATCCAGTTCCTCGATGATGTACTTCGCGAGCCCAGCGACGTCGATGCGCTCAGCCACCAGCGACGTGAGGTCGATCTGATCGAGCAGGACCGTGGTGACCTGGGGAACGAGACCGAGAACACCCCGGGCCGCGGCCGAGGTCAGCGCGGCCCGCTCACGGCGGCCTCGCTCCGCGGCGTCGCGTAGCTGTGCGGGCAGTCCGGTCAGTTCGGCAATCGGCATCGCCGTGTGCGCGACTCCGGTCACCGGCGACACGACCGGCGCCAGCCGCGGCTGCCCGTGACGCATCAGGGACAGGGCAAACCCGATGGCATCGCTGCCGAGGCCGATCGCCAGGTCGGCGGCCGCGAGCACCTTGCTGTCTGCCCTGGTCAATTTCCGTAACCTCCTGTGTGGTCGCTACGTATATCTGCCGCGGTTACAGGCCTGGCGTGGCGGTGATCCGTCCGGAGGCCGCGGCCTCGGCGAGGGCGGCGTGGTCACGCTCGTTCTGATCGGCATATGCGACGGCGAACCGGGCGATCGCCTGGTCGAACCTGTCCGAGCGGCCCAGGTAGGCGGCGATGGCGATCCGGTCGCCCGAGCGGGCGTGGGCACGGGCCAGCGTCCACCCGCACAGCGCGCCGTACAGGTGCATCCCGCCGGGAAGCATCGCGCCGATGTCCAGCGAGAACTTCCAGTCACGAAGCTGGCGGACGTAGAAGTCATGCGGCCTTCCGTCGATGCCTGTCGGATTCCTGACCCAGCCGAGGAAGATGTCGCTGGACGCCTGCATGAGCCGCTGGCCGGCGACCACCCGCTGACCTTCGTTCGCGAACCTGCTCGCGTGGGCCGCCGGGCTGAGTACGGACCGCTCGGCCTCCTTCACCTGCAGGAACAGCGGGTCCGAGTCGTCCCGGCCGAACATCAGGACGATCCAGCAACGGGTTCCGACGCTGCCGACGCCCACCACCTTCCTGGCCATGTCCGCCATCTCGTACTGCTCGAGGAGGTTACGGCGGTCGGTTTCCAGCGTGCGCGTGTACTTGGCGAGCAGCTCTCTGAGCTGAGCCTCGCTGCCCGCCGCGTCGACGTCCGCCGGCAGCAGGTCCACCAGCGGCGTGATCAGCGGCGGGTCAGAGATGATGCGCGGCCTGCCGTCCACGGTCCGGGTCAGCTTGCCCAGCGCCCGCATGCTGTCCTGGGTGCGTGCCTTCGCTTCCCCCGCGGCCCAGGCCTTTCGCTGCCGCTTGGTGAGCTGGGACTCGAGCTGGGTGCGCGCCTGGTCGACATCCATGCGGGCGTACCAGACCTCCAGGTTGGTCATCCCGGCGAAGCCGCGCATGGCCTCCCGGTACCGGCCGGCGCAGGCCATGACGATGGCGCGGCGCTCCTTACGGCTGAAACCGTTCTCCCGCCCGGCCACTTCCAGGCTGGCGGCCAGCCGCTTCACGTCCCACTCCCACGGAGCCTGCAGCGTCTCGTCGAAATCGTTGACGTCGAACATCAGGCGCCGTTCCGGCGAGCCGAAGATGCCGAAGTTGGACAGATGCGCGTCGCCGCATGCCTGGACCGTGATCCCCGACACGGGCGTGCCAGCCAGGTCACATGCCATCGGCAGGGCGGCGCCGCGGAAGTAGGTGAAGGGCGAGACGAGCATCCTGCCGTATCGCACCGGCACCAGATCGGGCATCCGCGACGCCGCCTGCTGCTGGAGCAGGCCAACCGGGTCGGGCCGCCCCGCGCCCGGATCGAACATCTCGTGGCCCTCCAGCGGAGCCCCGATCCGCGCGGCCTTGCCGGCGTCCGCCCGGTCGGCGGGGGTGGGCCGCGCGATCGTGGCAGCGACCTTGGAGCGTTGCACGGGTCGCGCAACAGCAGTGTCCGTTAGCTGCGTCATCGCGTACTCCTTTCCCGTCACGTACACCTGGCCGCCGCTCCCCAACAACGGCCCGGGTTCGTGCGGCGTGCTCCAAGGCCGCCAGGACAACGGTCCCTCACCGATCCGCGGTGCGCCTCCCCCGCACGGGGTGATGACTGGTACCGGTGGTCAGCTGGTGAGCCCGGTCAATCCATTGACCACCAGATACGCACCCGCCACGGTCAGCGCGCCGATCACAATGGCCCGGCTGTGCGCGTGCACCAGGCGATTCAGCGCGGCCAGGCCGCGTTCTGCGCGGGCGGGCGTGGTGAGGTAGAGAATCAACGGCAACCACACGCTGGCGACCGTGATGCCGACCACCAGGACCACACCGAGCGTGCTCAGCGGCACGCTGGCCCGCGCCGTCGCTACCGCCTGCATGGCAGCGATGAACGTGAGCGAAGGGGTGAATATCACCACGCCGCTGATGAACGCCGTCAGCGGGGCCGGACTGGCGGTCAGCCGCGCCACAATGCCCTTACCGGACGATGCCGATGCCCCGGCTTCGGGCGACTCGGGTTGCTTGGGCTTGCGTCTGGATACCAGGACGGCCGCCGCGAGAAGAAGGAACCCGAGTCCCGTTCGCAGACCGTAACGCGGCGTCCGGTGGCCGCGGTCCTGGAAGTGCCCGCTGCGCAGGGCCAGCAACAGCAACACGGCCACGATGGTGCTCATCACAACGGCACCGACCAGATAGGCCAGCGTGGTCCTGTGCGGCCGGGCACAGGAGAGGTAGACCGTCGCTATGAGCAGCGCCGTCGGGGATATGGCTGCCAGGACGGCCAGCCCGGCCGCTTGGGCAAGCACCTCGGGTCACGCAGCCTTCTCCTCGTCGCTGATCATCGCGTGACCCAGCATGGTCGCACCATCGCGGACCTGGCCCACCCGTAGCGGGTGAATCCCCGGTGCGCCATGAAACGGCGGGGGAGGTGTTACCACCGCCCGTTCGTTATTAATCTGCTCTTATGCCCCAGGTGTGTGAAATTTCATCGCCGGGCTGAAGGACCAACAGGTCCTGGCCGGTGACGAAGGCATTCGGCGGGCAGGTCATCGGCTCGACGGCGACCGACTTGCGGCGCAGCGCGGGGCCCAGCGGATCGCCGGTGAACACCTGGAGCCAGTGGTAGCCCGGCCCGGCCCACAGGCTCACGCGGGAGCCGTTCGCGGCCAGGTGCGCCCAGGCCAGCCCGTCGCCGTCATCTCGGAGCAGGCCGGTCAGCGCGCTGTCGAGTTCCGTCGTGCCGATCGTGCGGGGCTTGCGGAAGTCGTACTGCGTGCCGTCCACCGGTTCGGGCGGGCCGGCCGGCAGGCCCCGGCCGTCCAGCGGCAGCCACTGCGCCGCGGGCAGGGTCAGCTCGCACTCGTCCACCGAGGGCGTGCGTACGGTGAGGTACGGGTGGAAGCCGTTGCCGTATGGTGCGGGATGGCTGCCGCGGTTGCGCGCGGTGATCGCGACATGCAGGCCAGTGTCTGCCTCGACGCGGTACTCAGCGTCGATCTCGACGCTGAACGGGTACCCCTGCTGGCCGTGCGGCGGGCAGCGCAGCAGGATCCGGCCGGGATCCTGGCTGACGGCCGTCCAGTCCTCCCAGCGGGCCAGACCATGAATCGCGGTCGCGCGGCCGGGTTCGCTGAGGGCGAGCTGATGTTCGGCGCCGTCGAAGGTGTAGGTGCCGGAGTCGATGCGGTTCGGCCACGGCGCGAGCAGCTGACCGGCCCCGGCTGGCGGCAGCTCGTCGGGCTCGTAACCATGGACCACCGGCTGCTCACCATGGTGTAGCTCGCGAAGCCCCGCCCCCAGGGCGGTCACGGTGGCGCGGTACGGGCCGGCCTCGATGTGGTACTGGGTTCCGGTTAGCGGCACTGTCACATGGGCCAGGATACGGATACCGCCGGGGCCGCGTCAGGATACGGACAGCATCAGCGCGGCGCGGCATCCGGCCACCAGGCCCCACGCCAGGTCCGCGCCCGCAGTGCCGGTCAGTAGCCGCGCCGCCGCGGGCTCGAGCGGTTCCTGGCCGGCCATCCCGCCCAGGACGGCGGACACCTCGGCCGCCGCCTGGCCGGAGGCGGCGCAGTGCAGCAGCGCGGCGGCGAGCGGAGTCGTCCGCTGCGCCGCGTACCCGGTAGCCGCCGCGCCGAGCCAGTCGGCCAGCCACACCGCCCGGGTCCCGCCGGAGATCGCGCCGCCGAGCAGCCGCAGCGCGAGCAAGATCCCGCACACGATGCCATCGCCGCTGGGAACCAGGCCCGGGCCGAGGCCAGTCAGGAGTTCGGCCGCCTCGACCGCGTCAGCCAGATTGCCGCTGGCGCATGCCGCCGCGAGGCTGGCCGGGACGTGATGGTCGCTGAGGCCGCCCTGGTACTCGGCGGCCTGGCAGTGCCTGGCCAGCACGGCGGCGCCATGGTCCAGCCGGACACGGGACAGCGGGCCGAAAACCGGGGACGGATCCCACCAGCGCATGATTCTTACATCGAGACCGCCGGCGGTGAGGCGCCCTTCGCCTGCCTCCGCGTCCGTTCCGCTGGTTATCAGCTGTGCTTGGCGCGAGGTGACCACCGCATTGGGCAGCCTGATAGCGTCGGGCGACGACACCGCTATCACCCGTGGTTCGGGTGCGCTGTCCGGGAACTCGAGGTAGATCACATCGGGGAGAACCGCGAGGACCCGGCCGCAGCGACGAGGACCGCGGAGCAGGTCACGTACCGCCAGGCTCGCTACTCCGGAGACGGGCGCGGTCACGATGGACACAGTACTTGGCGGGCGATCGGTGGCGGGTGCCGCTTCGTGATACGCGAAGTGATTAGTGGCAACAGGAGAGGGGCCGACGGGGCTGCTTGGGGAGCGGGGGACCGTCAGCCCCGCCGGCTACTGAAGAGCCTAACCTGACTACGGGGCGAATTGGGACAATTTCGCTTCTGTAAGTACTTCGAAACGTTTTCCAGTTGATCGCCGTGCGTGTCCGGCCCCTGGATCGGCCCTTGGATCGGCCCTCGGTCGGGGGGCCCGAGCCGTCCGCTGCGCACCGCCTCGGCGGCGAGGACGCCGAACAGGTAGAAGTAGGCGGCCTCTTCGTCCTCGAAATACCGCACTTCAAGCCGGGCTTCCGCGGAACTGGCGAACACCTCGAAACCGCCGTCGACCTTCAGCAGGCACATAGCACCGGGCACTTCGTCGTCTACCGCGTAGGCCGACTGCGGGATCGCGGCCAGATCAAGAAGCTCCGCGAAAATCGGCTGGATCGGCACGCGTTCCCGACGCGCCATGCGAGGGCCAGGATCTTCCTGGTAGCCGTACCGCGGGCCCTCGTCCTGACCGCGCTGGTTGTAGCTGGTGCTGATGCGTCCGTTGTTGTAGTTGTGCCCATTCCCATTGCGCGACGTCGCGTCGATCGTCCACGGTTCCGGTGACCCGTGCCAGGCCGCCACGCGGTCCGGGGCGTGGTAGCCATTCGAGTAGTCCGGGTCGTGGCCTTGGCCTTGGCCTTGGCCTGGACCTTGGCCTTGGCCTGGACCTTGGCCTTGGCCGGGCTCGGGGTTCGGGACAAAAGGCGGCTGCGTTTCCGGCAGCGTCTCCGGTGCCAGTTGCTGTGGCGGCGCCGGCAGCGGTGCCGATTGCGTTGCCGGGATGGCGACGGAGGCCAGCGGGATGTCCACCTGCTCTTCGGTCAGATCGCTGACGTCGACCCGGGGAACGACCATCTCGAACACGTCGCGGTCGATCTCCCAGTATCCGAGCTCTCTCGCCTGCCTGGAGTCACGGCCAAGATAGGCGATGTGCAGCCGGTCGCCCTGGTCGTCGAGGACCAGGCAGCGCTCGCCGCGGTACCAGCCCGCCGGCCTGGACACCCGCAGGCCGTCGAGGTCGAGTACGGCGACTGGCTTGCGCCAGTGGCCGGCGGCGGAGCTGAAGCCAAGCTCCTCAGGCGGCGGGCAGGCCGCGAACAGCGTCACCTCCTCGCCGTCCGGGCCGAGCGCGGCTTGGTACGGCGCGCCGAGGTAGGTGGCTATCAATCGGTATCGCATCGCTCACGCCCCCAGTTGCTGCCAGGCCAGGCCGTCATATTCGGCGACGAGTTCCTCCGAGTCCTCCGGTCCGACCCGGTGCATGGTGGCGCCCACCGGAATCGGTATGGGATCAATGAAGTACTCGGGGATGTCCGCCGTGGTGTCGCGGCGCTGGTACCCGTCGACCGGACGTGCAGGCCAGCAGATGACGTGAAGTTCGCTCATCCCGGGTGTGAACTCCGACCCGTCGAAGCCGAGACCCAGTGCGTCGTACGCATCCGCCGGCTCGCGGAATACCAGGTCCTCGGCCCGGTAGACAAATCCGGCCAGCACGTCACGCTGCCCGGTCAGGTAAGGGCCGACCAAACGCGGCGGCACGACCTTGCGCATCGGCGTGCCAGGCGCGATCTCAGGCCCGGACTCAGGGTGGGTCACCAGGCTCCCTTCGTCTGGTCCGCGCAAAAATATCCGTTCAGTTGATTCTGCCTAGACATGACCGCCGATCACGGCCAAAGTGTGGTATTCAGAGGATTTGCTACTTTTCGCAACCGTCCGGCAACGATTCGATAACGGCTTTCCGGGCTCTGTGGACTGTACCGAACGCCGCAAGCGCCGCCCTCTCTCGGCGCGGGCCGTCGGCTCGTTTCGCCGGCGTAGGGCCGCCGCCGTCTGTTGTTGCCGGCCTGCCCGTCCGTTGTTGCCGGCCTCACCCGTTCACTGGCGCGGGTTGCTCGGCCGTTTTATCCCGTATGTCCTCCTACTCCAGCAGACTCCTGTGGTCGATTCGGGTTCTGTGGTTATTTTGGTGCACGATAGGACCCCGTTGGCTAATTCGCGGGCTCTCTGGAAGTCGGCGCGCGCAGACTTGGCCCGGCCGACCGCCCAGAGCCGAAACTTTCGTCACATTAACCGCACAGCTCACAGTCACCTGGGATATCGAAGGGGTACGTTGCGCCAACCAT
>JAFARZ010000050.1 GCA_019245115.1 Streptosporangiaceae bacterium | reverse complement strand
GTTCGGCTCCGAGGAGCACAAGCTGCGGTGGCTGCCCGGGATGGCCGCCGGGGAGCTGATCGGCTGCTTCGGGCTCACCGAGCCGACCGCGGGCAGCGACCCGGCGAGCATGCGGACCCGCGCGGTGCGCGACGGCGATCACTGGGTGATCGACGGCGCCAAGCGCTGGATCGGGCTGGCCTCGATCGCCGACGTCGCGGTGATCTGGGCGCGCACCGGCGAAGGCATCCGCGGCTTCGTCGTACCGACCGCGACGCCCGGCTTCGCCGCCACTCCGATCGAGCACAAGCTCGGCATGCGCGCCTCGATTCAGTGCGACATCACCCTGACCGGTGTTCGCCTGCCTGCCGGTGCCATGCTCCCCGACGCGGTCGGCCTCAAGGCTCCGTTCTTCTGCCTCAACGAGGCCCGTTACGGGATCATGTGGGGTGCCATTGGCGCGGCCCGCGACGCCTATCAAGCCGCGCTGGCCTACGCGCTGGACCGCCGCCAGTTCGGCGCGCCGATTGCGGCGTTCCAGCTCACCCAGCAAAAGCTCGTCGACATGGTGCTGGAAATCCAGAAAGGCATGTTGGTCGCCTTGCATACCGGACGGCTCAAGGACGCCGGCCGGCTCCGGCCCGAGCAGATCAGCTTCGGCAAGCTCAACAACGTCCGAACCGCCATCGCCATCTGCCGCGAGGCGCGCACCATCATCGGCGGTAACGGCATCACCCTGGACCACTCACCCGCGCGGCATGCCAGCAATCTGGAAAGCGTCCGCACCTACGAAGGCACCGACGAGATTCACACCCTGATCATGGGCCGTGCGATCACGGGAATCTCCGCATTCGGGGCGGCGCAATAACGACCGGATCTCAACCATCCAGCTGACCCATGATGTACGTGCCCTGACCGGCAGGGTCCGGTGACGGCTCAGTTTGGCCAGACGACGCGGGGGTAGCGGCTGGCCAGCCCGTATGACTCAGGGCCTGGCATACCCTGCCGACAGCTCCGGGTGCGAGGCCCAGCAGGCCAGGAGGCACCGGTGAGCTATGCGACCGTGGACAGCGAGCTTCTGTTCTGGTTCGTGGTCGTGCTGACCCTACTGCTGGTCATACTCATCAGCGCCCTGGTCAGGACGCCCCCTGGGACCACCGGCTCACTGCGATCGCCACCGCTCAGCCCTCGCGCGCCGCCCCCGCCCCTGCTGGTCAGACGGCCGCAGGCCGCATGGCTCGCCGGCGCCGGGGTGCGGTCCGCGCGCGCTGGTTACCTGCCCCGGCATGCCGGAGCCCTGAAGCCGGAACTGATGGCGGACCTGGGCCCGTCGTACGCCGGGGCCCATCGTCAGGCACGCCGCCACGGCGCTCACCGAGCCCGCGTGAGCACCAGCCTGGAGCGCAGATATGGCGGCCGGGCAGGCAGGCACCGCGCTGGAGTGCACTGAGACGGCCGTAGAGGCCGCCAGGTTTCCTGCCCGAAGTCGTGCCGCGCCAGTACTCGACCCGGACCTAAATGATCGCTGAGAACGGGGAGTTCCCGGTCGTGTTGGGGGGCGACTGCTCGCTGCTGCTCGGAACGATGCTGGCGTTGCGGCGGCGCGGACGGTACGGCGTGCTGTACATCGACGGCGATGCGGACTTCTACCAGCCCGAGGCCAGCCCGCTGCGCGGTGCGGCCTCGGCGAGCGACCTGGCCTTCGACCGGGCGCGGCCCGGACATCGTCTGCGACCTGGAGGGACGGCGACCGCTCGTGCGTGACAGCGACGTGGCCGTGCTCGCCTGCCGCGATGCCGCGGACCGGGAGCGCCGGGGCTGCCAGCCGCTGCCTCCCGAACCTGGCCCGACCATTACGGGCCGTTCGGTGCGACGCAGAAGTTAACGAGCATGAGCTGCGGTTGGCTGGCGTGCTTGTCATCGGGTTGGGCGGATTGCGGCTACGTAGATTGCTGCCGGGTTGCCGGGAGGCCAGCCGGGCAGCGGGTCGATCGTATCGATGTGGATGAAGCCGTTGCGTTCCCAGAAGGCCCTGGTGGCCTCGTAGGGGCGGTAGCCGGAGGAACGGTCCAGGGTCTTGGCCTCCACGACGCTGATCCCGGCCGCTGCCAGGTGGTCCAGGACGTGGCCGAGCAGCCTGGTTCCGTGGCCGCGGCCACGCCGGGCCGCGTCGACGGCGATCCACAGGATTTCCGCGCCACTGGGTGATTTCCTGGCGGCCACGGCAATACCCGCGACCGATCCGGAGTCGGTGATGACCCAGGCCTGGTGGCTGGCGGCGTCGCGCACGGCCTTGGCGGGCACGTCGTCGGTGAAGTAGTCCGGAAGGCCCTGGATGATGGCTGTGGCGACGGGAGCGTCCTCGGCCTGGAAGCGGCGGACAGCGGGCATGTGAGTCATCGTGTCAGCGCCTGGCGCC
>JAFARZ010000355.1 GCA_019245115.1 Streptosporangiaceae bacterium | reverse complement strand
GTCAGCCTGCAGATCAGCGCCAGCGACTCGGCCTCCGGCCAGACCCTCACCTACACCGCCACCGGCCTGCCGGCTGGCCTGTCCATCTCCTCGTCCGGCTTGATCTCCGGCACCCCGACCACGGCGGCGACCAGCAGCGTGACGGTCACCGCCAAGGACACCACCGGAGCCTCCGGGTCGGCCAGCTTCACCTGGACGATCGGCACCTCCGGCGGCGGCGGGTGCAGCACCCACACCCAGCTGCTGGGCAACCCGGGCTTCGAGACCGGGTCGGCGTCACCGTGGTCGGCTACCGCGGGGGTCATCAACGCGAACGGCGCGGGCGAGACCTCACACAGCGGTAGCTGGTACGCGTGGCTCGACGGTTACGGCACCACCCACACCGACACCCTGTCGCAGAGCGTGACGATCCCGGCCGGCTGCACCGGCACGACGTTCAGCTTCTGGCTGCACATCGACACGGCCGAGACCACCACGACCACCGCCTTCGACACGCTGAAAGTCCAGGTGCTCAACAGCTCCGGCACGGTGCTGTCCACGCTGGCCACTTTCTCCAACCTCAACCACATCACCGGCTACGCGCAGCACTCCTACTCACTGAGCAGCTTCGCGGGCCAGAAGATAACGCTGAAGTTCACCGGCACCGAGGACGCCTCGCTGCAGACCTCCTTCGTGGTGGACGACACGGCAGCCAACACGAGTTGAGTTAGTCCGGTACGGTACCGCCGCGGCGAGCGCCAGCGAGCGCCGCGGCGGTTGCCGTCCCGCAGGGGCGGCAATTCCCGCCGTGGCCCCAAGCCGGCCGCGCGCCAGCGTGGCCCTGGCGCGGCAGGGAAACGAGCGAGCGGAGCGAGCTGCCGCGGCGACCCCGCCCCCTTGGGGGTGGTGGTCGCCGTGGCCCCAAGCCGGCCGCGCGCCAGCGTGGCCCTGGCGCGGAGAGATTAACAGCGGGCTGTGCGCGTTCTGACAGCGGCCCACGGCACCATGGCCATATGCGATATGACGCAAAGGGTGCCAACGCCATTGAGGCCACCGGGCTGGTCAAGCGCTTTGGCAAGACGACCGCACTGGACGGCGTGGACCTTGCCGCCGTCCAGGGGCGGGTTCTGGGGGTGCTCGGTCCGAACGGCGCGGGCAAGACCACTGCCGTGCGGATCCTGGCCACGCTGCTGCGGCCGGATGAGGGGCAGGCGCGGGTCTGCGGATACGACGTGCTGCGGGACGCGCACCAGGTTCGTCAGCTGATCGGGCTCACCGGTCAGTACGCCTCGGTGGACGAGGGCCTGTCCGGGCACAACAACCTGATCATGATCGGGCGCCTGCTCGGTTTCGGCCGGCCCGAGGCGAAGGCACGGGCGACCGAGCTGCTGGCTCGCTTCGACCTCACCGACGCGGCCGGCCGGCCGGTGAAGACCTACTCGGGCGGGATGCGACGGCGGCTCGACCTGGCCGCCAGCCTGGTGGGCAATCCCCGGGTGCTGTATCTGGATGAGCCGACCACCGGGCTCGACCCGCGGAGCCGGTCCGATGTCTGGGCGATGATCCGTGAGCTGGTCGCGGACGGGGTCACTGTCCTGCTCACCACCCAGTACCTGGAAGAGGCGGATCAGCTGGCCCACGACATCGTGGTCATCGATCACGGCAAGGTCATCGCCACCGGGACCCCGGGCGAACTCAAGGCCAAGACCGGTGGCCGGATCCTCGAAGCCGCCCCGGCCGACCCCGGGCAGACCGCCGCTGTGGCCGGGCTACTGCAGCAGCTGACCCGCGCTGAACCAGTCATTGACAACGAACGGACGGTGGTGACAGTGGCCGTACCTGACTCCATCTCGCTGCCGCGGATCGCGCGCGAACTCGACGACAGGGGCATCGAGCTCGCCGAATTCTCGCTGCGCAAACCGAGTCTGGACGAGGTGTTCCTCACGCTGACCGGACGTCCGGTGGAAGGAGATGTCCGATGAGTACGATTGCCGAGCCCGCCCGGCACCTGAGCCCGGCCGTCGCGTTCCAGAACGCCTTCACGCTGACCTGGCGGAGCGTGCTCAAGATCCGCACCAACATGGAGGACGTGCTCGGGCTGAGCCTGAACCCGATCATGTTCCTGCTGCTGTTCACGTACGTCTTCGGCGGGGCCATCTCCGGCAACACCCACAAATACCTGCAATATGAGCTGCCCGGCATCCTGGTCATGACGGTCGTCTTCGCCACGCTGGGCACCGGCCTGATGCTCAACAATGACATCTCCTCGGGCGTCTTCGACCGGTTCCGCAGCCTGCCGATCGCGCGGTGGGCGCCGCTGGCCGGCGCGGTGCTCGGCGACATGGTGCGGTATGCGATCTCGGTGGCGATCACGCTGGGGTTCGGCATGATCCTCGGGTTCCGCGTCACCGCCACCCCGCTCGCCGCCGCGGCGGGCTGCCTGCTGGTGCTCGCGTTCGCCCTCGCGATGTGCTGGCTCTCGGCGTTGCTCGGCATGCTGGTGAAGACCCCGCAGGGCGTGCAGTGGTTCGGCTCGCTCCTTTATTTTCCGCTGGCCTTCGGCAGCAACGTGCTGGTGCCATCGGCGACCATGCCCGGCTGGCTGCAAGCATTCGTCAAGGTCAACCCCATGACGTACCTGACCGACGCCGCACGGGCGCTGCTCATCGGCGGCCCCGCCGCCGCGCCTGTCGTCAAGTCGCTGCTGTGGGCGCTGGGCATCTTCGTGGTGTTCGCGCCGCTGGCGGTGCGGGTCTACCGCCGCAAGGCCTTATTTTCGCTCCGCTCGCCGCCTTACCGGTGGAGGTCCGTACCAGTCACCTGCGCGGCGAGCGCCAGGCCGTCGGCGTAGCTGAGATCCCGGCCGCGCTGGTAGGCGGCTTCGAAGCCCGGGAGGCCAAGAGCTTCCCGGGCCGCCTGCCGCACACCGGGGGCGTCCAGGCTGCTCTCGTCGAAATCTCCCCTGATGGTGTGCGCCACGCCGAGTAGTGTGGCGGCCGTCCGCTCATCGCTGTCGGCGGCGAGCAGCGCGGTGGCATCGATGACGTCGGCCAGGCAGCTGTGATCCACCCATACGGTCGCGGCCCGCAGCGCGTCGCCGAGCAGGGCGAGCGCCTTCGCGCCATTACCGCCTTCCCGGGTGAGCACGGCCAGCCGGGCCAGCACCTGAGCCCGCATGGCCTGGAACCAGGCTGCCTTCTGGGTGTTCATCCAGGCCAGAGCGCTCCGGCACAGCCGTTCCGCCTCTTCGCGATCTCCCTCGCGCCAGCACAGCTCGGCGCGCACCACCGACAGCCAGGCGGCCGAGTCGGCACGATCCGCGGCCGCGCCGGCGCCGGCACGTTCCGCCCGGTCCAGATCCACGCGAGCGCCGGCCAGGTCGCCCATGCGGACGCGTACGCTGGCCAGCTTCCCGTCGATCTGCGGCAGGTCGCCCCATGCGCCCAGCTCCCGGCCGAGCGCCGTAGCTTCCTCGAGCTCGGCCAGCGCGCCCGCGCAGTCACCGCGTACCTGTGACAGCTGGGCGAGTTGCAGCAGCGCTCCCGCCGAGCCCCATTTCTCGCCCAGCTCGCGGAACGCGGCCAGCGAGCGGCGAAGGTCGTCCTCGAACTCTGGCGTACCTCCCAATATCCCGCCGAACGACGCCCGGAGCAGGGACGCCGCGGCGCGGAGCCATGGATCCACCGCGTCGCGGAACCGGGCTATCAGGCTCTGCGCGCGATCGAAGTCGTGGTCGAACATGGCGAGCACCGGCTCGACCATCGCGGCCATCGGGTGATACGAGGGCCAGTCCTCGGCCCATTCGCCGAGCGCGGCGAGCGCGGCGTCCAGATCCGTCCGGACCTCATCGATGTCCCAGGTCGGGCCGGCCGCCATCAGCGCGCAGATGACCCGGGCTTCCGCCATCCGCATGGTGCGGGAGCCCGGTCCGAGTGCGAGCACCTCCGCGGCCAGCGTGACCGGCTCGCCGGTCTGCCCGCGCAGCATCCAGTACCAGCCCAGCGCCCTGACGAACCGGAGCGCGCCGTCGGTGTCGCGGCTCGCGACGAGCCAGCGCAACCCGGCGTAGATGTTGTCCTGTTCGGCGATGAGCTCGCGGAGCCACCGTGTCTGGTCGGGGCCGCGCAGCAGCGGATCCGCGCTCTCGGCCAGATCGAGGTAGTACGCGCTGAAACGGTCGCGGACCCGGCGTGCTTCCGCCACGGCGGAGAGCTTCTCCAGGCAGTACGCCCGGACCGTCTCCAGCATGCGGTAGCGGGGGGCGGTGTCGTCCGGCTGGCTGGTCATGGCCAGAATCGACTTGTCGACAAGGCCGGACAGCCTGACCAGGACATCTCCGGCCGGGAGCCCGTCGCCGGAGCACACGCGCTCGGCGGCGGCCAGCGTGGCGCCGTCGGGGAAGACGCTCAGCCGCCGGGCCAGTACCCGCTCCGGCTCCGACAGCAGCTCCCAGCTCCAGTCGACCACGGCGCGGAGCGTCTGGTGCCGCGGCAGTGCCGTCCGGCTTCCGCCGGTGAGCAGCGCGAACCTGTCGTCCAGGCGCTCGGCGAGCTGAGCCGGCGACAGCACCCGGAGCCAGACCGCGGCCAGTTCGATCGCCAGCGGCATGCCATCGAGCACCCGGCAGACGCGCCCCACCGCCTCGGCGTTCCCTTCGCCGAGACGGAACCCGGGCAGGACGGACGCGGCCCGGTCACACAGCAGGCGGACGGCCGCGTATGTTTCCGAGGAAGGATCGGCGGGCGGGGGGACCGGAAGCGGCGGCACGGGCAGGAGGGTCTCGCCTTCGATACGGAGCGGTTCGCGGCTGGTGGCGACGATTCGTATCCGCGGGCACGCCGCCAGCACCTGCGCGGCGAGCGCGGCCACGGCCTCGATCACGTGCTCGCAGTTGTCCAGGATCAGCATGTCGTCCCGGTCGCTGAGCGCGGCGCACAGACGATCAATGGCCGGAGCGGATTCCCCGGTGCGGCGCTGGATCACCGGCCCCAGCATGCCGAGGGCATCCAGTAGCGCGTACGGGACCTCGGCCGGATCGGTCACCGGCGCCAGCGGCACGTAATACGCGGGCATCTCGCGGCGCCCGGACACCTCCGTCGCCAAGCGGGTCTTGCCCACTCCGCCCGGGCCGGTGAGCGTCACCAGCCGGGCGGAGTCCCGCAACAGCTTCAGCAGCCGGGACAACTCGTCCTCGCGACCGACGAAGCTGGTCAGCGGCGCCGGCCCCGCGGGCGGAGCCGGGATTCCCGCGGGTGGTACCACAGACCGTTCGTGAGATTCCTCCCCCCGCAAGATGCGAAGGTGCACTTCTCGCAGCGCGGGTGAGGGGTCCACGCCGAGCCGATCCGCCAGCAGCTCGCGGAACTCCGTGTAGGCCGCGAGCGCCTCGGCCTGGCGGCCTCCCGCGTACAACGCGCGCATGAGCAGGGCACGGGGGCGCTCGGCCAGCGGCCCGGCCGCTATCGTCGCCTTGAGCTCCCCGATCAGGCTCGCCCCTTCGCCCAGGGCGAGCTCGGCCTCGATCCGGTCGAGTACCGCTTCTCCTCGCAGTTCCACCAGCCTGATCGCGGCCGCGTCGGCGAATTCATACCCCTCGGCGTCGGCGAACGGCTGTCCCCGCCACAGGCCAAGGGCCTCGCGCAAGATCCGGGCCGCCGTCTCCGCGTCGCCGTCGGCCAGCGCCCGGCGGCCCTGCGCCGCCTTGGCCCGGAAAGTCAGCACGTCCACCGCGTCGGCCGGCACTGCCAGCCGGTAACCGGCCGCGTGCGACTCGATCAGGCTCCCGTAGCCGGCCCCGCGCAATGCGGCCCGCAGACGTGATACGAGGGTCTGTAGCGCGTTCGGCGGATCACCGGGCTGCTCGTCCGGCCACAGGCCGCCGGCCAGCGTCCCGGTGGGTACGACACGCCCGGCGTCGCTGGCCAGCAAGATGAGCAGCACGCGGACCTGGCGCCCGCCGATGGCTATCGGCCGTTCCGCCTGGTCCCGGACCTGTAGCGGTCCCAGTAGACCGATCCGCAATGCCGCCTCTCAGGTTCGTTTCCTACTCCCCCGGAACCATTCAACGCGCCGTACGGGCGGTAGCTTCCGGTCGCGCAATATGATCGCAAGCGATGATGGTGACCTCAGTCAGGCGCGCTGGCACGACGTTGTCCGGCGCGTTGCTTGCCGTCGTGTCCCTGGCTGGTTGCGGGTTCCTGAACCCGGGCTCGATGGTAGCCCCCGCGCAGATGACGATCGGCAGCCAGGCGTTCACTCAGGGCGTGCTGCCCGCTAGCTTCACCTGTCATGGCAAAGGAACCAGCCCGCCCATTACCTGGTCCGGCGCGCCCGGGCAGACCAGGAGCTACGCGCTCGTCGTCGACGACTCCTCGGCTCCCATAACGCCTTTCATCTACTGGATCGTTTTCCACATCGCCCCTACTTCCACCAACATCCAGGAAGGCGCCCACCCGCCAGGAGCGCGGCAGGCACTCAACAGCGCGGGCGTGGCGAAGTACGACGCGCCTTGCCCTCAGGGCGCGCCCCACTCGTACCGCATTACCGTGTACGCGCTGAACACCATGCTGGATCTGCCGGATGGCGCGCCCTTGCAAACCGCGTGGGCGGCCATCGCCGCCGCCACCATAGGCCGCGGCCGCATTGTGGTAACCGGTAATCCGTAGCGCTCGGTTATCCGGTGCACTCGGACACGAATGAAAGTTTGCCAATCGTGTGACACGCTACCCAAAGGTAAGCAACAATCAGGTCAAGCGGGTATCACGGCGCTCGCGAATACCGGGGGGAGGCTCGCGTCCAAGGCCGCGTGCGCCTGGCTAGCGCCACCACGAGGCCATGGCTGTTCCGGATGGAGAGATGCTTCCGCTCACGGGATTCGTGGCCCTGGCCGTCGGCGTGATCGTGGCCGTCGCGTACTGGAGCCTCCGGTCCGACGGCGGTCCTTCTGACACTGATTTTGCTGACACTGACGAACCAGACAATCGTCCCGTCCTAGCCGACCAGCCGCGCGAGTGGGCCGGACAAGCCGAACGACAAGGGGAAGCTGTGGCAAAGTCGCGCCTTCGTTTCGGGCTAGCGGATCGCGTTGGCTGGCGCAGGGGAACCGACGTGGACGCGGAGCTATGGCCGCAAGAAGCGTTCGGTGGCGTCTCGGACGAGCAGTTCTGGGACGACCTCGCCTCGGACAAGCCGCTGGCGACCACCGCGAGGACGGCTCAGCCCGAGGGCAGACCGGGTCAGCGCCGTTCGCGTCCTGGCGACCCCCGCTCAAGCGAGCCCCGTTCGGGCGAGCCCCGTCCTGGGGATACGCGGCCCAGGGATCCGCGTGCCGCCGTTCCTCGTCCTGACGGCCCGCGCCAGTCGCCGGCCCCGCCGTCCAGCCAGGTCGCGACCCAGGCCTTCGCTGTCTCCGGGCCGCAGCCGGCGCAGTCGGCACAGTCGGCGCAGAGCACCACTCAGGCTTTCCAGATCCCCGGGTTCCAGCCGGCCCAGAACACCGGCCCCCAGCCCCGTGCGGCTGAGCCCCGGGCGATTTCCCAGCCGTATCCGACGCAAGCCCAGCCGCCGTGGCCGGAGGCCCAGGCCAATTCAGCACCGTCGGCTCCTCCGGCGCAGCATGCCCGTCCGGCGGGCGGCCGCGGCCGGCACAGCGCGGGCGAGGACCCGCTGACCAGCGCGGCATACTCGCTGCGATCGAGCGGAAGCGTCGACGGACGCTCCTATCAGGCCTCGCGGCGCGCCCGGGACGCCCGGGAGCCGGCGTCTTCGCAGGACACGCAGGCGTTCACCGTCGCCGATACCGAAGCGGCCACCGGTGGCTACCACGGCAGCACCCCCCAGCACGGATATGACCACACGACGCCTCCGTACGGATATGACCTGCCGTCTGGCACCGCCCGCGGCGGCCCAGCGGCGAACGGGCCGGGCCGGCGCGACGTCCAGGACGGCAACGGCGGCACCGCGGCGTACCCGTACGCCTACGGTCAGCCCGGTCAGTCGCGCCAGTCCGGCCAGGCGATGCCGCTCACGCAGACCCCGCCGCACGGCGAGAACTACCGTAACGACAACGGCCGGGGGTCTGGTGGCGACCGCAGGACCCCCGAGCCGCGCTGGGGATCCGGCGCCTGGGACTACGGCAGGCCGGCCGCCAGCGGCGCACGGCCCGACCCGCGCGACGAGCGACCGGCTTATCAGGGCGGCTATCCGGGCCAGTACGACCCGCGGGGAACCGACCGCCGCTGAAGACCGTCCGGCGAATACCGGGATGGCGCTGATACTGGAGGCATGCCCGAAGGAGACGTGGTCTGGTACACGGCGCGCCGGTTGCATGACGCGCTGGCGGACCGGACGCTGACCCACAGCGACTTCCGCGTCCCCCGGCTGGCCACCGCCGACCTGACCGGCGACATGGTGACCGAGGCCGCCTCCCGGGGCAAGCACCTGCTGATCCGGACGCGCGGCGGGCTCACCGTGCACACTCACTTGCGGATGGACGGATCCTGGCGGGTGACACCAGCGGCCGAGCCGGTCAAGGACGGGCACCGTATCCGCCTCATCCTCGCCAACGAAACGTGGCGGGCCACGGGCTACCAGCTCGGCGTCGTAGAACTGCTGCGGACCCGTGACGAGCAGCGGGTCGTCGGGCATCTCGGCCCCGATCTGCTGGGTCCGGACTGGGATCCGGACGAGGCCGTCCGCCGCCTTCTGGCGCAGCCGGCCCGGCCCATTGCCGAGGCGCTCATGGACCAGCGCAACCTGGCCGGTATCGGCAATCTCTATAAGGCCGAGGTGCTGTTCCTGCGCGGCATCGACCCATGGGCGCCGGCTGACGACGTGCCCGACCTCCCAACCGTGGTGGAACTAGCGCGGCGGCTGCTGAACGCGAACAAGGAGCGAGGCTGGCAGGTCATCACGGGCAACGCGAACCGCGGCGAGCAAACGTGGGTGTACGGCCGGCGCGGGCGCCCGTGCCGTCGTTGCGGTACCTCCATCCGTTCCATGGGACAGCAGGACCGCGTCACGTACTGGTGTCCCGCATGCCAGCGAGCAGGCCGGTCCGGGGCGATGTGATCAGGGCATAGTAGTCGCCGCCACTGACCCAGCGGTGGCTTGACGCACCGCCCGGCGCTCTCAGGTGCGGAGGCGCGTTCCCGCGGAAGCGCCTTGTGAGTGGTTTCACAAGGCGCTTCCGCGGGAACGTCGGCGGGCTGGCAGCAGCCGGCTAATTCAAGGCATCGACCCAGGTCACCGTCCAGAGGCAGGTTTGCGGCATTCCGCTGGCGCACCTTGGCTCCGCCTCGCCTGCAAACTGCGCATATCGCTATATAGCGGACAGTGCAGACACTCATCCTGCGGAAGATCAGAGCCTGATGGAAAGAAAGGCACCGGAAAGCGGCACCCTTTCTTCCGGTCAGCCCTTTTCTTCCGCGTCCTCGTGGCATCGGAAACCGGACATAGCCGGAGCACGGGGCAAAATGCCAATTCAATCAGGCCGCGCAGCTAGCCACGCTACATGCCGCGATGAGGGATGCCTGTCCATTCACCTGTGCGGGACCGGATGGCCGGCGCGGTTGAACGCGGCTCGTAATCGGCGAGAGCCCGAGCAGCCCATGCGGAGCTAGCGCTCGCCTCTGTCGTCTGACGCGGCGATGGCCAGGCTATCCGGGAGTGCTGGACCCGGAGCGGCGCTGATATGGCGCGCCACGACCTGCGGCCGGCCCCAACAGGGCTGGCACCCGGACTCAGTTGTGTGATTCTTGTTCAAGCTCTTGGACAGCGGCATTCAGGGCTTCGTCTACCTTCCTGCAATCGTAGCCGCGCAGGGATGTTCTGAACTGCGTAGCACGGATATCGGCGGCAGTGACCGGATGGGATGTGGTGGGGCCACGGCCGAGCGTCCCGTCAATGCGCGCGAACAGCTCATCGACTTGGCGGCGCGCGTAGCCGCGCATGACAATTGGAAAGGAAGGCATAGGCTAGCCAGTATCACACATCGGGTACGTACGGCTTCCGCTGCACGCCTTTGGCCGCACATCTTGAGCTGCCCGTTCGCCCGGTGCGCGGGGTTTCGCTTTACCTGCTGGCGCGGGCGCAGTAGCGGACGGCGAAGGAGTCATCGCCGCCGACGGCCCCGAACTGGCCTACGGCCCAGGTACCGGCCGGCGAGCTGGCTGAGATGCCGACCAGGTCCGCGCCTCCCCCCGGGCTGGGACTGGCGGCAACGGTCCAGGCGGTGCCGTTCCAGTGCAAGATGAGTGACTGGCTGCTAGCGCCGTTAGAGATGTAGCCAGCGGCCCAGGCATTGGCGGCCGACGTCGCCACCACGCCGCGGAGGGAGTCGACCAAACGGGAGCCTCCCGGGTTGGGACTGGGTGCGCGCGTCCATACGGTCCCGTTCCAGCGCAGGATGAGGGTGTGCTGTCCGGCGCGATCCGATACATCGCCTGCCGCCCACGCGTTCACGGCGGAGGTGGCGTCCACGCCGAACAGCTCGCCGCCTGTCCCCTTGAGGTGCGGGGCGGCTACCTGCGTCCAGGCGGTGCCGTTCCAGTGCAGGATGAAGGGCCAGGTCTGCTGGCTGCCGGAGCTGCCTACCGCCCAGGCGCTGGTGGCGGACGTGGCGGTCACGGCGTCCAGCCCGCTGCGGGACCCGGGATCCGGGATGGGTACCTGGGTCCAGCGCGTGCCGTTCCAGTGCAGGATCAGGCTGCGGCTGGCGGGCGGCCCGCTGCCGTAATCCCCCACGGCCCATACGTCCTCGGCGGAAACTGCCCAGACACCGGTCAGGTAATTGACACTGCCAGGGCTGGGACTGGTCACCTGGTTCCAGGTGGTCCCGTTCCAGTGCACGATCAGCGTCTTGAACTGCCCTCCCCTTTCGTACTCTCCTACCGCCCAGATGCTGGACCGGGAGACCGCGCTGACGGCGCTGAGGAAGTCGCCCGAGCCGCCCGGGTCCGGGGTGGGCACCACCGACCAGGCGGTGCCGTTCCAATGCTCAGCCAAGGTCTGTGCGCCGCTGGTGTCGGCGTAGGTTCCCACCGCCCATGCGTCACCTGCCGCGAGCACGGCCACACCCGTCAGGTCATTGTTGTCTGATCCCGGGCTGGCGGGCTCCGCCGCGGTCCATTGTCCGCGGGCCGCCGCCGGGCACCTCGTGGCCGCCGCCTGACCGGCGCCCCCGGAAGCGGCCGGGGCTGATCCCGCCGCGCAGCCCGCCAGCACCCCCGGGACAGCAACGGCAGCCAGGACCACTGCCCAGCGCCGGGCAGGCCATCGCAGCCACATCATGGAACGATCCTCCGGCAAGTCTGGCCAGCGTCTGGGGGCGCTTCCGCGGGTTTCCGCGCTGGCAGCCCATTCTGAGCCCGGGGCAGCGGCAGCGCCTGAGCATAATGACCTAATTCGGCCTGAGTATAAATGTTGCCGATGAGCCGCGGGGGGCTGCGCGCGGCCGGGTTGCGACCAATGCCGGGTCGTTATGTGTCCTGGGTGGGCTGGCTGTTTCCGGCCAGTGTCACCTGGATGGTCCGCTCTTCGGTGCCGCGTACGACTTTGAGTTCAAGTGTGCCGCCGCGGGCGGCTTCTAGTGCGTCGAACAGGTCATCGGCGGTGCGCACCGGATTGCCTGCGGCCTCGGCGATCAGGTCACCCGAGGCCAGGCCGGCGTTAGCGGCCGGGCTGTCCGCGGTGACGTCGCGGATGAGCAGGCCATCAGCATCCGGCAGCCCGACTGCGCGGCGCAGCCGCCGCGCCAGGTGGCCGGGAGCTATGGCGACGCCCAGCTGGGGTGGTGACGCCGATTCGCCCCTGGCCAGAGCGCTGGCCTGGTCGCGCAGCGCCTGGTCCGCTGGTATGGCCAGGTAGAAGCCCTCGCCGAGCCGGTTGGTGTTGATTCCCAGCAGCTCACCGCCGGCGGTCAGTACCGGGCCGCCGGAGGAACCGGGCAGCAGCGGGGCGGTGTGCTCGAGGCTGCCGATGATGCGACGGCCGCGCGGGCCACGGAAAACCCGGTCGATGCCTGAGACGAAGCCGAATGTCACTCGCAGGCCTCGCCCGCCGGGATTGGCCAGGGCGAAGACCGGCGTGCCGATCCGGGCGGCCGGCTGGCTGGGCCACGGCAGCGCCGCCGCGCCGCCGGTGCCGACCTCGATGACGGCGAGGTCAGCGTCGATGTCGTGCCCGGCCAGGCGCCCTTCGGCGGTCCGCCCGTCGGCGAAGGTGACCGTTACCTGATCGGCTCGTACGTTGTGCGCGTTGGTCAGGACCTGGCCGTCGCCGAGCACGATGCCCGACCCGGCCCCCCATCGGTGTCCGATGCCCACCACGGAAGGGCCCGTGCTCTGGGCCAGCTGCTCGATGCCTGCCTGGATCTCGTCGAAGATCGTCATCGCTTCCTCATCACTAGTCGGTAGTGACTTGCAAGTTACTACCTTCCTCCGTTGGAACGCCAGCTATGCGGCTACGATCAGCTCATGGCTGAAACGGAGACCCCCGCGACACCGCTCGCCGAGGCGCTGGCCCGGGTAGGTGATCGCTGGACACTGCTGGTAGTCGAGGCGCTGCTGGCCGGGCCGCTCCGGTTCAACGACCTCACCGGCCAGGTCCCCGGCATCGCGGCCAGCGTTTTGTCTGAGCGGCTCAAGCGCCTAGAACGCGACGCGCTGATTGTCGCCCGCCCCTATTCCGATCGCCCGCCCCGGGCCACTTACCAGCTGACAGCCGAGGGCACCGACCTTGCCGGAGCGCTCCGCCTGCTCGCCGGCTGGGCCGCCCGGCATACCGACGCCAGCCAGACGCCCCGCCACGCGGCATGCGGCACCTCGTTGCAGGCCCGCTGGTATTGCCCCACTTGTGACCACCTTGCCGACCTCGAACCCGACGTCGGCACGCTCTACGTGTAAGCCCCGGGCGGGTGATCGGGTAGCGGCACTGGGGTGACTCGGCAGTGCGGGCACGCTCATCTAACACCGGTGATCGCGGCGTAGCCGGCGGTCCATAGCGACAGGACGAGCGCGGCTATGGCCAGGATGGCGAGCGCTGCTGCCTTTCCCGCCAGCGCGCCAAGCCCGGCGGCCAGATAGGGTGCCGCGAAGCCCACGTAAGCGAGCGCGTAGTAGCAGGCGACCACGGCACCGCGATCGGACGCGCTGGCGAGTCGCTCCGCCTGCCGCAGGCCGCAGACCAGGCACAGGCCGTATGCGGCGCCGAGGAACACCGCGGCTAGGCCTGCCACGGCCCGGTCCTGGCCGCCGTAAACCGCGGCCACCCCGAGGCCGGTGCCGACCGCGGCGCAAGCCAGCCCGGAGATGAGCCCGTTGGCGGCCGCGATCCGCCGGGCCAGCGACTGGGCGGCCACACCGGCGGTGAACGCCAGCATGGTCATCAGGCCGGCGAAACCGGCGGACAACGTCTTCGCGCTGGTCACATCCTCGGGCAGCACCACGATCGCGAGCGATATCGAACCGAAGACCAGCGGTGCTCCCGGCGCCACTGCCAGCCAGAAGCGCCATGAGCGCACCGCGGTAGGCGGCCACCCGCGGCGCGCGGCCGGCTCCCGCACGGCCCGCGCGCCCGGCACGCTCATCGCGGCGACCGCCGCCACCGCGCCGATCACCAGGTGCGGGAGGTACGGTACCTGGAGCGGATCCCCTGCCCACTGCGCGAATCCCGCGGCCACCACCGGACCGAGCCCGAATCCCGCGGTGAGCGCGAGCGCGGCGCGGCGCGCCCCGGCCGCGGGGTCCGCGCCGGTGTACGGCGCGACGGCATTCCCGGCGAGGGAGAGATCTTGCACCCACGCGGTGGCCGAACTGAACACCACACCCGAGCACAAGCCGGCCAGCGCGCGGCCGGCCGCGATGACCGCGAGATCGCGCGGGCCGACGATGAGCAGCAGCGTCGCGACCGGCGAGAGCACCACGAACGGGACCAGTACCAGACGCCGGCCGTAGCGATCCGAGGCCGGACCTCCGACCAGCAGACCGGGAACGAGCGTCGCCGCGTAGATGACGAACAGGCCGGCCACCGCCGCCGCGCTGAGGTTCAGTTCGTGCCGGTAGACGATCAGCATGGGCGAGAACTGGTTCGCGCCCCAGCCCACCGCGAACATCGCGAACGCGATCCGCATCCACGCCCGGGCATCCGGCCGCGAAGGCCGCTGGGTGAAGGTCTTTTCGCGCCGGGACAAGCTGTCCCCCGGCTCCTCTGGCTTGGACCGGGCGGAACTGTCCCCCAGACCTGCTGGGTCGGCGGCGATCATGGTCTCCACCCTAGGCAGGTAACCGTCAAATCCACGTTTGACTGTCGCCGGGATAAGATACCGGCATGGACCCGGACGCGGATCTCGCCTCGGTCGCCGCGCTCATCGCGGACCGCAATCGCGCCCAGATGCTGCTCGCCCTCCTCGGCGGGGCGCCGCAGTCCGGATCGGCGCTGGCCGAGGCGGCCGGTATCTCTCGCTCGCTGGCCAGCGCGCATCTCAGGAAACTGGTGGACGGCGGTTTCGTCAAGGTGCGGCCGAGCGGGCGTCAGCGGCTGTATTCGATCGCCTCGGAGCCGGTCGCCGACGCGCTGGAGATCCTCACCCTGCTCGCCCCGGCATCGCCCGCGCGCACGCTAAAGGAAGCGAGCCGGGCCCGGAACCTGCGCTGGGCCCGGATGTGCTACGACCACCTGGCCGGCACCGTGGGAGTGACGCTGACCGCGGCATTGCTCGGCCGAGGTCTGATGCTCGATAGCGATGGCGGCTACCTGCTGGGCTCAGCGGGCCCAGCGGGGTTCGGTGAGATCGGCATCGACGTCAGCCAGCTCGAGCGGCGTACCCGCCCGCTGCTCCGGGCCTGTATGGACTGGAGCGAACGCCAGTACCACCTGGCCGGCAGCCTGGGCGCCGCGCTGTCCGGCACGATGCTCGACCGGAAGTGGATCGCGCGGCGCGAGGCGAGCCGGATCGTCACGGTAACCCCGGCCGGGGCGAAGGGCCTGCGTGACTGGCTGGGCGTGGACCTGGATCAGCTCCGCGCCGCCGCCTAGTACTAGCTCGGCGACATGCCAGGGGTCCAGATCCTGCGGTTCCTGCGCGCAATCCGTGGTCATGTCGCCGTCGCTGAGATGCGATGCGGAGCTGGTGAGCTGTACGTATCACCGCATAGCGGGCACACGGGCCAGCCACTTTTGCGGAAAATAAGGGCTCTTTGGAGGAAAAGGCGCTGGAAACCGGCGCCCTATTCTCCTTGAAGCTCTTTTCTTCCCACGTCGTTCACCGCAGCCGCCGTCATATAACGGATATATCCCGATAAATCGGCACCCGTCCCCACGGCACCGCAAGGCGCCTCAAGGCACGCAAGGCACGCAAGGCCCGGCACGCAAGGCACCGCAAGAACCGCAAGGCACCGCAAGGCACCGCAATCCGATTTGCGACGGAATGTCGCAAGCCTGGCGCCCTTTCTTCCAAGAGCCCTAATGAGGTTCTTCCACTGCGGGAGCGCCGATTCGGGGCTGGTGGTGGCACCGTACTGCGGTGTGGCTTGAGGGATCTCTGAACATCATATGTGTTTGAAGTGTCCAAGTGGGCATATCAGCACTCGTGATTACGGAGGTGACAGTTACGGCGACTCGGCAAGAGCGCCGTCGTAAACCGGGTGCCCGGCCCGGCGCGTTCTGGGCTCGACGGGCGATCCGGTATCCGGTGCTCCTGTGGGTGATTCCGGTGCTTGCATCGGCGGCGGCCAGCGCGCTGCTCGCACTGCTCGCACTGCTCGCACTGCTCGCGCTGTCCGCGCTGCCGACGTGGGCGAGCACGGTCGCGCAGAACCCGCCGCCGGGTCTTCATCTGATGTGGGCGACCGGGACGGCGCTGCGGGCGGGCTGGTCGGCATCGCCTGCCGCTTCGTCCTACTCCTACGCTCTCTATCAGATGAACGGCATACAGATACGGGCGGGCGAAGAGCCGGGCTACTACCACACCGTCAGCTACGACAACCTGCAGCCCGGGTGGAGCTACCGGTTCGTCGTCTGGGCCAATCCGCACGGCCAGCCCAGTGCGCCCGCCACGCTGTGGGTCACGCTGCCGGTGCCTACTCCGCTGCGCATCCGCGCCTACCAGTGGGCCGAATCCCAGGCCGGTACGCCGTACGTCTACGGCGGCGAAGGGCAAGGCGGCTACGACTGCTCGGGTCTCGTCCGCACCGCCTACGGCCAGGCCGGCATCTGGCTGCCGCGGACCACGACCGAGATGCTCGGCTACTGGCGGCTGCGCAGGGAATCAGCACCGCGTCAAGGCGACCTGGTCTTCTTCGGCTCCGGACACGTCGAGTTGTACGACAGCCCGGAGCGGTCGTTCGGCTCGGAAACCGGCCCGGACAACGGGCACACGGGTGCGTGGTGGTACCGATGGTGGCCGGACAACTGGTGGCCGACCGCGTTCTACCGCGTGACCGGGGCCGGCTGAGCCGACGGGTGGCCGACGCAGAATCACCGGATCGGCGCGGCGGGCTCGCGGGCCGGGGTCAGGTGACGCTGAAGTGGTTCAGTATTTGCTGGAGGAAGCTGGCGGCGAGCGCGCAGCCGGCGATCGCGGTGGGGATGGCCGCCCAGGCCGCGATCCGTGACCTGCGCGCCAGCAGCGCCCCGACGACGATCAGGCCCGCCGCGGACCACCACGTGATGGTGTGGTAGTCGAACGCCAGGCTGGCGCGGTGCAGGCAGTCCGGGAACGAGGCGGAAGGTATGGCAAGCGAGGAACAGGCGGCCGGGGCGCTGCTCGCCGAGGAAAGCCCATTGGGAACGGTGGGGAACAGCGACCACAGGATGAGGGCGGCCACAACGCCGGCGAGGTGCCACCAGTTGGCCGGCTCCGCTCCCGAAGCTCGCACCTGCCGCCACTGCGCGACCGCGAAGCCGTAGGCGATCACTATCGGAATCACCAGTACCGGCAGGCTGACAGCGATGGACATCCGGCTGGTTACGGCGGCACCGATCAGTTCAACCAGGAACCCCCCGAAGACCACAATCCACCCGGTCATTCCGGCTTCGAACGGCCTGGCCAGGAACGGTGGCTTGGTCTGGCTCGCATCGTCCGGCGCAGGACCTCGCCGCGACCCATTCAATTTCGCTCGCGCTGACAGCGCGCCCAGTCGCGACAGCATAGGCCGAGCCTACATACTTACCGGCCGATCAGGAACTGGTGGACATCAAGATATCCAGCCGCGAACCCGGCTTCGCTGGAGGCGAGATAGAAGTCCCACGTCCGGCGGAATGCCTCATCGAAGCCGAGTCCGGCGACCATGGGCCAGTTGCGGTTGAAACGGGCCCGCCACAAGCCCAGGGTTGCGCGGTAATGCTCGCCGAATGTGTACCGGTCGAGCACGCGAAGGCCGGTATGGCTGGCCAGGTTCTCCTCGATGGCCTGGATCGACGGGATGAGCCCGCCGGGGAAGATGTACTTGTCTATCCAGGTGAAGGTGGTGCTGGTCCGCAGCATCCGGTCGTGCCGCATGGTCATCGCCTGGAGGCCGATCCGGCCTCCAGGGGCGAGCACGCGATCCAGGGTCCGGAAGTAGTCCGGCCAGTAGCGGCGTCCGACGGCCTCGACCATCTCCACGCTCACGATGGCGTCGTAGCGGCCGTCGTCCGCGGTGAGCTCCCGGTAGTCCAGCAGGTCCACGCGCACCTGGCCGGTCACTCCGGCCTGGGCGGCCCGGTCCCGCGTGAACCCGGCGTGCTCGGCCATGTTCGTCACGGTGCGCACGTGCGCGCCACGCCGGGCCGCCCGCACGGCCAGTTCGCCCCACCCCGCGCCGATCTCCAGCACGCGGGTCCCGCTGCCCACCCCGGCCAGATCCAGCAGCCGGTCGATCTTCCTGCGCTGCGCCTCGGCCAGCACCGTGTCTTCGGCCAGCACCGTGTCTTCGGCCAGCACGCGCCCGTCCTCCCCGGTCGGGAAGATCGCCGAGGAATAGCACATCGTCTCGTCAAGGAACGCGCGGAACAATCCGTCGGGAAGCGCGTAATGGTGGCGGGCGTTGCGCTGGGCGCCATTGATGGTCTGCTCCTCGGCGCGTGGCCGGCGCGGCGCGGCGCCATGTCCCCGGATTCCCTGCAATCCGCGCGGGACGATCACGTCAACCCCGGCCACCAGCACGGTCAGCAGCCCGGACAGGTCATCGGTGTCCCAGTCGCCGGCCTGGAACGCCTCGCCGAAGCCGATCAGGCCCCGGGCGCCCAGACGCCGGTAAAACGATTCCGGACGCAGCAGCCGGAGCACAGGTTGCCCAGGTCCGGAGACGGCACCGCCACCGCTGGCGGTAACGGCCACATCAAACGGGAGGCGCCGCCTGGCACGGCGGACCATGGCCCGCGCCACCGCCGCCCGGAGCGGCGCCCGGGGAGCCGGCGGGACGACGATCTGACGGCTCGGGCCCGGCGCTGGCGGTGCCGCCAGCCCGCTCCCGCCCAGCTTGCCATCGTCGGATACCACTGCTGAGCGCCCCTTCCAGCCAAGGGGCCACGCCCCAGACGGCCATACACCGTAAGAATGCATGGCACCGCCGACGCGCAGACAAGCCCGCCGTTACATCGAAGCGAACTTCGCGTGCAGGGCGCGGGTTCGATCAGGACCTGACCGCCTGGATCTGCGTGGTCTGGGCGACCAGACGCTGCTCCGCGTCGTACAGGCTGGTCTGCGCGGTAACGGTGGTTCTGCCCCGGTGCAGCGGCGTCGCCACCGCGCGCACCGCTCCCCCGGTGACGGGCCGGAACAGCTGGCTGGTGGAGGTGATCGTCGCGGTCGTCGCGCCCTCGGGCAGCCCGAGGTACGTGACCAGCGCTCCCGCGGTGTCGGCCAGCGACATCAGGACGCCGCCATGCATGAGGCCGGCCGCGGTGCACAAATGCGGCGCCCACTCCAGCCGGGCGATAACTCGCTGCGGGCCGGCCTCCTCCAATGTCACGCCGAGGTGCTCGGCGAATGGCATGACCGTGACGAGCGCATTCAATTCGGCAGACATGCTTAGGAGCCTATCGAGGCCAGAAGTGATCTTACCGTGGCGGCGAATCGTGACGAAATCGTCGCTTTCCCCCACCGGCAATCGCGCACATACTCAACGTAAGGCCGAGGGAGGGGAGCCCTTGATCTGATGGGGGTGCTAAGCCATGGACTATTGCACGAAATGCGGCCGGCCCGCCAAGGGCGGCATGCTGTTCTGCACCGGATGTGGCGCGCGCCTGCAAACGTCGGCTGTCACCGCGGCCGCCGCTACAGCAACCGATGACCGCGGTCGCCGCGAACCGGCCGGAGCCGGGCGGCCGACCGGAGCCGGGCGGCCGACCGGGCGTCGCCCCGGACAGGGGCCGCCGAGATGGGCGCTCCTGCTGGGCATTGTCCTGCTGCTGGGAATCTGCGGGGCCGTGGCGACGATAATCGTCATGCGGGCCTCGAACAACAATCACCTGCGTCTCAGTAGCAACAACGCAGGACAGCGGTCCCCATTGACTTCCGCACCAGCTCAGTCGACCGCACCCCAGACGTCCGCATC
>JAFARZ010000345.1 GCA_019245115.1 Streptosporangiaceae bacterium | reverse complement strand
ATCGTCTTGGAACACGTTGGCGTTGACCGTGCCGATCCCGATCCCGCCGCTTTTGGCGTGCGCGGCCAGCGCCGCGTAATCACCGACCCGGTCCCACGGGATATGCACCGCCATGACCGGAGCGACACCGGTATACCTGTGCACCTGTGCCGCGTCATCGGCCTTCTCAAACGGCGTCCGCGGCACCCCGGGCTGGCCGAACACCTTGAACCGCGTCCCGCTGTTCCCGAACGCCCACGACGGCAGCTCGATCCGCTGCCCGCGCAGGGCGGTCTTCACATCGTGCATTTCTTTTCTTTTCTCCGGATCAGAAACCCCAGTTGAAGTTGCCGATGTTGGACTTGGTGAATACGAGTGGCGGTCCCAGCAGGATCGTGCCGTCTGACCCGATCGTGAACGAGCCGAGCTTGCCCGCCGTGAACGACTGGCCAGCGGCGTTCGTGACCTTCTTGGATGCCAGGTTCGCCGCCGCGTACGCGGCCAGGTAGCCGAGGTTCGCGGGATTCCAGAGCTCGAAGGAACCGATGGTGCCGTCATCCACGTACTTCTTCAGCGCGCCCGGGGTGCCGAGGCCGGTGAGGGCGATCTTGCCGCGGTATTTGGCGGTGTCCAGCACGGCGGCCGCCGCCGCGATCCCGACCGTGGTCGGGGAGATGATGCCGGCCAGGTTCGGGTACTGCTGCAGCAGGCCCTGCGTCACCTGAGTGGCGGTGGTCGGGTCGTCGTTGCCGTAAACGGTGGTCACCAAGTGGATGTTGGGGAACTTCTTGAGTTCCGTCTTCATGTAGCCGATCCAGGCGTTCTGGTTCGTCGCGGACGCCGTGGCCGAGACGATCGCGATGTCGCCCTTGTTGTGGATCTCCTGCGCGATCAGGTCCACCTCGCTGGTCCCTATCGCTGAGGTTGACGCCTGGTTGATGAACAGGGACCGGCAGGCCGGCGCGTCCGAGTCGTAGGTGACCACGGTGATCCCGCGATTCATGGCCGAGGTCAGGGTGGGGCACAGCGCGGTGGGGTCCGTCGCGGACACGATGAGCGCGTTAGCGCCCTTGGTGATCGCCGCCTGTATGGCCGGGAGCTGCGAGGCCGGCGTGGCGTCGGTGCCGCTGGTTTCGCTTCCGGTCTCGCCGAGCGTATTGAGCGCGGCGAGGGCGCCGCCGCTCTTCACGCTGTCGGCGAGGGTGAAGTAAGGGTTGCCGAGGTTCTTGGGGATGACGAAGACCTTGAGGCCCGTCTTCAGCGACCCGGAGGCCGTGCCGCTCGTGCCGGAACCCGTGGACGAAGACGAAGACGACGTGGCTGGGGGGCTGGAACTGCTGGCTGAGCTGCACGCGGTGAGCAGGGATGAAACCGTGATGAGGGACAGGGTGAACCAGGTTACCTGTCTGAGCTTCATATCTTTTTATCCTTTCAACTTTGCTGCCTGAAAAGCCGCAGTTCCCGAAGCCGGCGAGCGAACGACGCCGCGTTCGGCACGAACACGCTGACCAGCAGCAAGCCGCCGGTCACGACGCCGGTGGCCTCCTGATTGAAGTTCGTCAGCAGCAGTGCGTTCTGGATCCCGGCGAAGGCCAGGACGGCCAGCACCACGCCGGCGATGGAGCCCTTGCCGCCGAAGATGGACACCCCGGCCAGCAGCACGATCGCGACCACACTGAGTTCCAGGCCTGTCCCGTTGTTCTGGACGGCGGTGGACAGCCGGAATGTCCACAGCACGCCAGCCATGGCGGAGATCAGCCCGGAGATCATGAACAGGATCGTCTTGATCCGCTTGACCCGGATGCCGGCGAACAGCGCGGCCTCGGTGCTGGCGCCCATGGCGAAGATGGACCGGCCGAACGGCGTCGCGTGCAGCACGACCCCGAAGACCACCGCGAGCACCACGAAGATGGCCGCGGAATACGTGAGATTGGAGATACCGGGGAATCCGTTGACCGCGATGTCGGTGTACGTGGGCGGGAAGTTGGAGATGGTTTTCGGGCCGAGCAGGATCAGCGCGATGCCGCGGTACAGGGCGAGCGTGCCGATCGTGACCGCGAGCGACGGCAGCCCGAGCCGGGTGACGAGCAGCCCGTTGACCGCGCCCGCTGCGAGGCCGGCCACGGCGACCATGGCGAAGATGGCGGGCATCGGCCAGCCGTCGCTCCACAAGACGCCGAGCAGGGCACTCGACATCCCCAGCGTGGACGCGACGGACAGGTCGATCTCCCCGCTGATGATGATCAGCGTCATCGGCAGGGTCATGATCGCGATCTCGCCGTAGGACAGGCCGAGGTTGAAGAAGTTGTTCCCGGTCAGGAACTGCGGTGAGCTGGCCGCGCCGACGATGCCGACGATGATGACGACCAGCGCCAGGCCCGTTTCCCACCGCAGTGTCCGATTGAGCAGTGCCCGGTTAAACAGTGCCCGGCTAAGCATGCTGGCGTCCTCTCAGCCGCAGCGCGGCGGTCAGCCGGGCCGAGATGAGCCGGTCGATGCTGATGGCCAGGATCAGCAGGAACCCGGCGATCGCCTGGTCCCAGAACGGGGAGATGCCCAGCACGTAGAGCGCGGAGCTGATGGTGTTGAGCAGCAGCGCGCCGAGCGCGGCCCCGACCACGCTGCCGCTGCCGCCGAAGATCGCCACCCCGCCGACGACGACGGCGGCGATCACGGTCAGCTCGTACCCCGTTCCCGCGGTCGAGTCGATCGTGCCGAACCGGGCTGCCCACAGCACGCCCGCGATGCCCGCGATCCCGCCGCTGATCACGAAGGCGGTGAACACGCGCCTGCCGACCGGGATCCCGGCCAGCTGGGCCGCGTCCGGGTTGGAGCCGATCGCGTACAGTTCGCGGCCGGAGCGGAAGGACCGGAGGTAGTAGGCGCCGATCGCGATCACGATGGCGACGGCTATGGCGAGATCCGGCACGCCCCCGATGGTGGCCTTCGGTATGTTGGTGAAGCCGGGTGGCAGCGAGGCGGCGACGACCTCCTTGCCGCCGACGATCAGGATGTCGATGCCGCGGAAGATGTACAGCGTTGCGAGCGTGACCACCAGGCTCGGCACCCGCCCGACGGACACCATGAGCCCGTTCACCAGCCCGCAGCCGAGCCCGATGCCCAGGCCGGCCAGGAAGACCAGCGGGATCGGGATGCCTTGATGCCCGCCGAACAGGTTCGCGGACAGGTAAGCGGACAGTCCCAGCACGGAGCCGATGGACAGGTCCACGTTCCGGCTGATCACCACCATGGTCTCGCCCAGCGCCAGCAGCGCGAACACGGTGGTGTCGACCAGGATGAACTGGATGTTCGTCACGCCGAGGAACCGGTGCCGCACCGCGGTGGTCACCGCGGTGAACACCACGAGGACCACGATGATGCCGGACTCCCTGATCCGGAACGCACGTTCGGTGAGCCGGCGGGAATCCGAGCCGGCCGGCGGCGGCGCGGGCGGCCCGGACCGCTGGCCGAGCCGCGGCGTCGCCCTCATGCCTGCTCCCGGGCTTGACCCGTGGCGGCCGTCATGATCTCTTCCTCGGTGGCCTGCCCGAACTCGGCCATCAGCCGCCCCTCGCGCATCACCAGGATCCGGTCGCTGACCCGCAGCACTTCGGGCAGCTCGGAGGAGATCATCAAGATCGCCACCCCGTCCCGCGCGAGCTGGGACAGCAGGTGATGGACCTCCGCCTTGGTGCCGACGTCGATCCCCCGGGTGGGCTCGTCCACGATCAGCACGGCTGGCTTGCGGCCCAGCCACTTGGCCAGCACGACCTTCTGCTGGTTGCCGCCGGACAGCGTCGATACCGGATCCCCGAGCCGGCCGTATTTGATCTTCAGGCGCAGCGTCCAGTCGGCGGCGAGCTGGCGTTCCGCCGAGGCCTTGATGAGCCCGGCGCGGCGCAGCCGGCTCAGCGACGCGAGCGCGATGTTCTGCTGCACGGACATGTCCATGACCAGTCCTTGCTGGCGGCGGTCCTCGGGCACGAATCCCACGCCGGCCGCCATCGCGCTGGTAGGTGAGGCGCGGCGCAGCCGTTGTCCGGCGACGGTGACCGCGCCTGCGTCATAGCGGTCGATCCCGAACACCGCCCGCGCGACCTCGCTGCGTCCGGAGCCGACCAGCCCGGCCAGCGCGACGATCTCGCCGGATCGCACGGTGAATGAGATGTCGGTGAACACGCCCTCCCGGGTGAGCCGCTCGACGTGCAGCACCGGCTCACCGGGAGCGCCGTGCGCTTCGGCGGGCCGTTCCGCGAGTTCCCGGCCGACCATCGCGCGGACCAGGTCGTCCGCCTTCAGGCCGTCGAGGACCCGGCTGAGCACCTGCCGTCCATCCCGCATCACAGTGACCCGCTGGCAGATGGCGAAGACTTCTTCCAGCCGGTGCGAGATGAACAGCACGGCTGTGCCTTTCCGGGGGGAAGCCATCCCCCCGGACCCCCCTGGGCTCTCCGTCAAGGTGCGGATCACGGCGAACAGCCGGTCCACCTCGGCCGCGGACAGCGCGGCGGTGGGCTCGTCCATCACGATGACCCGTGCGTCCAGCGACAGCGCCTTGCCTATCTCCACCACCTGCTGGTCCGCGATCGACAGGCCGCGGGCCACCCGCGCCGGGTCCAGCGGGACACCCAGCCGGGCGAAGATCGCTTGCGCGTCCGCTCGCATCTTGCCCGTGTCGATGCGACGGCCCGAGCGCAGCGGCTGACGGCCGATGAACATGTTCTCGGCCACGGACAGGTCGGGGAAGAGCGTCGGTTCCTGGTAGATGACCGCGATCCCGGCCTGCCGGGCGGCGGCCGGGCCGTGCAGCACCGTGTCGTCGCCGTTGATAAGGAGCGATCCGCTGTCTGGCTGATGGACCCCGGCCAGGATCTTCACCAGCGTCGATTTGCCCGCGCCGTTCTCACCGACCAGCGCGTGCACTTCGCCCGGATACGGCGCGACCGACCCGTCCTGCAGGGCACGCACGGCGCCGAATGCCTTCACGGCATGCCGCAGCTCCAGCACGGCCCCACCCGCGCCCACTTCGCCGCCCGCCGTTTCGCCGCCGCCCGCTACGCCGCCACCCGCTACACCGTCACCGGCCGCCACGGTCACGGATTCCCATCTGATCTCCCGTCGGCACCAGCGTGTCCGCGAGTTGTTGATGGAACGTTTCAAGCACGGGATTAGTCTCAGAGTTACACGTGTAAGTGTCAACAGCCGTCTACCTGTCGTGACTGAATCGTTATAACGAAATCCGGCCTTCAGCGCGCCGCCGGATAACCCCGCTCTCGGCGTGACGATGGCGCCATTCATCGCGCTGGGTGGGAGATTTCCCGATCCACCGACGTCGATGGCGCCATCGATGTCGTAAGAGGCCGAGTTCCCGCGAGCCGTTCGGGTCCGGACGCGTCCGGTGATCGCCGTCGAGGGCGGCCATGAACCGTATCCACTGGCGGCCGAGGGCTTCCCGGGCGTGCTCGGGTGCCTGCTGGCGAAATCGGCGCAGCGGGACCGATTCGATTGCGTCGATGCGCCGGTCTACGGCCGTCTGGGCCGCCGAGACGACGAGCCACCACAGGCGTGAGCCGGCCGGCTGAAGGCGTGCTTCGGCCACCGCTTCCCGGATGTCGGCATCCTGGTCGGCCAGTTGGCGGCGGTCCTCGTCGCCGGTCGTCGAATCGGCGAAAAGCGGCAGGTAGGTGATCTCTTCCGACGCGTCCAGGTGCGCCTCCAGGCACCCGGCGAGTTCAGTCCACACGATGGGGAGCCGAGATGGGCTGTCTCTGGCCGTCTCCAGTTCCGCGAACAGACGCCGAATGCGCGCGTGGTCAGCCATGACCAGCGTGACGATGTCTGCCATAGGCACTGGCCCCTTCTCCGGCATTCCGGTGAGGCATCACGCGTTCCCCGGCCCGGCAGAACTATGCGTTCGCAGAATTCTGTCGTTTAGCGATATGAACTCGGGCTTTCCGGGTAGCGACGGCAGATGCGCACACTGCCAAGCACATTGACAAGCACAGTGACAAGGAGCGAGAAGGCAGGCTGCTAATGGCTGGTGAGGGTAATGAGATGGAGCAGGTCGGCGCACCGTCGGTCCGTTCGTCGCTGACCGCGGTAAAGGACACTCCGCGGTACACGTACCTGGTGGCGGCGATGGCGGCGATCGGCGGGATGCTGTTCGGTTACGACATCGGGGTGATCAGCGGTGCGGAGAACTTGCTCAAGAGCGACTTCCGCCTGAGTAGCGGAACGGAGGAACTGGCGGTCGCCGCTGTCCTCATCGGCGCGGTGATAGGCGGGATGATCGGCGGCCCGATGGCTAACCGGTTCAGCCGCCGGTACACGCTGCTGGCCATGGCGATCGTGTACGCGGTCGGCGCGATCCTCACGGCGATCTCGTTCGGCCTCGCGTCGTTCGTGGCGTTCCGGATCATTACCGGCGTCGCGGTCGGCGCCTCGTCGCTGGTGGTCCCGATGTACATAGCCGAGATGGCGCCGGTCCGCATCCGCGGTGGTCTGGTGATCTTGCAACAGCTGGCCATATCGGGTGGAATCTTGATCTCCTACCTGCTGGATTACGCGTTCGACTCGGCGGGCTGGGGCTGGCGGCCCATGTTCGCCGCCGCTGTGCTGCCCGCCACCGCGCTGGCCATCGGCATGCTGGCGATGTCGCACTCGCCGCGGTGGCTGGGTATGCGGGGCCGGTGGGACGACGCCCGCGAGGTCCTCGAGCGGATCAACCCGCGCGAAGGGCAGCGGGAACTCGATCAGCTCCAGCGCAACGTTGAGGAGAGCGCCGGCACGTCGTGGCGTGAGCTGCTGCGCCCGGGCATGCGCGGTGCGCTGATCGCGGGTGTCGGGCTGGCGATCTTCCAGCAGTTCGTGGGGCCGAACACGGTCTTGTTCTACACGCCGACCATCTTCGGCTATGCGGGCGTAACCGGCAATCCACTGCTGCCGACGATATATGTCGGGGCGGTTCTTTTCGTGTTCGTCCTGCCCACCATCGCATTCGTGGACGTGGTCGGCCGGAAGATGCTCTTCTACCTGGGCCTGGCCGGCATGGGATCGATGCTCGTGCTGCTCGGGGTGGCGTTCGGAGTCGGCGCCAAGAGCTGGGGCTTCGGGGTGGTCGCGATTCTGCTGATCTACGTCGCGTGTTATTCGCTGTCGATCTCGCCGCTGTTCTGGCTGATGAGCGCCGAGGTGTTCCCCAACCGGCTGCGCGGCGCGGGTGCCAGCGCGTCCACGGTGGCGAACTGGAGCGCCAACCTGCTGGTCACGGTCACTTTCCTGTCGCTGGTCAACGCGGTCGGCAAGTCCTGGACGTTCTGGATCTACGCCATCTTCGCCGCGCTCGCCGTCGTGTTCATCGTCCGTTTCGTGCCCGAGACCAGAGGACGGCCGCTGGAGAGTATCGACAGGTACTGGACGGAAGGCCGCCGCTGGCCGCTGTCCGGCGCACACGACCAGGCGGCGTGACGGTACTAATGATCAAGCACGCGGCGGCTTGCTGAGCGGGAGGAGGTCGTTCAGCGGACGTAATTTCCCCGTCGCCGGGTAGCCGGTCGTCATGCGCGCATTGCTGTCCGGCCTCGCCGTTGCGGCAGCGGCCCATGTCGTGCCCGCCGCCACCTGGCTGCCGGGCCTGCGCCGGACCTGCTTCCCCGCTCTGGCCGGGCTCGGGCGCCGCGATCATGTGGCCCTGACCTTCGACGACGGCCCCGATCCTCGCTCGACCCCCAGCTTTCTCGCCGCGCTCAGCAGATCAGAGGTCCGTGCGACGTTCTTCGTGCTGGGGGAGCAGGTCGTGCGGTATCCCGAACTCACCCGCCGCATCGCTGCCGAAGGCCACGAACTCGCCATTCACGGCTGGACCCATGACCGGCCGTGGCGGCCGGCGGTACACGCGGAGATCCGCGGCCTCAGCCGGGCCGCCGAGACGGTGTACGAGACCACTGGCCAGATCCCGCGCTGGTACCGGCCGCCCTACGGGATACTCACCGGCGACCGCTTGATCGCCGCGGCGCGCACCGGGCTGGACCCGGTGCTGTGGTCCGCATGGGGCCGTGACTGGACCGCCGCCGCCACGCCCGCCTCCGTCCGCGCCACGGTCCAGCGGGATCTCCGCGGCGGTGGCACCGTCCTGCTGCACGACACCGACCGCAACTCCGCGCCGGGCTGCTGGCAGGCGACGCTAGCCGCGCTGCCGGGCCTGCTGGCCGGATGCCAGGCCGCGGGCTGGACAATAGGCCCGCTCGCCGACCACTGGAATTCACCCTCCTGAGCCCTGTCACTCCACCCCGTGTCGCCGTCACCTCCGCACCCCCGCGAACCCGTCACCCCCGCACCCGTGCCGCCGTCACCTCCGCACACCACGGAAATTCCGTGCTGCGCGGAAACAAACCCGCCGTATTCGTACACTAAATTTCCGTTCAGCATGGATGTTCCGCCTTAATCCGCAGTCCTGCTCGAGACTTACCGGACATTCAGGACAAGTTCGGTAAGTCCATTCCGCTACCGCTGAAAGGCGCGGAAGAAAAGAGCCTCCCGGAAGAAAGGGCGCCGGTTTCCGGTACCTTTTCTTCCGCGAGGCCCCTATATTCCACAAGCTGGCAGGCTCACATGCCCGTTATGTGGTGATACGTGCCAATTCCGAAGGCCGCCGAGGGCATGGACGGCGGCGGCGTAGCGAGGACCGTGGACAGTGCCCGCTTGGACAGTGCCCGCTTGGACAGTGCCCGCCGACTGCATCGACCAGATCAGGCTCCTGCCCGGAACCGCTATCAGCCCAGGTAGTGTGGGGTGCCGCTGCGCCGGGGATGACGCGTTTCATGATCGCCAAGGATGCCACGCGTTATGTGGTGCGGCTGAGCGTGGCCCGCCGTGGTGGCTGGCGGGCCTGGGGAGGAGTCAGCGGTGTCTTCGAACGCGCTCTGGCCGCACAGGAAAGCGGCACCGTCATCGCGCCGCGCGTGGAGTCGGAGAGCAGGCGGGGCCGGGACTATGTCCGTGTCGCGCTGGCGATGACCGTCGCGGCCCCCGACGTGGCCCAGGCGCTGGCCACCGCGTGGTGGGCTTTCCGGCGAGCAGCGGGTGACGACGCGGAGGGCTGGGACATGGCCAGCGCATCCGCCGACGTCCGGCAGGCTCCGCCGGCCGGCTGACAGGCACCAACGGCGATAGCGGCCAATCGGTCGTCGCAACCCCAGTCAACCCAGTCAACCCAGTCAACCCAGTCCCAGCCAACCCAGTCAACCCAGCCACCCGGCGGACTCGGCGCTCGTTGCTGTGATGATTCTTGATTCAGACAGGGCCAGGTGTTAACTGGGCGTCTTCTTGAGACGATCCCAGTGGTTGGTTTCGTCGGGTTTCGTCGTGGGTTGGGACGATTACTGAGACGATTGCCGTGCGGTATTGACTGTGTCTCCATGATCGTTCACAGTTCGCTCAGGAGCGGGCATTTACTGCCCAGGGATGAAAATTGCACAAGCGGCCCATGCTCAACCGCGAGCTCCGATGTAGACGCCTGGCAGCCGGCATAACCGAAAGCCAGGTCGCACAAGAAGTAGCCAGGATCGTCGCCGTTCAGACCGGCCGCGAACTGGCTATCGACGGTAACTACGTATCCAAACTGGAACGCGGGGTCATTACCTGGCCAAATCGCTCGTACCGCCAGGCATTCCGCACGCTCTTCAACGCCTTGAGCGATGCCGAACTGGGGTTCTATCCCAGCAGGACCAGGAAGGACGCGGAACGGTTGCTGACGCCGGCGGACGCCGGCGGCTCCCGGAGCGTCCTGCGTGCGCAGCCATGAGCCGCAACGGTCAGCAGGGCCGCGGCGCGTACCCACACAGCGCGGCGGCGGGCGCGGACCTTGAGGCGTATTTAGGCACTCTATAAATCACTCGCCTGTTTCGCGGTGCTGATCGGCGCGGTCATGTTCGTCATCTGCTGCTGGCCAGCCGGGGCGGCCCGCCCCGGCGTGCCGCGATAGCCATCCCGGTGAAGGAAATCGCTCAGCCGGAAACGGTGACGGCCAAGGCGGGCGCGCGGCCGCGGCAATCAGGGCTCGCGACCGCCCCGGCGGGGCACACGCAGTCCTGCCGACGACGAGGCCCAGCTGAACGCGGACCAGGCGAGCCTCACGCCGCGGCGGCTGTGCTGGTCGGCCTCCGTCGAGGTGGCGATCGTGGCTCGCGGTCACCGCCGTGCTGGTCGACACGCCCACCGGGCGGGATACCTACGCCCCGCCGGCGGCCAGCCATGATGTCCGCGTGGGACGGTGCACCACCGTCCGTTCGTTATAAAGAGCTTTTTAACGAACGGGCGGTGGTATCACTTCTGCGGCCCAGCGCGGTCGCATGGTTAGTGCGGCACAGGGCCGCCGGCCAGTGCGATGAGCAGGCCGATGGCCCCGGCCGCGCACAGGGTGAGCACGACGCCGCGACGCAGGCCGAGGAGCAGGACGAGGGCCCCGGCCAGCACGGCGTACTGCCATGGCTGGGTGAGGGCGCGGGCCAGCGGTATCGCCGCACCGAGGATGGCCCCGACCGCGGCCGGGCCGGCGCCGTCCAGGAACGACAGCGCGCGCTGGTTGCCGCGCAAGGCGCCGAAGTACCGCGCGCCGCTGAGTACGAAGGCGAACGACGGCGAGAAGGCGATCAGCGCGGCGAGCAGGCCGCCGCCGATGCCGGCCGCGGCATAGCCGATGGTGGCGACGGTCTGCACGACCGGTCCGGGGGTGATCTGGCCCAGCGCGACGCCGTTGAGGAACCGGGTGCTGGTCATCCAGTGGTGCCCGACCGCGTCGGCCTGCATCAGCGGGATGATCACGAAGCCGCCACCGAACGACAGCGCGCCCACTTTGAACGCGGTCCACGCGAGCGGCAGCAGGGCGCCGGCGCCCGCCGCCGCGCCCAGAGCGCCAAGCGCCACTCGCACCGGCAGCACCCGCCCCAGCAGGAGCGGGAACATCGTAATGGCGTGGGCACTGGCGGCCTGCCGCTGGTGCCGGACGGCGAGTTCGGTCACGCCACAGCCGAGCAGGACCAGCACCAGCCAGGGCCCGATGGTCGCGGCGGCGGCACCGCCGGCGAGCAGGTACCCGATCCAGCGCAGCCGCTGGGAATGGGAACCGGCCGCCCGTTTCCAGCTCGGCCCGGTCAGCGCCCAGCCCGCCTGCACCGCGACCGCGGCGACCGCCGCGCCCGCCCCGGCGCCGATGCCGCGGACCCACAGCGGGGAGCTTCCGGCCAGGAACAACACCGACAAAGCCAGGATCACGATCAGGCCGGGCACGATGAACGCGATCCCGCCGGCCAGCGCACCCACCCGGCCGCGGACCCGCCAGGCGCAGAAGATCGCTAGCTGGGTGGAAGCCGGGCCGGGCAGCAGGCTGCACGCGGCGATCGCGTCCTCGAACTCCCTGGCGTCCAGCCAGCCCCGCTGATCCACGCATAGCTTGCGCAGCAGCGCGATGTGCGCGGGCGGGCCGCCGAACCCGATGCAGCCGATCCGCCCCCACTCCCGCACCACCGTGACCAGACTCGCCTGGTGGTCCGTTGCTAGCTCAGCCACGGTGACGGCTGTTCCCGGATGGCCTAGCCGTGAACGTGGTCGCTGCCTTGCTGTTGGCCGAAGATGCGGGCGGCGTAGGCGGCGGCTTGGGTGCGGCGTTCCATGCCGAGTTTGGCGAACAGGGCGGAGACGTAGTTCTTGACCGTTTTCTCGGCGAGGAAGATGCGTTCGCCGATCTGCCGGTTGGTCAGTCCTTCGCCGATCAGCTCGAGGATCTTGCGTTCCTGCTCGGTCAGGTCGGCGAGGGGGTCGCGGGTGCGGGCGGAATCGCGGAGCCGGGCCATGAGCTGGCTGGCGGCGCGCGGGTCGAGCATGGACTGGCCGGTGGCGACGGTGCGGACGGCGCCGACCAGGTCGGAGCCGCGGATCTGCTTGAGGACGTAGCCGGCGGCGCCGGCCATGATCGCGTCGAACAGTGCCTCATCGTCTCCGAACGAAGTCAGCATCAGGCAGGCGACCTCGGGCATCCGGGAGCGGATCTCGCGGCACACCGACACGCCGTCGCCGTCGGGGAGGCGGACGTCGAGGACAGCCACGTCGGGGTGCAGGGCGGGGATGCGGGCCAGGGCGGAGGCGGCGGTGCCGGCCTCGCCGATCACGGTGATGCCGGGTTCGGCTTCGAGCAGGTCCCGCACCCCGCGGCGGACCACCTCATGGTCATCCAGCAAGAACACCGCGATCGGCTTCCCGTTGCCGCTGGTTCTGTCGTCACTGGCCGGGCTGGTCACGATTTCTCCTGATCCGTAGGCCGCGAGCCGTGGGCCTGGTGGCGGACCACGGTAGTCCTAATTTAAGGAGGCCAGCCGGTACCCGGCTACGGACCAAGGTCCCTTGCGCGCGAGCAATACGGCTCCGCTCAGGCGGCAGTTGATCGCACCTGATGATCGATGGCCAGTCGCTGTACCGGGAATCGAGAGACTCTCCCGGTACCAAGCCCGCACGCTCATCAAGAAGCGCGACCCTGTCCGTGACGGACAGGTCCCAGCCAAGCTCCGCGAGGCTGCACAGCATGCCCTCTGATACTTCGCCTCGATACCGCCTCCGGCGCATCTTGCCCTGAGGAAGCCAGGATCCAGGTGGCGCCACTGGGACGAGGTCGCCCTCGTCCAGGAGCGGCACGCCGCCCCACACGATCTGCGGCTGGTAGTCTCGCCCGATTTCGACGTCGGTAAGCCAGATCCGGTCACCGCCAGGATGGGGACGCACCTTGATGATCCGGCCCACGACCACACCTCTCGTTTCCACAAGCACGGGACGGTACCATTTGACACTTGTTGGGCTTGCGAGGCGCGCGACAAAAACTGATAAGTCGTGTTTCAATAACATAACTGATGGCTAGATGGGTACGCCTGTCGACCAGAGTGCCTCGAATGAACTTCGTGCCCGGCGGGCATGCGGTGGATCCATGAGCATGTCGCTGTTGGAATCATTGTTGGGCCGGATGATGCAGCCAAGCCACCCGTCCTCGCCGAGGTAGTCGCTGATCTGCCAGTACAGGGCTGGTTCCTCGGCCCTCAGGCCAACACGGTCGAGCTTGAGCAGGACCACGCCGACCAGCGGGGGTGATGCGGTCCGGCGGAACGAGCAGCTTTGCCGGACTCTGTCGCCCCCGACCTGGTCGGCCAGCAGGCCGCGGCACGCCTCAACGGTGGTTTCCATGGTGCGATCAGGCCCCGGGACAAGGAAACGATATTCGGCGCCTCGTTCCAGGTTGGCGGCGACGACGGGAAGGAAACGCCCGGCGGCTGTCCCCTGCTCTCGGTGGATGACGTCGAACTCGAGGTCCATGCTGAGGATGTCGGCCCTGCGGCAGTAACGCTCAAGACGCAGCATCTCGTCGTCTTGCAGCAGTCCTTCGCGCGTTGCGGTCGGCGCGGCGGCGAGTTCGGCCGCGACCTCATTGATCCGGTCTGCTAGCACCCGCCCGATGCGCGCCACCACGGCAGAGTGCCGGCTGCCGCGGGCCTGCACATCGGCCAGCGCGTGATCGACATACCGGTAGAACGGCCCGTAGTCGGTCAAGCTGCTGGTCGGCGTGCCGTATACCAGGTAGTCGAGGCTGACGTCAAAGAAGTCGGCAAGTGCGAGCAGCTTGCCGAAACTTGGCCGGGTCTGCTCACGGACGTACTGGGAGAGCGCGGCCGCGCTGATGTCGAGGGCACTCAAGATCTTTTTTCGGTTGCGGTTATACCCTCCCCGCTCAATCAGGCTCTCCAGCATCTGCCCGAACTTGACTTCCCGGCGGCTCCCTTCACTATTCGAGGCTGGTGTGTCTGCTGCGCCCTGGAGTGATCCGCCCATCGTTAAGTCCTACTTGCGTGGCTCCTACGGATACTGCACATATACCCCGAAAGTCGGACTAGAGCATCGGCCGGACGGGAATCTTAAGCAACAGCGAATAGCCCTTCGGCAAGGCTGAGATCCACCGCTCGACGGCAGTAGGGAGGGTTGAGGGTGTCGTTCATCGCCCTTTTGGTCGGCGTGTTCGGCGTGTTCGCGGGCTGGCACTGGAAGCTTCTGCACCGGGCGGTGCGGGATGTCGCCAGGTACAAGGATTCCGTGAGAGTCGCGCAGAAGGTGGAGCGGGAGCACTGGGGACGCGCTGTGTTGTTTGGCGTCGCAGCACTCATCATCCTGTTTGCTGTGGCGAAAATGCACTGATCGGCGCTGTCGCCGTCCGGGTCGTAGAGCCGGCGGGCGGGAGCGGGGGCGGGCGGAAGCCCGCGCACCGCCCCGGTCCCGTGGATCACACCCGGACCATGGCGGATCATCACCCGCGACGCGGGAACTACCTGACCCGACCGACGGCCCGCTACAGCCTCACCACGACCGCCTGCCACCGGACATCGCCACCCTCGCCCGCGAAGCGAGAGTCAGGCACACGTCAGGCGCATGGCGGCCGCCGGTATTGCCAGGATATATCAGGTTATGTGCACGGCGGCCGCCCTGGACGGTGGCGGGACAAAAGCGCTGGACGTGGTGGGAAAATGCGCTGGAGGTGGTGGAAGAAAAGCCCTGGACGTGGTGGGACAAAAGCCCTGGACGTGGTGGACAAGCACTGGACGTGGTGGACAAAAGCCCTGGAGGTGGTGGGAGAAAAGCGCTGGACGTGGAAGAAAATAGCCTCCCGGAAGAAAAGGTGCCGGTTTCCGGCGCCCTATCTTCCAGAAAGCTCCTATCTTCCACGATATGACTGACCCGCGTGCCCGCTATGCGACGATACGCGCAAGTTAATCGGACGGGCACGGTATTTTAAGCGAAACGGCATAACCGAAATGTCGTAAACGTGCGTTATCCCGGAACGCTCATCGCGGTCCCGGCCCGGTCAGTGCCGGGCCGGGACCGCGCCGCAACGGTTGCGGTCGGGCCGCAGACCATGGATGACCCGGCCCAGACAGGTAGTCCTCGGACGGCTCCGCGATTAGTCGTCGGACGGCTCCGCGATCTCCTCACCTGGTCCTGTCGCTTCCGCACTCGATCGCGGCGGGTGGCAGCAGCCAGGGCCACTGGTCTGGCCGAGGCGAGACCGACGCCGGGACCGACGCCGGTACTCGGCGCCCCTCGCCGGCCAAGCGTCGTAGCCGCCTGCCCACCGGACCTCGATCCGGCGGCCGGTGTACCGGTCCGGAACTATCCGGATGCGGATGTTCAGGTTGACGCGGCGCCGCCGAGGTATACGACGGACGTTGGTCCGGGCCTGAAGGGGCCTTCGAACCGGCGGTGCCCCGGGCAGTGGTCGTTTATCTCGTCGTGTAAGGACCTTTGGCCCTGCCATGAACCGCCGGTGGCGACGAGTCTAGGGATGTAGACGGAGGTACCCATGACCAAGACAATGGATGATCTGGACATTGGCGGTCGGCGCGTCCTGTTGCGCCTCGATCTCAACGTGCCGCTGAATGATGGCCGCGTCGCCGATGACGCCCGCATCCGGGCCAGCTTGCCCACCTTGACCAAGCTGCTGGCACGTGACGCGAAGGTGGTAGTGTGCGCGCACCTCGGCCGCCCGGGCGGTCAGCCGGACCCCAGGTACTCACTGGCCCCGGTAGCGGCACGGCTGAGCGTATTGCTTGGTTGTCCGGTCGTCCTCGCGGCCACTACCATCGGGCCGTCTGCTGAGGCCGCGGTCGCGGCGCCGCCGCCCGGCAGTGTGGTCATGCTCGAGAACCTCCGCTTCAACGCCGGGGAAACCAGCAAGAACGACGCCGAGCGGGGCCGGTTCGCCGGCGAGCTCGCCACGCTGGCCGATCTGTATGTAGGCGACGGATTTGGTGCCGTGCGCCGTAGGCACGCCAGCGTCTACGACGTCCCGCTGCGGCTGCCGCACGCGGCAGGTTACCTGATCCAGGCCGAGGTAGCGGCGCTCAGCCGGCTGACCAAGGCCGTCCGGCGGCCGTATGTGGTGGTGCTCGGCGGTGCGAAGGTAGCGGACAAGATCGGTGCCGTCGGGGGCTTGATCACGCTGGCCGACCGCATCATCATCGGCGGCGCGATGGCTTTCCCGTTCCTCGCCGCACAGGGACACAAGCTGGGCACGTCGCCGCTGGATCCGGCCCATGTGGACATCGCCAGCGGCTACCTGGATCAGGCGACGCGAGCCGGCGTGCCCATCCTGCTGCCATCCGACCTGGTGGTAGCGGCGGAACGCGCCTGCCATGCGGAGCGTGAGGTTGTCGACGTAACCGCGGTCCCGCCGGACTGCATGGCGCTGGACATCGGCCCGCACTCGGCCCGGAGCTTCGCGGCCGATCTCGCCACGGCCCGGACGGTCTTCTGGAATGGCCCGATGGGCGTGTTCGAGCTGGCGCCTTATAGTGCGGGCACCCGGGCCGTTGTGCGGGGACTGACCGCCAGTGACGCGTTCACCGTTGTCAGCGGAGGCGATACCGCGGCCGCCCTGCATGCGCTCGGCGTCGCCGAGAGCGCGTTCGGCTATGTGTCCGCCGGCGGCGGCGCCAGCCTGGATTTCGTCGAGGGCAGGCCCCTGCCCGGCCTGACCGCACTCGAGGCCCCGAACTCCCCGCGGAACCGTGATGAAGGGTCAGGCTGACGAATCGTTACGACCGGGCCGCATACCAGATTTTCGCGTTGATTAGTCGCCGCATTGACTATCTTGGGGACTGTAACGCCAGTCCGTTCGTGATAAAAGGCCTTTTGTCTTTCGGCGGTTGAGGTTCCCGTGTCTGCATTGCCGTCAGGGTGACGTGCGCCAACCAACCCCTAACGGGGTATGAGCAGGTCACCCGCCTGACTTCGCGGGGTGAGCGATGGGATTCGAACCCACGACACCCAGGACCACAACCTGGTGCTCTAACCAACTGAGCTACGCCCACCATCGTTGCCGCTTGGCAACAGAATGCGCGCTGCCCTGAAGCCGACGTGCCCTAGGACACTGGGCTCCGAAACAACGCGTCGCACAGAGTATAGCGTTCACCGGACCGCGCTCGCACCAGGGCGGAGCTTGCGCGCCAGGCGGGCGCTCGCTAACCGGGCGGGCGCCCGCACGCTGCTAACTGCTGAGGAGGATGCGGCGCGGTGGCCTCGGGGCCAGCATGCGGAACGGTCCCGGGCTGGGTGTACTTGGCGGCGATCTCGCGGGCCGTGGCCGAGTCAGGCCCGGGCTGCGCGACGAAGACAGTTTCCCGGTAGTACCGCAGTTCCTGCACGCTCTCCCTGATGTCGGCCAGCGCCCGGTGCCCGCCGTGCTTGGCCGGCGAGGCGAAGTACGCGCGCGGGAACCAGCGGCGGGCAAGCTCCTTGATGCTGGACACGTCCACCATGCGGTAGTGCAGGTACGCGTCGAGTTCGGGCATGTCGCGGGCGATGAACCAGCGATCCGTGGCGATCGAGTTGCCGCACAGCGGCACCCGCCGTGGCTCGCTGACGTGCCCGCGCACGTAACCCAGCACTAGCTCCTGCGCCTCGGCCAGGGAGATCCCGCCGGGCAGTTCGTTGAGCAGACCTGAGGCCGTATGCATTTCGCGGACCACGTCCACCATCGTCTCGAGTGCCTCTGCGGGCGGCTTGATGATCAGGTCGATGCCCTCGTCGAAGAGGTTCAGCTCCGCGTCCGTCACCAGGCATGCGATCTCGATCAGGGCGTCGCGCTCAATATCGAGCCCAGTCATCTCACAGTCGATCCACACGAGCCGGTCATTCATTTGAACAGCCTATGACCAGAACAGTCTCTGGTGTCACTCCTGGTCGGCACCACTCCTGCCCGCGTGGCGCGCCAATGATCTTCTTCGTAGGTCAGACTCCGGCCGCGGTCAGCGATGCGGTGGCGGCCGCCATGTCGCGGCCGGCCCGGGCGCTGCGTTGACTGAGCGGTATCGCCATGGGCGGTCGCGAGTGTTCCGGAGGGGGGCGCATGACGCTATCGGTGCCGATGAGCTGATCGATGTCGATGCTGCCCGGGCCGATGCTCGTGCAATCCGGCACTTGAGACGCGCCGTAGTGCCCGCCGCGCGCCCACAACGCCCGGCTACGCGGCCGGTCCGCCTGCCGGTAGGGGGCCGGCTGGCCGGCGGGCCAGCGCCGCGGGATCTGCCAGGAATCCAGCCAGCCGAGGATATCGCTCAATCCGATCATCGGGCAGCTGGTGAACGGCTCCCGCGGTGAGCCGAGGACGCCGATCTGCACGCACAGCCGGCCTTCGCGGTTGACGCTGGGCATCGGGTGCCCGCAGTCGTCCGGCACGTAAGTGATGTTCTCCCGGGTGCCGAGCGCCCGCGCGGCTCGCACGATGGGCAGCAGTTGCGCGATATCGCCGGTCAGCGGATCCCAGACCACGTGGCAAGGTCTGTTTTCGGTGTTCAGCCGTTGGGACGCCGAAGTGACCGAGACAGCACGCGGGTCGGCGCCGAGCGTCAGCCAGACGACGCGCGGGGCGCCGCCTTGCATCTGCCCGCCATCGATCCCGGCCCGGATACACCGTGCACCCGGCATCCATGCGTCAGCCACCAGGGGCCTCCCTCTTCCTGCGCGGAACCGGGGCCTTGCTCCGCTGACAGGGTAGAACGGTCTAGACCTTACGGCTCCCTTTCCTTTGCTTACGTCAGGAGCGTTGTTTAGTCCATAGGGTGCGGTCGAGAAGATTCGATCTTCTATAGCTATGGAGACCAGGAGATCTGGGGGATGGCATCCTCCGGACAAAAAAGTTCTACGATGCGGTATGCCCAGCATTCCCCCTGGAATCGCCAGCGTGCCGCGACTGGAGAGCTGGCTGGCCGGCAACGTGGCGGACCTACAGGACCGGCCGGTGACCGTCGCTTCGGTGCAGCTGATCACCGGCGGCCGATCCAACCTCACCTACCGGCTGGTGATCCCGGGATCAAGCGGCGAGCGGTTGCTTGTGCTGCGACGGCCGCCACTGGGTCACGTGCTGCCCACGGCGCACGACATGTCCCGCGAATATCACGTGCTGTCCGGGCTGGCCGGCACCCGTGTCCCGGTCGCGCGGCCGCTCGCCATCTGCACGGACACCGACGTCATCGGCGCGCCGTTCTACGTGATGGACTTCGTATCCGGGCAGGTGCTGCGGACCCGCGAGGACGCGGCGGTGCTGACCCCGGCTCAGGCCAAGGAACTGTCCGAGGGGCTCGCCGACATGCTCGCCGCGATCCACGGCGTCGACGTGGCCGCCACCGGACTCGCCGATCTCGGCCGCGGGGCCGGCTACCTGCGGCGGCAGCTTGACCGCTGGCAGCGGCAATGGCAGCTGTCCGCCACGCGGGAGGTGCCCGGCTACGAGGAACTGGTCGCCCGGCTGACCGCGAGCCTGCCGGAAGAGGGTGCCATCACCCTGGTCCACGGCGACTTCCGCATAGACAACGTGCTGGTGGCCCTGTCGCCGCAGCCCAGGATCACGGCTGTGGTCGACTGGGAGATGGCGACGCTTGGCGACCCGCTCGCCGACCTCGGCCTCACGCTCGTCTACTGGACCGAAGCGGGCGAGGAAGGCTGGCTGAATCCCCGCGGTCCCGGAGAGGCCAGCGGCGCGTCGTCAGCCGCGGTCGACGGCGTGTCGACCGACGCCACGGTGGTCCCGGGTTTCTACACCCGAGCGGAATTCGCCGCCGGCTACGCCAGCCGGACGGGGCGGGATATCTCGCAGATCGAGTACTACGTAGCCTTCGGCTATTTCAAGCTGGCCGTCGTGCTCGAGGGGATAAACGCTCGCTACCTCAAGCGCCAGACAGTAGGGGAGGGCTTCGACCGGGAAGGCAAGGCGGTCCCCCTCCTGATCGCCCGTGCCCACCAAGTCCTGGAGTCGCTACGCTGAGTGAGCTTATTAGGGTAGTCCCCCGAGGTGTTCTCCTCGGGGTTCCCTTAAACCCGGCGCCCCGCTCCCGCCGGACCGAAGTCCGGCTCCCCGCTCCTCGCCGGGCCGCCACCCGGCTCCCGCCTGCCGGGCAACGTGAGGTTCGACGCCCCGCTTACGCCGACCCCCTACATCATAAGACTCCTAAACCCATTTGAGGGTTCACGTAGGGGGCGATAACTTTCGGCTACCGTCCGTAACGGAACGCGGCCTCCGCCCGCCGTCTGGCGCCCGCCGTCCGCCGCCGTCTGGCGCCCGCCGTCCGTCCGCCCGTCCGCCCGCCGTCCGCCCGTCCTCTGGCGCCCGTCCGCCCGTCCGCCCGTCCGCACGTCCGCCCGTCCGTACGTCCGCCCGGCCGCCCGGTCCCGGCGGATGCCCGGGAGACCGCCATCGCTCCCGGCGTCCAAAAGATCGTGGCCGCTACCCCGATGCAAACGTTTCAAATAGAATCGAGTCTTGCGACGAGCCGTTAGCGACCGCCGCTTTGCCGGGATATAACCGTTATGTGCACGGCGGTCGCGCCGGGCAACCCGGAAGAAAAGAGCCTCCCGGAAGAATGGGCGCCGGTTTCCGGCGCCTTTTGTTCCAGAGGGCTCCTATCTTCCACGCGATGGCTGGCAGTGCGCCCGTTATGCGGTAATACGCGCACCTAACACGCTGCCAGCGCATCTCGGCGAAGGCGGGCATGGGCGAAATGCCGCAAATGCGCGGGGTTTAGACCGCCCGCATCCCCGCAGGATAACTACCTTGGCGCGTTGTTCTATTTACTGCGATGATGTCATCGGCTCCGTCGCAGGCCGGTCGAATGGGGCAAGCCATGAAATGCCGGTCGGCCGTGGCGCGTGGAGATCGTTTGAGTATTTCGGCTGCTATAGCGACCAAAATCGCCAAAGGATCATGGCCGCCCCGCTCGGCCGCCGGGGCAAATCCAGAAATGTCGGACGTGACCTGTTAGCGGGGGGCGGGGGTTGTCTGGGGGAGGTTGGCGACCTGCTCGGCTATCGCGGCAGCGGTGGTGAAGTCCGGGGGATCCACGGTCATCCGGGCGGCGTCGGTGCCGAAACCGCGCAGCATGATCGCGTGCTTCAACCGCCCGATGCTGGCGCCCAGCGCGACGATCCGGTCGAGCGCCTCCTGCCCCGACAGCTCCGAGGCACCCGACTGCCCCAAGGCACCCGACAGCGCCGAGGTGCCCGACTGCCCCGGCACACCCGACTGCCCCGGCGGCCCCGGCAGGCCCGAGGCACCTGACAGCCCCGACTGCCCCAAGGGCCCCGCGCCACCCGACTGCCCCTCCTGCCCCAAAAGACCCGGCTGCCCCGGCACACCCGACTGCCCCGACACACCCGAGGCCGCATCCCCGTCACCGTCTCGCAATGCACGAAGCAGCGTCGCGAACACCTCCGGGTACGCGGCCGACCGCCCGGAAACCACGCCCGAACAGCCCAAGGCCAGGGATCGGCCTGGATTCGAGTCGTCGCCGGAGAAGAACCGCAATCCAGGCGCCGAAGCCACGTACTCCGCCAGCGCCCCGGCCGAACCCCCGCTGACCTTGGCCCCGGATAGTCCCGCGGCCGCCGCCACCGTGGCGAACAGCGGCGGGGGAACGTGAACGCCAGTACGTTCGTGGAAAATGTACGCGTAGAACTCCGCGGCCGAGCCAACGGCGTCGCGGATCAAAACGTAATGCCGGGTCAGCTCATCGGGGCGCGCGGGCAGGTAGAACGGCGTGATCGCGGCGATGCGCCGGACGCCCAGCCCGACAGCGGCAACGGCAAGCCGGGCGGCCTGCCGGGCCGACGCGGCGCCGACATGCGCGACTACCCGGTCGGGTCCGGCGACGTCCAGCGCTATTGATACCAGCGACAGCCGCTCGTCATCGGACAGCGCGGGGAACTCGCCAGTGGTACCGGCCACGAAGAGCCCGTCGACCAGACCGGCCAGATGCACGTACAGCGCGCGATTGGCGGCCAGGTCGACCGAGCCGTCCGCCGCGAACAGCGTCGGGACGGCCGAAAGTACTTCCAAGCTCATGAGTAACTGGGCGGCTTGAAGAACGCGCTCGAATCCGGCCGCCACAGCAGGATGGTCGCGCCCAGGCCGACCAGCCACAGCAGTAGCTCGAAGATCAGGCTGAACACGGTCTCCGGCTGCCGGATGAACGCCACCAAGCCGATCGTGTTGAACCCGAACAGGACGGCCGACACGATGCGCGCCCAGCTCATGCCCTTGCCGTTCGCCCACGCCATCACCAGCCACAACAAGATGCCGATCACCGCGGAGACGATCGCCGCCTCGATGATCTGGTTGTACAGATGATTCACCTGAGTGGTGGTGTAGTGCGGATAGTGGCTCCTGATCGTGTTTTTCAGGCTGCCGGTGCCAGTTAGCGACACGATGAGGCTGACGGTGCTGACGGCCGCTCCCACGTACATGAGCTTGACGGCGTTCTGCACTGACTGGGGCGCGGGCCGGGGCGCCTGCTCCACGGGCTTCCCAGTGGATGGATAGGGCTTGTACGACGACATGGTGACCTTCTGCTGTTCGGGTGCCGCAATTCAGCAGCTTAGCTGCTCCATGAGCGAGCAATACTGTGACGGTGACTGAGAACGTATCAGCGCAGCACGCCGATCGGGATACCCAGGACGCCACGCCTCACACCCACGACGCCGCGCCTCACACCCCGGATAGCACGCAGTCGCGCATGCTGCGCTGGGAGATCGTCGCCGTCTTCGCGGTGTCGCTCGGCGCGAGCGGGCTGTACGCGCTGGTGAGCTTCATCGGATCGCTGACCGCCCCGCAGTCACTCAGCAAGCAGACGGCGACGCTGAACGGCTCGCTCGCCCCCGGTCGCCCGCTGCTCGACCTCTTCCTGCACCTGACCAATATCACGCTGTCCCTCGCGCCGGTGTTCCTCGTCTTCTACCTGCTGGCACGGGCGGGGGAGGGGCCGTCCACGATCGGCCTCGACGCCGGCCAGCCAGTCCGCGACGTGCTGCGCGGCGCCGGGCTCGCCGCGGTGGTCGGCGGCGCCGGACTGGGCCTGTACCTGGCCGCCTTTCACCTGGGGGCGAACCTCAACGTGGTCGCGGAGGATCTGCCCGATGTGTGGTGGCGCATCCCTGTCCTGATCCTGTCCGCGGCGCAGAACGGCATATATGAAGAGGTCATAGTCGTCGGTTACCTGCTCACCAGGCTCGAGAAGCTGCGGCTCAGGCCGGTTCCCGCCGTCATCATCAGCGCGTGCATCCGCGGCTCGTACCACCTCTACCAGGGCGTCGGCGGTTTCCTCGGCAACGCGGCCATGGGTGTCATCTTCGCCACCCTGTTCATGCGGTGGCGTCGTGTTACTCCACTGATCGTTGCGCATACCCTGATAGACGCGGTGGCATTTGTGGGTTACGCGGTCTTGCATGGTCATGTGTCATGGTTGCCGTAGGTGTGCCATGGTTGTTAAGGAAGCTGCAGCGGGGGCTGGGGAGCCTGTGAAGCTGCACCGCGGAAGTTGTGCTGTCTCGGAAGCCATGCTGTGTCCGGAACTGCCTGGTCAGAACTTGACTGTGCTGCCGGACCGCGACATAACGTGTTGACAGTATACAAAAGGGTTAAATATCATTATCTGATAGTCATCTTCTGATTGACCGATAATCGGGGGTGTGATGGCTACACGTGCGCTGACTTTGCGTGCGCAAGCTGGGGTGTTCGATGGCTAAGGCGGCGGCGGTAAAGATGCCTCCCGAGGCAAGCGCCGCACGCGGTTGCGAGGGTGCTCGCCGGGTGCTGGCGCTGATGCTGGCCTTTTCCGCGGAGCGCAACACGCTCAGCGCCCGCGACCTGGCCGCCGCTACCGGCATCGCTTTGCCGAGTGTGTATCGCTACATCACGTTGCTGCGCGAAACCGGGCTGCTGGCCGAGGGCGACCGCGGCAGCTTCCGGCTCTCCGCGCGGATGATCGGCCTCGCCCGGGCGGCCGAGGCGGCGGAATCCATCATCGAGGTGGCCGACCCGTTGATGCGGGCGCTCGTCGCCGAAACCGAGGAGACCTGCATCCTGGTCCGCCTGATCGGCCGGGCCGCGGTATGCGTGCACCGGGTCGAGTCCGCGCATCATCTGCGCACGACCTTCGAGCCGGGACAGGCGCTGCCGCTGGAGCGCGGCGCGAGCGCCCGCATGCTGCTGGCCGGCCTGCCGCCAGAGGTCCGCCGGGACTACCTCTCGCCGTACGCGGCACGCGACCCGCAGGCCATCGCGTCCCTGGAGACGAAGATAGCCGTCGCCGCGCAGCGTGGCTGGGCGACCAGCGAGGAGGAAATCGACCCGGGCGTGTGGGCCGTGGCGGCGCCGGTGCTGCACGGCAAGCGGGTGGTCGCCGTGCTGACCATCCCGATGCCGGTGAGCCGTGCGCCCGTCCCGATACGCGAGCGGCGGCTGAGCCAGGTCCGCGGCGCCGCGCGCGCCATCGGGGCCGCGCTCTCCGGCAACGGGGCAGGCGCCGCTAACGGTGCGGCCAACGGGATGAGCTCTGTCAACGGGGCCGGCTCTGTCAGATGAGCCGGGGGAGCCCCACGCCCCGCGATACGGACAGCGGCGGACTATTCTTCCGGCTATGCCGGATTTCCGCGATCCGCGTCACGTGATCCCCGGGACCGATATAGCCGTGGGCGGCGTGTCGGTGGCGGCGCTGCGCGCGGCGATGGACTCCGGTACCCCGACCTCGGCGACCCTGACCGAGTATTACCTGCGCCGGATCGCCCGGCTCAATCCGGCGCTGCACGCGGTCATCACCGTGAACCCGGCCGCGGCGGAAGAGGCGGCCGCCAGCGACAGCCGCCGCGCCTCAGGCTCACCGCCCCGTGCTCTGGAAGGCATCCCGGTCCTGGTCAAGGACAACATCGGCGTGACGGGGATGCCCACCACCGCTGGATCTCCGGCGCTGCTGTCGGCCTATCCCGAGGACGCCTTCCTGGTCGGCAGGCTGCGGGCGGCCGGTGCGGTCATCATCGGCAAGGCGAACCTGTCGGAATGGGCGAACTTCCGGTCCACCCACCCCACCAGCGGCTGGTCCACGCTGGGTGGCCAGACGGTCAACCCGTACGCGCTGGACCGCAACCCGTCCGGGTCGAGTTCCGGCTCGGCGGTAGGCGTGGCGGCCGGTCTCGCGCCACTCGCGATCGGCACCGAGACCGACGGCTCCATCGTCTGCCCGGCCAGCGCCTGCGGGGTGGTCGGCGTCAAGCCCACCAGCGGCATGATCAGCCGCCGCGGCATCGTGCCGATCTCACCGGTACAGGACACCGCGGGGCCTCTTGCCGCTACTGTTTCCGACGCGACGGTCTTGCTGTCTGTGCTGGCCGCACCCGATCCTCAAGACCCTATTGACGAACGGTCTGTGGTTCCAGTGTCTCTCACCGATTCCCTGGATCCGGAGGCTCTCGATGGCGCGCGGCTGGGCGTCTGGCGAGGCGGTTCGGCTCCGGCGGGCGCGGCCACAGCGGCGGTTCTCGACATGACGGTGGCCAGGCTGCGGTCGCTCGGTGCGGCGGTGGTGGACCCGGTGGAACTGCCGGACGCCGAGAAGATCGGTGATCCCGAGATGGTCGCGCTCGAGTACGAGTTCAAGTACGGGATCAACGCGTATCTGGCCTGGCTGGAGTCGGCCGCCGGGTTCAGCGGGCCTGGCACGCTGGCGGAACTGATCGATTTCAACAAGCGCAACGCCGACCTGGTGCTGTCCCGGTTCGGTCAGGAGACCTTCGAGCGGTGCGAGGCGCGGTCCGGATCGCTGACCGATCCCGATTACGTGTCCGCCCGGCGTCTGGCGACTTCGCTGGCCCGGACCGCGCTCGAGGAACCGGTCGCGTCGTCGTCCCTGGACGCGATCGTGTCGCTGACCGCCTGCCCCGCCTGGCTGACCGACTACCTGCTCGGGGACCACGACGTGTTCCACACCTCTGGCCCGGCCGCGGTGGCCGGCTGGCCGGCGGTCACCGTGCCCGCCGGTTACGTGTCCGGCCTGCCGGTTGGCGTGTCGTTCGTCGGCCCGCCGTGGACCGAGCCTCGCCTGATCGGGCTGGCCTACGCGTTCGAGCAGGCCACCCAGGCCAGGCGTCCGCCAGCCCTGGCCGCAACCGTTCCTCCGGCCGCGCGATAACCTCGTCTGCATGGAGTCCTGGCGTCGTGCGGAGGTCCCTCGCCTTCCAGGGGACGGTCCGATGCCGCGTCTGCGGGATACGGCGTCCGGCGAACTGACCCCTGCCGCGGCGCATGCGACGGCGACGATCTACGCCTGCGGCATCACGCCCTATGACGCCACTCATATCGGGCACGCCGCGACCTATGCCGCCTGGGACCTGCTGGTCCGCGCGCTGATCGACGCGCGCCGGGACGTCGTGTACGTCCAGAACGTCACCGATGTCGATGACCCGTTGCTGGAACGTGCTGACCGGGATGGCGTCGACTGGCGCGAGCTTGCCGCGCTGGAGATCGACCGGTACCGCGCGGACATGGCGGCGCTGCGTATCCTGCCGCCGGCGCACCTGGTCGGCGCGGTCGAGGCGCTGCCCGTCATCGAGCGGTTCGGCGCCCGGCTGGCCGAGCGCGGCGCGCTGTACGGCGTGGATGACGATGTCTACTTCGCGAAGTCGGCGGATCCCGCCTTCGGCGCGCTGTCCGGCCCGGGCACGGCGAGCGGCTACGACATCGCCGAGATGGCCGGACTGTTCGCCGAGCGTGGCGGGGATCCGGGCCGCTCCGGCAAGAAGGATCCGCTCGACGCGCTGGTCTGGCGGGCCGAACGTCCTGGTGAGCCCGCCTGGGATTCGGTGTTCGGCCGAGGCCGGCCGGGGTGGCATGTGGAATGTGCGGCGATCGCGTCTGAATACCTCGGTGTGGCGTTCGACGTCCAGGCGGGCGGCTCTGACCTGGTGTTCCCGCATCATGAGATGAGCGCTTCACACGCCCGGGTGGCGTTCGCCCCAGACCCGCACGCGTTCGCGCGGGTATACGCGCATGCCGGAATGGTCAGCTACCAGGGCGAGAAGATGTCCAAATCGCTTGGCAACCTGGTGTTCGTCAACCGGCTGCTGGCCGACGGCGTGGACCCCATGGCCATCCGGCTGGCTCTGCTCGCGCACCATTACCGCTCGGACTGGGAGTGGACCGACGACGTCCTGGCCGAGGCGGACGCGCGGCTTTCCAGGTGGCGCATGGCGTTGGCTCGGGTGCCCGGCTCAGACGCCTCCGCCTCAGACGCCTCCGCCTCGGCCGTCGCAGTGCTCGCCGAAGTCCGGGCGGCACTGAGCGAAGACCTCGATGCCCCCCGTGCCGTGGCCGCGCTCGATCGCTGGGCGGATGGGCCCGAACCGGATGGTGCTGACCTGGTCCGGCGGACAGCCGACGCACTGCTCGGGATCGCGTTGTAGTCGCGTTACATAGCGCCTACGCTGCTCACTTGTCAACCCGCCCTCGCGATCTGGGGACTCGCCCGGCGTTATCCACAGATGCCGATTCGGCCGAGTGGTCCTCTGCCGGACCTCCGCCGCAGGCTTGCTCCATGAAACAAACCCTTACCGCGGGTGACCGTCCCGCGCAAACCGAGCCCGCTCGGGTCCGCGCCGGATCGCCCACCGCGTTCCTCGCCCTCGTCCCGTACCTGCTCGGATTCATGCCGCAGTCCAGCCTGGTCGTGGTCGGCACCGAGCCGCCTGACGGCACGGTAAAAGTCACGCTACGGTACGACCTGCCCGACCCGGCCGACCCCGGCCAGGCCGCCGAGATCGCCGGGCATGCGCTGGCCGTCATCGGCTCCCAGCACCTGACCGCTGTCCTCGCTGTCGGCTACGGCCCCGAACCCCTGGTCCAGCCGCTGGCCCAGGCCTTCCGCGACGCCATAGCGGACGCCGCGGCCGGAGGCCCAGGCCAATCCAGCACGGAGCTAGAACTGATCGACTTCCTCCGCGTCACCGACGGCCGCTACTGGTCCTATACCTGCACCAACCAGGCCTGCTGCCCCCCGGACGGCACGCCCTTCGACGTAGCGGACCGCGCCGAGGCAGCCGTCATGGCCGGTGCCGGGCGGCAGGTCCTGGCCGACCGGGGGGAGCTGGCGGCCAGCATCGCGCCGCTGGGCGGGGTGGCCGCCGAGTCGATGCGGCAGGCGACCCGCCGGGCCGAGCGGCACCTGACCCAGCTGCTGGGCCGGGTGGGCAAGTCGGCGCGGCTGGGCGCGGCCCGGCAGCTGATCGCCGCCGAGGGCCTGGTCGCGGTCGCGGACCTGATCGCCGCTTACCGGGCCGGCGGGAAGTATGCCAGCGACTACCAGGTGGCCTGGCTGACCGTCGCGCTGAAGGACATCCGGGTCCGCGACGACGCCTGGGCGCGGATGGATCCCCGCTATCCGCAGGCGCACCTGCGGTTGTGGACCGACGTGGTGCGCCGGGCCCAGCCGGGTCACGTCGCCGCGCCCGCGTCGCTGCTGGCCTTCGTGGCCTGGCAGGCCGGGAACGGGGCGCTGGCCAACGTGGCGCTGGACCGGGCGCTGGCCAACGATGGCGGCTACTCGATGGCGCTGCTGCTGCGCCAGGTGATCAGCGCCGGCGCGCCGCCGTCCATGGCCCGGCTCCCGATGACGCCCGAGGAGGTGGCCGCCTGCTACGAACTGGCCGACGACACCGACCTCGATGAGTACGACGACGACTCCGACGATTTCGAGGAGGAATTCGACGATTTCGACGACGATGACGACTATCCCGACGACGGCGACCGGTGTCCCTGCGGCACGAGCCCCGGCGGCTGACACCCCACGGTTCGCGGACTGGCCAGCTGACCTCGGATAAACTGCCCGAAACGTTATGCCGATCGGGAAGGAGGCCCGCATGCCAGGCAGGACGGCCCGCCCGGCATCCACGCCCGCGGCCGCGCTCCAGGCGCACGAGACAGCGGTAGCCCGGCTGCGCGATGCCTACGCGGCGCTTCCTCCCGGAGTACCGGTGCGGCTGGCCAAGCGCACATCCAACCTGTTCCGGTTCCGCGACGCCGGCACCGGCACCGTGCAATCGGGCTCGCCAGCGGAGCTCGATGTCTCAGCCTTCGGTCATGTCCTGTGCGTCGATCCCGCGACACGGACCGCCAAGGTCGGCGGTATGACCACCTATGAAGACCTCTGCGGCGCGACGCTCAGGCATGGCCTTATGCCGCTGGTGGTGCCTCAGCTCAAGACGATCACCCTCGGCGGCGCGGTGACCGGGCTCGGCATCGAGTCCACCTCGTTGCGCAACGGCATGCCACACGAGTCCGTCACCGAGATGGAGATACTGACCGGCGATGGCCGCGTGGTCACCGCGGCCGAGGGGAACGAGCATCACGACCTGTTCCGCGGCTTCCCCAACTCCTACGGGACGCTCGGCTACAGCCTCTCGCTGACGATAGAACTCGAGCCGGTGACACCATACGTGCACATGCGCCACTTTTCGTTCGTCTCTCCGGAAGCCTGTATGGAAGCGGTCGGCCAGATCGCGCACGAGGGGAGTTATCGCGGGCATCGGGCCGATTTCGTGGACGGGACCGCGTTCGCGCCCGATGAGCTGTACCTCACCGTAGGGTCGTTCAGCGATGCCGCACCGTGGCGTGGCGACTACACCGGACAGCAGATCTACTACCAGTCGATCCGGCGTCACAAGGAGGACTTCCTCACCATCTACGACTACCTGTGGCGCTGGGATACCGACTGGTTCTGGTGCTCCAGGCCGTTCGGCGTGCAGCAGCCGCTGGTCAGGAAGTTGTGGCCGCGCCGGTACCGGCGCAGCGATGTGTACCGGAAACTGGTCGCCTTCGACCGTCGCCATCGCCTGAGCAGCACGCTCCTCGCGAACCGGCAGCGTGCGGAGCGCGAGGCGGTGATCCAGGATGTGGAGATACCGGTGGAGCGCTCCGCCGAGTTCCTGAAATATTTCGCCGCGAATGTGGGGATGAGCCCGGTATGGATGTGCCCGCTGCGGCTGCGCGGCGAGCGTGCCTGGCCGCTGTATCCCCTCAAACCGGGCGACGTGTACGTGAACTTCGGGTTCTGGGGCACGGTGGCGCTGCCCCCGGATCGTCGGGACGGCTATTACAACCGCCTGGTTGAAGACGAAGTGTCCGAGCTTGGCGGGCACAAGTCCCTGTATTCCACGTCGTTCTATTCCGAGGACGAGTTCTACGAGCGTTACAACGGCGACGCCTACAAGGCGCTCAAGCACGCCTACGACGGCGATGGTCGCCTGCTCGGCCTGTATGAGAAGTGCGTCCGCGGACGCTGAAAGTATGGAGGGAAGCAGACCGATGGCGCTGGCGGAGGTTTTCGAACGGGTCATGGGCTCCGACGCCCCGGTGGAGTTCTCGGCCTATGACGGTTCGCACGCGGGCACGCCGGGAGCCCCGGTGAAGCTCATCGTCCGTTCGCCGGTCGCGGTCGCGTATCTGGCGCAGGCACCCGGCGCGTTGGGGCTGGCCAGGGCGTACGTGTCCGGTCATCTTGACGTCGACGGCGACATGTACGAGGCCCTCGTAAGGATGTCGAAGGCGCAGAACGCCGCTATGAGCGCCGCCGAGAAGCTGCGCCTGCTGCAGGCGCTTGGCGGTCCCAAGCTGCTGATCAACCGCATCCCTCCGCCGCCGCAGGAGGTGCGGCAAGGCCGTCGCTGGCTGTACGGGCGGCGGCATTCCAAGGGCCGCGACGCCAAGGCGATCTCGCACCACTACGACGTGTCCAACGCCTTCTACGAATGGGTGCTCGGCCCGACGATGGCCTACACCTGCGCCTGTTACCCGTCCGCGGATGCGAGCCTTGAAGAGGCGCAGACGAACAAGTTCGACCTGGTCGCCCGCAAGCTCGGCCTGCACTCCGGGCTGCGCCTGCTCGACGTGGGCTGCGGCTGGGGCGGCATGGTCCTGCACGCGGCCCGCGAATACGGCGTCAAGGCCCTCGGCGTAACGCTGTCGGCGCAGCAGGCCGCCTGGGGACAGGCCGCCATCGAGCGCGAGGGGCTGACCGGGCTCGCCGAGATCCGGCACCTTGACTACCGGGATGTCCCGGAGACCGGCTTCGACGCGGTCAGCTCGATCGGGCTGACCGAACACGTCGGACAGCGGAATCTCCCCTTCTACTTCGCGTACCTGTTCGGCAAGCTGAAGCCCGGCGGGCGGCTTCTCAACCACTGCATCACCCGGCCCGACAACACCGAGCCCGCGCACCGCAAGACCGGCTTCATCAACCGGTACGTGTTTCCGGACGGCGAGCTGGAGGGGCCCGGCTACCTGATGTCGCTCATGCACGACACCGGCTTCGAGGTGCGGCACGAGGAGAACCTGCGCGAGCATTATGCGAAGACGCTCGCCGCCTGGGGCGAGAACCTCGACAAGCACTGGGACGCGGCGGTCAAGGAGGTCGGCGAGGGCACCGCGCGGGTGTGGCGGCTGTACATGGCCGGCTCGCGCCTGGGCTTCGACCGGAACCATATCGAACTGCACCAGGTCCTCTGTGCCAAGCTGCACGCGGACGGAAGGTCGGACATGCCACTGCGGCCCGATTGGGAGCAGCCCCGCGAACTAGCCGTCTGAGACCCGCCCGCCCGCATCCCGCCCGCCCACACCCCATGATCATGGGTCGTTTGCGGGAATAGTTACCGCTCTGAGCGGGGGGAACCGTCCCCCCGCACCCCCGCGGCGACCCATGATCATGGCCGACGGCTGATCGGCCTCAGGCGTGCGCGGCGTCGGCACGGCTGGTACCGCGGCTAGCCGGCGGGGACGGTTCCTCCTGGGCATGAACATCCTGAGGTCCTTGATCGCGCCGGCGGCGTACAGCGTGGCCACCGCCTGGGTAAGTGCCGCCTCGCAGTCGCGCGGGACGCAGATGGCCGGCACCGTGCCTGCCGCGGCGGCCATGGCGGCCAACGAGGACGGGCTCGCCGGGTTAGCATCCCGCCCGGCTACCACAAGCAGGTCCGCTGCCCTCGCGGCCACACCGAGGGCCTGGGCGAACAGCACCGGCCTGGCCAGCTGGCCGGCCAGCAGATCGGCGATGTCGTCGGCTGGAGTGAGCACCCGCCCGGTGATGGTGGAGATCAGCGGACGCCGCGGCGGGGCGAACGGCGTTTCCGCCGTGACGGCGCGAAACGGCGCCGCGCAGCTGGCCATCGCGGGGGAGTGCGGTGCGCCGCGGGTGGCGAGCACTTCCACCGCGATGCCACCTTCCGCGCCGCGTACGGCCAGGTCACGAATACCGGTGCCCGGCCCGGCCAGCAGGTGCGTGTCAGCTGACTCGTATGCCGCGATATGAAGGCCGTGTCGCGCGCACAGCCGCTGAGCGAGGACCGTGTCGGCGGCGGTGACGCGAGCCATCGCGGCACCGGGGCTCGCGCATCCGAGTAGGACCCGGGCCCGCTGCGCGGCCAGACGGGCCGCCTCCGCCGATGGCAGGCAGCCCGCCCAGACGAGCCCGGTGATCTCGCCGAGGCTGTACCCGACCGCGGACGTGGCCTTGACGCCCAGCCGGTCCAGCACCCGCAGCGCGTCGAGTGAGCCGGTGAGCAACGCCGCGTGTTCTTGTTGCGATTCGGCCAGCCCGGGAAAGACGAGGCAGACGGCGCCGGTCGCGCCGGGCGAGATCGCGATGCCCGGCTCGATCGTCATCGTCGCGGGTTTGCTGTCGCTTCTGTTTTCCCGGATGCTTCGGTCCTCGCGGAGAATCTGCGCGGCGCGGCGCGCTTGAGCGGCCAGCTGGCCGGGGGTGGCGGCCGTCACCGTGACGCGCAGCGGCGCGCCGCGTTCCGCGGCCCGCTGCGCGGCGACGGCCAGGTGCCACGCCAGATTATGCAAATCGGCGTCGCCGAGTTCCATGGCGCTCCCCGCCACGACATCAAGCGTTGCCGCCATCGCCGCCCGCTCCGCCCCGCACAACGCAAAGACCGTCGCCTCCCCGGCGACCTCACCTGCCCCCACCACCACCATCTCGCGCCGCCCGCTCACCCCCCGCCACTCACCCACCTCTCGCCGCTTACCCACCGCCGCCCCAGGAGCACCAGCCGTCCCGTTCGCCGGAGCCGCCAAGGGGTACGTTGCGCCAACCATCCCCACCCCTCTTCCAGGGGAACCATCCCCCGGACCCCCTGGAGGAGTACGTTGCGCCAACCATCCCCCTCCCGGCGCCGCGTGCTTGCCGTGGAGAGGAGCATCGGTACGGGGTGCCGGGCCGGAAGGCGTTGCGGTCTTCGCCGCCGCGGTGCGTCCGCGGCGTCCGCGTCCGCCGTGGTCGGGCTCCCGGCGTAGCACCAGATGGACCCCGCCGCTTGCCCCGTCGGCCGCGCCCAGCGAATTCACCGCGGCGAGCCTCGTTCCGCCGGGCCACGGTTCGGGCCCGGCGGGCAGCCGCAGCCGGGCCTCGCCCGACTCGATGAGCCGGTGCGGTCGTACGGTTCCCGTTCCAGGCGGGATCGTGCCCGCGACCAGGGCGGCGACGGTCTTGATGAGGCTCGCGGCACCGGCGGCTGTCCGGGTATAGCCGATGTTGGCCGACACGGCGCCGAGTGCCGCGGTGACCGTGCCACCTTGCCGCAATCGGGCGAAGGCGGTCAGTTCCGCCAGATCACCGGCCGCGGTTCCGAGCCCATGGCCTTCGATGAGGTGGATGTCACCCGGATCCACCCTGGCCTGGGTGTACGCGTTCAGCAGTCCGGCCGGTTCCGGGTTGGCTGGTAGCGTCGCATGGCCGACGATCTCCGCGTAAACCGGCAGACCGGCCGCTCTGGCCTCGACCGAACGCATCAGGGCGACGATCCCGCATCCGTTCCCGGGAAACAGCCCGGCCGGTTCGGCGTCGTAGACGCGCATCTCCTGAGTGCCGAGGTCTCCCGCTGCCTCCAGTCGCGCGAGCCAGCGCGGGTCCACGCCAAGTTCGACGCCGCCGGCCAGGGCCACGTCAAGCACACCCGTCTCGAGCGCCGCGCAGGCGTCAGCGATCGCGTGCAGAGAGTCCAGGTAGCTGATCTGCGGAAGACGGCTGATCATGCCGATGCCGGTCTCCCGGCGCGCGATTTCGGCCGCGTCCGGCGCCGTCGCGGCGAGGAACAACCCGGTCACATCGTCCCGGCGCGAGCCGTTGAGTCCCGGCGCTCTCCTCAACCCGGTCGCGTCGGTGAGCGCCAGCGCGATGGTTTCGGCCGCCAGTTTGCGGGCCCCCCCGCCCTCACCAGGATCGTCCGGCGAAGGCCAGCCGTCGAGCAGCGCCGCGTAGTGCATCCGTCCGGGTAGGGCCGGAACCGGCCGGAACATACGCCACCCGGCCAAAGTCAGATCATGCAACTCCGCCAGGTCGCGAGCACCGGGGAATTGGCATGCGATGCCCACGATCGCGATAGCGCCCATTGCTCCCCTGTAACACCGAAATGAATGACCTTTTCTGATAAAGTGCCCGTATTGAGGTGCCCGTATTGATGTGCCAGCGGCGTGCGGACACGAAGACACTCCATGGACCGCACCGAAGCGAGGAAGGGGTCCGCGAACAGGTGCGTTGCCGGAAGCCGCAACCGACTGCCCGACCCTATTGGCAGCGCGAAAACGCGTCAAGGAGTACGGCGAGACGCGGTGATTTCAGACCGGGAATGAACTTCCGGCTCACTCGCGGGCACAGTCGCTTAACACCGAGATGAGAAGTTCTCGCAACCTTGCCGGCGAGCTTGCCAGATAACCTTGCCGGCGAGTTGGTCGCCCATATCAGGCAAACCGGTCACGAACGCGACCATCTCTTCGGCAAGGCGCTACCAGCTCTGGTGAGCGGCGGTGCGAAACGCCCGTCGCCGCCTGCAGTGAACGTATGCGCATATAGGACTACATCCGGGCTACTGTATGCGGTACGCCGCAACAAGGTCGTCATCGCGTGAGGTGCGGACAATGCTCACGTTCGACGCCATCCGGGCGCCCGATGCGCCATCTTCGCGGAACTTCAGAGCCTCCCGGAAGAAAAGGCGCCGAAAACCAGCGCCCTTTCTTCCGCAGAGCCCTAATCTTCCACGAAACACCGGGTCGCCGGGACCGTCGGGACCGCCAGGACCGCCGGGTAAGCGACATATCTGGGCATAACAGGCGCGCCCCGTCAAGGGTCCAGCCTCGAAACCGATGCCCTTTCCTCCGCAGAGCCCTTTTTTTCCCATTGGCGGCGCTATCCACTGGTCGAGCAATGGTGACCAGTGGGGCAACAGACGCCGTTCGTGATAAGTGACTTTAAATGCGCGCGAGCGGGCGGTAATCCCGCAGCAGTGGCGAAGTGATGAGGAAGTCGGCGCTGGCGCGGTTGCAGGCGATGGGAATGTCCCACACCACAGCGATACGCATCAGCGCTTTCACGTCCGGATCGTGCGGCTGCGCCTGCATCGGGTCGGTGAAGAAGACGAGCAGGTCCAGTTCTCCGGCCGCGATCAGGGCGCCGATCTGCTGGTCGCCGCCAAGGGGACCGCTCTGGAAGCAGGTGATGTTCAGGTCGAGCGAGTCGCGCAGGAGCTTGCCAGTCGTGCCGGTTGCGTACAGTTGGTGATCTGCGAGCAGCTCACGGTTGTAGTCGGCCCATTCAAGCAGGTCCTGCTTCTTGTTGTCGTGGGCGACCAGGGCGATCCGGCGGGTTTGGGTCATGCTCATAGCCTGCACTGGCAATGTTGCCGAGCTGCCACATGAGCGTTATCGCGGCGTGTACTTCTGGCACCATTAGCACCAGGCCGACGAGAGGGCGATACGGTACACTGTGCCCATGCGTTGCGCACGCCTGCTTCTTACCTAGCCGCGCCGACCTACCGTCGTTGGCGCGGCTGCCCCTCGTGGTCGAGGGGCCTTTTTGTTGGAGGAGACAGGCGCGAAACAGTGAGGACATCATGACAGCGGCAGAGGGCGTCGAACTGACGCAGCGCTACGACCCGCGCGACATTCAGGAGAAGTGGCAGGCCCGCTGGGCGGAACTGGACCCGTACCAGGCCAGCGAGGACCCCTCCGACGACCGGGAGCGGTTCTACCTGGTCGACATGTTCCCGTATCCGTCCGGCGACCTGCACATGGGCCACGCCGAGGCGTACGCGATAGGCGACGCGCTGGCCCGCTATCAGTTCCTGCGCGGGAAGAACGTCCTGCATCCGATCGGCTGGGATGCGTTCGGGTTGCCGGCCGAGAATGCCGCGATCCGGAACAATACCCACCCGGCCGACTGGACCTACGCCAACATCGATACGCAGGCCAGGTCGTTCCGGCAGTACGCGATCTCGTTCGACTGGTCGCGGCGGCTGGCCACCTGCGATCCGGCTTACTACCACTGGAACCAGTGGCTGTTTCTGCGCTTCTACGAACGAGGGCTGGCCTACCGGCGGGACGGGTACGTGAACTGGTGCCCGGTCGACCAGACCGTGCTGGCCAACGAGCAGGTCATCAACGGCCACTGTGAGCGGTGCGGCGCCGAGGTCGTGCGCCGGATGCTGAACCAGTGGTACTTCAAGATCACCGAATACGCGGACCGGCTGCTGGACGACGCCGCCACTGAGCTGGAAGGCAAGTGGCCGGAGCGCGTGCTGCTGATGCAGCGCAACTGGATCGGGCGCTCGACAGGCGCCGAGGTCTCATTTGCCATCGAGGGTCGCGATGAGCCGGTGGTCGTGTACACGACCCGGCCCGACACGCTGTTCGGCGCGACGTTCTTCGTGGTAGCGGCCGACTCGCCGCTGGCTACTGAGCTGTGCGCACCGGAGCGCCGGGCCGAGCTGGACGCGTACATCGCCCAGGTGCAGAAGCTGACCGACATCGAGCGGCAGTCGACCGAACGTGAGAAGACCGGTGTCTTCCTGGGCGTTCACGCGATCAACCCGGTGAACGGCGAGCGGATTCCGGTGTGGGCGGCCGATTATGTGCTGCCCGACTACGGTACCGGCGCGATCATGGCGGTTCCCGCGCATGACCAGCGTGACCTGGACTTCGCCCGTACGTTCGGGCTGCCAGTGCGGGTGGTGGTTTCGACCGGCCTGCCGGACCCGGCGTCGACCGGAGTCGCGACGCCGGGCGATGGGAAGCTGGTCAATTCCGGCCCGCTGGACGGCCTGGACAAGGCCGCGGCGATCGCGAAGATCATCGAGATCCTGGGATCAAAGGACCTGGGCCGAGCCGCGGTCAACTATCGGCTGCGGGACTGGCTGCTGTCCCGGCAGCGGTTCTGGGGGACGCCGATCCCGATCATCCACTGCCCTTCGTGCGGTGAGGTGCCGGTGCCAGACTCGGATCTGCCGGTCCTGCTACCTGACCTGCGCGGGCAGGACCTGGCCCCGCACGGGGTTTCGCCGCTGGCCGCGGCCACGGACTGGGTCAATGTGACCTGCCCCAAGTGCGGTGAGCCGGCCAAGCGGGACACCGACACGATGGACACGTTCGTCGACTCGTCGTGGTACATGTTCCGGTACTGCTCGCCTACGTTCGAGGCCGGGCCGTTCGATCCCGAGGCCGTGCGGCGCTGGGCGCCGGTCGACATGTACGTCGGCGGCGTCGAGCACGCCATCCTGCACTTGCTGTACAGCCGCTTCTTCACCAAGGTGCTGTACGACATGGGGATGCTGTCATTCACCGAGCCGTTCATCCGGCTGATCAACCAGGGCCAGGTGATCAACCAGGGCAAAGCGATGTCCAAGTCCCTGGGTAACGGTGTGGACCTGGGCGAGCAGATCGAGCGGTACGGAGTCGACGCGATCCGGCTGACGATGATCTTCGCGTCACCGCCCTGGGACGACATCGACTGGGCTGACATGAATCCCGACGCCATGGTCAAATTCCTGAGCCGGGTGCATCGCATCGCCGCCGAAGTCGCGGCTCCCTCCGCTGGTGGCTCGGCTCCCTCCGCCGGTGGCTCGGCTCCCGCCGCGGGTGGCTCGGACCCCGCCGCGGGGGATGTGGAGCTGCGGAAGTTCACTCACCGCACCATCGACGAAGTCACCCGTCAGGTCGAGGCCTATCACCTGAACGTGGCGGTGGCGCGGCTGATGGAACTGGTCAACGCCACGCGGAAGGCGATCGACGTCGGCCCGGGCGCGGAAGACCCGGCCGTGCGCGAGGCGGCCGAGGCGCTGACCGTGATGGTGTCGCTGTTCGCTCCGTACACTGCCGAGGAAACATGGGAACTGCTGGGTCACCAGCCGTCGGTGGCGCGGGCCCCCTGGCCGGTTGCGATACCTGAGTTGCTGGCTCTGGAAAAGGTCACGTGCGTGGTACAGGTCAACGGAAAGGTCCGCGACAAGCTGGAAGTACCACCGGGTGTAGGGGACGACGAACTACGCGAGCTGGCAATGGCCCGGCCCGGAGTGATCCGGGTGGTCGGCGATCGCCAGATCAGCCGCGTCATCGTCCGGGCCCCGAAGCTGGTCAACATCGTCGCGGTATAACCGTCCCGTCGCGACGCGCCCGTCCCGTCGCGACGCGGGCTCGCGCGCGGAGGCGGACGCGTCCGGTACTTAGATATACCGGACGCCTCCGCGCTCCCCGACCTGAAACCAGCTACGCAGCCCCGGGCGCCGCGGGCGCTCAGACGCGGCGGAGCACGGCGACGACACGACCCAGGATGCTTGCCTCGTCGCCAAGGATCGGCGTGTAGGCAGGGTTGTGCGGGATCAGCCAGACGTGCCCATCGCTTCGCTTGAACGTCTTAACCGTCGCCTCGCCGTCGAGCAGTGCGGCCACGATATCCCCGTTCTCGGCTACCGGCTGCTGCCGGACCACGACCCAGTCCCCGTCCGCGATGGCGGCGTTGATCATCGAATCCCCGGCCACCTTCAGCAGGAACAGCGTGCCCTCGCCGACAAGCTGCCGCGGCAGCGGGAAGATGTCCTCCACGGACTGCTCGGCCAGGATTGGACCGCCAGCCGCGATCCGTCCGACGAGCGGAACGTAGATCGTCTCCTGGGACGTGATGTCCATCCACGGAGTTTCCGGTATCTCTGGGGTAACCGCGGGCTCCTCGTTCCGCTCACCAGGGCGTACCGGCTGGTGACCTGGCAGGCGCACCTCGACCGTCCGCGGACGGCCCACGTCCCGGTGCAGGTAACCCTTGCGCTGCAAGGTGCTGAGCTGGTACGAGACGCTCGACGTGCTGGTCAGGCCGACCGCTTCCCCGATCTCCCGCATCGATGGCGGATAGCCGCGCTTCTGCACGGAATCGCGGATCACCTGGAGCACCTTGCGCTGCCGCCACGTCAGGACGTGGTCGGGATCCGGCTTGTCCGGAGTCTCCAGGATCACCGGCGGCACGGTGCCCTTTGGCTTGCGCCCGGGCCGCCCTTTAGGTCTGGGTACATCGGGAAGCACCCCGCCCGCTTTGCCGGTAGTGCCATCTTCCATGCTGTTCCTCCTTTTTGATGACCATGCGTGTTCGCGTTCTCGCATGACGACTAAGAGCGTAGCGGTTCTTTGTCAAAACCCCAAACATCTGTTCGACGTGTCGCGAAAATGTCAGACCCTCGCGGTACAACGGCTATATGACAGGTGGGTCGAACAGGCATACGATCGAACGGAGTTGCTATCGAACAGGAGCAAGCCGAACGAAGGTTTGATGGGAGGGGTTCCCTATGGTTGCGACGGGATTGTGCGCCACTGAGCGGCGGAAGCCGGGCGCGGGCAGCCGGCGAGATCCGAAGTCGCGCGTGCGGCTGACCAGACGCGGCCGCGTCGTCGTTACGGCCGCGGCGGCACTCCTGGTCACCGGGACGATGGCGGTCGCGTCGCTGCAGGTCGGCACCGGCACCGCGCAGGCAACCAGCAACGCCATATCGCGCCAGGCGGCCCAGCGGAACCTCAGGCAGCTGACCGTGCTTCCCGGCCAGAGCCTGTGGTCGGTAGCCGAGACCGCGGATCCTGATGCCGACACCCGTATCGTCGTCCAGCAGATCATCGAGCTGAACGCGCTCACCGGCACCGTCGTCCAGCCCGGCGAGCGCCTGTGGGTACCGCGAGACTGAACAGAGCGGGCCCGGTCCAGCGCGGCCGGGCGAATCGAACACGGCTGACATATCGGACAGTGCGGGGCCTGTCGAACACCCCGAGGCCCGTCGAACGGGGCCGGATCGGTCGAACACGTTAATAACTAGGCGAACAGGGCCGAAGCAGGTCGAACCGGTGCAGCCGGTCGAATATAGGGACCGGCGCGCACGGGCCCGGCGGGCGACACGCCGGCGCGTCACCTCCACCGCTGGTTTCACGGCGGTTCCGGCCCGACACGCTCGCCTGGCTTGCTTCCCGTAGGTCTCCTGGTCTACGGTAACCACAACATCTAGTACTTACAGCGTTGTGTTTTTTCCACAGGTTGTGTTCACCAGTGGACTGCCCCGGTAAAATTGACGCAGAAGGAATCAACACAGCGGGAGGTGATAGCGTGCACTGCCCGTTCTGCCGGCATCCTGACAGCCGGGTGATCGACAGCCGGACCGCCGATGACGGCACGGCGATCCGCCGCAGGCGATCATGCCCCGAGTGCGGTCGCCGCTTCACCACCCAGGAAACCGTCATCTTGATGGTGGCCAAGCGCAGCGGCGTCACCGAGCCGTTCAACCGGGACAAGATCGTTCGCGGCGTCCAGCGGGCGTGTCAGGGCCGCCCGGTCAGCGAGGACAAGCTGGCCATCCTGGCCCAGCGGGTCGAGGAGACCATCAGGGCGCGCGGCATGGCGGAGGTCCCCTCGCACGAGGTGGGACTGGCCATTCTCGGACCGCTCCGGGAGCTAGACGAGGTCGCCTACCTCAGGTTCGCGTCCGTATACCGAGGTTTCGAGTCGCTAGCCGACTTCGAGGAAGAGATCGCCACCCTGCGACAGCATCGCAATGAGCAACGCCACGAGCAGCGCCAGGGTCAGGGAGCAGACAAGTAACCAGATGGCCTCGCGGGGCCTGGAGGAGCCCGCTCGGGTTCCGGAAGGGGGAATGATGACGGAGACGGTGAGCGGCGGGGCCGCGCGCAAGAACGCCGCGCAGGACAAGGCCGCGCAGGACAAGGCCGCCCAGGACAAGGCCGCGCACGGTAACGGCTCGCGGGAGCCGAAGGGTGCGCACACGACGTCCAGGCGCGCCGGGGGAGGCCTCAAGATCCAGCGCGTCCACACCACGCCCGGCGTCCATCCCTACGACCAGGTCACCTGGGAACGCCGCGACGTCGTGATGACCAACTGGCGGGATGGTTCGATCAACTTCGAGCAGCGCGGCGTGGAGTTCCCTGACTTCTGGTCGGTGAACGCTGCCAACATCGTGACCACCAAGTACTTCCGCGGCGCTGTCGGCTCGCCGCAGCGCGAGTACAGCCTCAAGCAACTGGTCGACCGTGTAGTCGGCACCTACGAGAGGGCCGGGAGCGAGCACGGTTACTTCGCCTCCGGCGAAGACGCCGAGATCTTCGGCCACGAGCTCCGCTATGCCCTGGTCCACCAGATCTTCAGCTTCAATTCCCCCGTCTGGTTCAACGTCGGAACTCAGTCCCCGCAGCAGGTGTCGGCGTGCTTCATCCTGGCCGTCGACGACACGATGGACTCGATCCTCGAGTGGTACCGGGAAGAAGGCCTGATCTTCAAGGGCGGCTCCGGCGCCGGCGTCAACCTGTCCAGGATCCGGTCCAGCAAGGAGCTGCTGTCCTCCGGCGGCACCGCCAGCGGTCCGGTCAGCTTCATGCGCGGTGCCGACGCCTCGGCCGGCACGATCAAGTCCGGCGGTGCGACCCGCCGCGCCGCCAAGATGGTCGTGCTCGACGTCGACCACCCGGATGTCCGCGATTTCATCCAGACCAAGGCGCGGGAGGAGGAGAAGGTCAGGGTCCTCCGCGACGCCGGCTTCGACATGGACCTCGGCGGCAAGGACATCGTCAGCGTCCAGTACCAGAACGCCAACAACAGCGTCCGGGTGTCCGACGAATTCATGCACGCCGTGGAGGAGGGCAAGGAGTTCGACCTCCTGGCACGCCGCACCGCAGAGGTCGTCGACCGGGTCGACGCCAGGACCATCCTGCGCGAGATGGCACAGGCCGCGTGGGAGTGCGCCGACCCCGGCATACAGTACGACGGCACGATCAACGACTGGCACACCTGCCCCGAATCCGGCCGTATCACCGCAAGTAACCCTTGCTCCGAGTACGTCCACCTCGACAACTCGTCCTGCAACCTGGCCAGCATCAACCTGCTCAAGTTCCTTCGTGACGACGACACGTTCGACGCCGCCCGGTTCGCGAAAATCACCGAGCTGGTCATCACCGCGATGGACATCTCCATTTGCTTTGCCGATTTCCCGACGGAGAAAATCGCGGACACCACCCGTAGGTACCGTCAGCTCGGCATCGGTTACGCCAACCTTGGTGCCTTGCTGATGGCCACCGGCCACGCCTACGACTCCGAGGGCGGTCGCGCCATCGCGGCCGCGATCACCTCGCTGATGACCGGCACCGCCTACAAAACCAGCGCGAACCTGGCCGAGGCTGTCGGACCCTACGACGGATACGCGCGCAACGCCAAGCCGCACAAGCGTGTCATCCGCAAGCACGCCGATGCCAGCGAGCGTGTCCGGACCGTCGGCACCATGGATCGCGACATCCTCGGCCTCGCCAACACGACCTGGGACGAGTGCGTCTCGCTGGGCGAGGCAAATGGGTATAGAAACGCCCAAGCCAGCCTATTGGCCCCTACTGGCACCATAGGCCTCATGATGGACTGTGACACCACGGGTATCGAGCCGGACCTCGCCCTGGTGAAGTTCAAGAAGCTGGTCGGCGGTGGCTCGATGCAGATCGTCAACCAGACCGTGCCTCGCGCGCTGAAGAACCTCGGCTACCCGCACGAGCAGATCGAGGCGATCACCGAATACATCGCCGAGCACGGCCACGTCGTGAACGCCCCCGGCTTGCGGCCCGAGCATTACGAGGTGTTCGACTGCGCGATGGGTGAGCGCTCGATCAGCCCGATGGGCCACGTCCGGATGATGGCCGCGGTCCAGCCACACCTGTCCGGCGCGATCTCAAAGACCGTGAACATGCCCGAATCGGCCACGGTCGAAGACATCGAGCGGATCTACTTCGAGGGCTGGAAGCTGGGCCTCAAGGCGCTGGCGATCTACCGGGACAACTGCAAGGTCGGCCAGCCGCTGTCCGACGCCCGCAAGAAGCCGGAGAAGGTGGAAGCCGCCACGGCCGGAGGCCCAGGCCAATCCGGCGCCGCGGCGGCACCCGCCTCGGAGTCGCACGAGCACCGGCCGGCCCGTAAGCGCCTGCCCCGCCAGCGCCCGGCGACCGTGACAAAGTTCGCGGTGGCCGGCGCAGAGGGCTATATGACGGCGTCCAGCTATCCCGACGACGGTGTCGGCGAGGTATTCCTCAAGCTGGGCAAGCAGGGTTCCACGCTGGCCGGCGTGATGGACGCGTTCTCGATAGCGGTCAGCGTCGGCCTGCAGTACGGAATCCCGCTCGAGTCCTACGTTGCCAAGTTCACCAACATGCGGTTCGAGCCGGCCGGCCTCACCGACGACCCCGATATCCGGCTGGCCAGTTCGGTGATGGACTACATCTTCCGCCGCCTCGCGCTGGATCACCTGTCCTACGACCAGCGCGCCGAGCTGGGCATCCTGTCCGCCTCCGAACGCGCGGCCGCCGTGGCCGGCCCCGTGGCTGGTCCCGACGAGCTCGACCCGACCGACCTCGCGCAGTCCGCCCCTGTAGAAAAGCCCATTCCCAACGAACGTACGGTGGCTCAACCTCCGGTCCAGCCGTCTTCGCCCGCGGCGAGCCGCCCCCAGCCGGCTCCCGCCCCGCACAGCTCCACCGAGCTGATCGAGGCCCAGCAGGGCCGCACCGCGGATGCCCCGCTGTGCCTGACCTGCGGCACGAAGATGCGCCCAGCTGGAAGCTGCTACGTCTGCGAAGGCTGCGGCTCCACCAGCGGCTGCAGCTAAAACTGGGAAATATTGCATCTGATGCAACAGCTGGAGTTGCGCCGGATGCTAAGGATTGGCTGGTCCGGGGTTACCGGCTCCGGGCCAGCCGGACGAATGGTGCTAGCTGCCTTATGGCTGTTAGCTCAACGGGCACCCGGTCTTGCAGGAGCCGGGTGCCCGTCGCGGCAAGGACTGTGAGGTCACTTGCAATCTGGAGTCTGCATGACATCACGGTTCCCTGCCGCAGCGCAAGAGGGAGGGACGTGTGATTCATGGCCACTAACAGCGACTGCAAGGGGACCGGGAAGAAGCCTGCGAGCAATGCGAGCAAGCTGCTACGTGATCCCGGCTGGGCTGGGATGCCACCATACGATCGGTCGCGTCGAAGCGGAGTGATCACGTCGCTGGGTCATCAGGCGACGAGCTTGCGATGCGGCCATGTTGGTCAACGGGGTCCAGGCCCTGGTGCCGACGCCACCGGCACAGGCCAAGCAGGAATATGGCAGACGGCGAATAAGCACACTGCCCTGTATTCAGGCGACAGCCAAGGGAAGAGTCCCAGATCAGGAAGGGTGCGGCTATGCGGCAGCCCCTTGCTGACATGAGCCGCTCTTCGTCTCGCTACTCGGATAGTTGGTATGTTCAATTAGCTTCGAGTCAGGTGTACCAATTTCCGTCTGTGCGTGAACGGAGTGCTCATGGCGGGCAGAGGCCGACCCAGTAGGGCCAGTATCTATGAACGGCTTGGCCATGCCCTGGCTGAACTGGACCAGCGCCTCGGAGGACTACCAAGCCCGAAGGAAGCTGAGTCCAAGCCCGAAGGAAGCTGAGTCGATTTGGGCTGACATCTGGCATCAGGAAGCACACCACTCCACCGCGTTGGAAGGTAACACCCTGGTCCTGCGCGAGGTAGAGATGCTCTTGGTCCAGGGCCGGGCCGTAGGGGCTAAGCCGCTGCGGGAGTACAACGAGGTCAAGGGATACGCGGACGCTGCTCGCTGGGTGTATGGGCAAGCCATGGAACCCTGTGACTGGAACGACGGCCGCCTGCTCACCATGAGCGAGGTCCGCCATATTCACCACTTGGCGATGACCCCAGTCTGGGATGTGGCACCGCACCCCGACGCCACCGATCGCGAGGGACCGGGTAGCTTCCGCCAGCATGACATTCACCCCTTCTCCGGAGGCATGACTCCTCCCACCTGGCCACTAGTGCCGGCCCAGGTCCAGCAGTGGGTGGAGGATGTCTGCGTTACCTCGGAGCGCGTCGAGCGTGGCGAGATCGATCGCTGGCTGCCAGAGGAACTGGCGCGACTTCACAACCAGTTTGAGCGGGTGCACCCGTTCATTGACGGAAACGGCCGGGCCGGACGGCTCGTCATGAACCTCGTACTGGTCCGACTTGGCTATCCACCGGTGATCATCTTCAAGAGGCAGCGCGATGCCTACCTGGCGGCGATGCGACGTGCTGATGGCGGTGACTACGGTACCCTTGGGGAGTTGATCGCCCGGGCCATGTATGACAACCTCAACCGCTTCATCGTCCCGAACGTCGCTGGACCTGCACGCATGGTCCCGCTCGCGGCGCTCGCTGATCGGGACTTCACGCAGATCGCCCTGCGCCGGGCAGCACAGCGCGGAAGACTTGATGCCGTGCAGGGGCCTGATGGGATCTGGCGCAGCTCGCGCAAGGCCGTCGATGCCTATCGGGCGGCTAGGCATCAACGTTGGGCAGGGAATACTGCACCCTCCGAATAAGTGCACTGCCCCAGTATCAGAACCACTGCAAGAGAAGATTTGCGGCCCAGGAGGGGTGCGGCCGGTAGGCCGGGCTCCTCCTGAGCGATGCCTCAGCGGGCGGCGAACTTCTCGATAGCCGCCGGAGTGACCGGGGTGAAGAAGTTGACGAGGTTGCCGTCGGGGTCTCGGAACAGCAGTGACCGGTTACCCCAGGGCATCGTGGTTGGTTCGATGACGAAGTCATCGACAAGGCCCTTCAAGTTACGGTGTACGGCGTCCACGTCATCGACGAGGAACTCGATGATCACGGTGTGGTTGTCCGCCGGACGGGCGGCATCGGACCCGAAAAGCTGAACGGTGCGGGTGCTGGCTATCGCGAGGGTGGCACGGCCAGTGCTGATCTCGGCGAACTCTGGGCCGGACCGGACCGCCGGGACGCCCGTGGCCTGCTCGTAGAACCCGGCCAGGCGGGCAACGTCGTCAGTGATAACGCGGATCGACATGAACTCCATGGTGTCCTCCGTGGTGTGCGAGACCTTCCAGTAGCCACGCTAGGACCAATACAGGACAGAATCCGCCCGGTATTTGTGTTAATTTCGAGCCCGTGACCAGACCGACCGCTCACGTGCTCACGCTGCTGGAACTCCTTCAGTCGGGCGGTACCCGGACGGCGGCCGAACTGGCCGGCAGGCTCGGAGTGGATGAACGCACCGTGCGGCGGTACGTGGATCATCTGATCGACCTCGACGTGCCGGTCGAGTCGGTGCGCGGCCGCTACGGCGGGTACCGGCTGGCCTCCGGGTACCGCCTGCCCCCGCTTATGCTGACCGACGACGAGGCCCTGGCCGTGCTGCTCGGGCTTATCGCCGGCCGCCGGGCGGGGCTGATGACGGCGGCGGGCAGCGCGAGCGAGACGGCCGCGGCGAAGATCCGGCGGGTCCTGCCCGGGCGGCTCGCCGGAAGACTAGAGGCCGTGCTGGGATCCGTTGCCTTCACCGCCCCGCCGGGTGAGTCCGCCGCCCCGGAGACCGCTGTGCTGCTAGCCCTGGCCGATGCGGTGCGCCATCACCGGCCTGTCCAGGTCAGGTACACCGCGGCTGCCGGCCGGCGCAGCGAGCGAACCCTGCACCCGTACGGGCTCGTCGCCCATTCGGGCCGCTGGTATGTCACGGGCGTCGATCCCGGGATCGCCGAGGACCGGACCTTCCGGCTCGACCGCATTACGGATGCCAGGATCCTGCCCGGCTCGTTCGAGCCGCCCGCCGGCCTCGATCCGGCGCGGCGCGTCCTGTCCGGGTTCGCCACTGCTCCGTACCGGCATCATGTCAGCCTCCGGGTCGAGGGGACACCCGAGCAGGTCCGCGCCCGGCTTCCCGCCAGCGTGGCGGCCGTGGAAGACGCACCACCCGGACCCGGCGAGGATCCGGAGACCCAGGGATGGCTCTGTGTCCAACTACGGGCCGAGCGGCTGGACTGGTTGCCCCCGCTCCTCGCCTCGCTCGACCTGCGCTTCAGCATCGAGCAGCCCGACGAACTCCGTGAACTCGTCGCCGCGCTCGCCGACCGGCTATCCGCCTCCGCCCGCAGAATTCCCCGCACGGGCGGCGCAAGCGGGAGGATCGGCTAACCGCCCTCCCAATGCCGCGCTGTGGACACTCGGCAGCTCAGCTCCCTGAACTCCGCTGCGCATCTCCACATAGCGCGGAAACTTGCGCTACGCGGAAGTTTACCCGCCGTATTCGTACATTTAATTTTCAAGTAGCATTGATGTTCCACCTTAATCCGCATCCAGTTCGATACATACTGGACATTCAGGGCAATCCGGCGGCGGGCGCGAAGCATTGCCGCCGTCGCGGCCTAGCCCCTGCTCCGTAGGCATCCCATCGGAGCAGCCGCGCCGTTCCAGCATGTCGAGCCTGGCTCGTGTGTAGTCGGCCAGTAGCGATGAGCATAAATCACCGTGATGCGGGAACAGGCGGGCTACATGGATGACCGCGAGGTTGCCGTCAGCAGGCCGGGAATTCGGCAGTTCACCGGCCCGTTTGTGCACGCGGCGATGCTGTGCTCCAGTACGGACGGATACCTCGCCGCCGTCGCGGACTTCGCGGCCGAGGCGGCGGCGGCACATGCGCCGCTGCATGTCGTCGTCCCGCGCGACCGGCTGAGCCTGATCCGCCAGGAGCGCTACCTGCCCGACCATGCCGTCGTGACGGAGATGGATGATCTGGGCCGCAATCCCGCCAGGCTGATCCCGGCGGCCCGTTCCATGGCGGCCGACCATCCGGACAAGCGCCTGTACTGCCTGTGGGAGCCGGCCTGGCCTGGACGGTCGGACGCCGAACTGCGCGAGATCGCCCGGCACGAGACGCTGTGCAACCTGGCCTTCCGGGGGAAGCCGATGACGGTCATGTGCCTGTACGACACCGACGCCCTCAACGATGACGCCGTGGGCTACGCCGCATACACCCATCCAGCCATAGCGACCGCCGGACAGAAGCGCGCCGGACAGAAGCGCCGTAATCCCGCTTATCTCGGTGCGGGGCGGTTCCCGCCCGGATGTGACGACCCGCTGCCGTGGCCCAACGACGCCAACGGCCCCAACGACGGCGCCAACGACGGCGCCAACGACAGCGCCAACGACAGCGCCGCCGTACATGTCATGGAGATCGGTGAGCGGCTCGATGCCGTCCGGAGCTTCTCGGCCCGCCACGCCTATGCGGCGGGACTGAGCGCCACCCAGGTCACCGACCTGCTGATCGCGATCAGTGAACTCGGGGCGAACGCGCACTGCCATGCCGGCGGCGGCGGCGTGATCCGGTTCTGGTGCACCGCCGATGAGCTGGTCTGCCAGGTGGAGGACGCCGGGCACATCACCGATCCGCTGGCCGCCACGCACATCCAGCCGATCGACGCGACCCGCGGCTACGGCCTGTGGCTGGTCAACAAGGTCTGCGATCTGGTGGAGCGCCGTACCGGCCCGGGGGGCACCACGACCCGTCTGCACATGCGCCGTAACCACACGTGAGAGAGCCGAATCGGTCGGCCGTTTCGGCGCCGCCGGTCCCGGGCCACCGGGGCCTGCATAATGTCTTGGTGAACGGACCGGAAGTCAGGGTCAGGGCGCTCCATGACCGGGACCGGCCCATGCTGACGTGGCTCGTGCCCCAGCTATGGGGTTCGGGGGTCGTGGCGGTGCACGGTACGATGTTCCGCCCGGCGGAGCTGGACGGCTTCATCGCCGAACGGGCTGGTCGGCTGATCGGGCTCCTCACCTATGACATCGCCGGGGACATGCTCGAGATCGTCACGCTCAACGCCATCGAGCGCCGGGTCGGCATTGGCACGATGCTGGTGGACGCCGCCGTGAGCGTGGCCCGGCGGAGCGGCTGCCACCAGATCCGGCTCACCACGACCAACGACAACGTTGACGCCCTGCGCTTCTACCAGCGCCGCGGCTTCCGGCTCGCCGAACTGCGCCCGGGCGCGGTCGACCGGTCGCGCCGGGACAAGCCCGAAATACCGCGCACCGGCGACTACGGCATACCCCTACGCGACGAGATCGACCTCATGCTCCTGGTATAGACGGTTTCCAAGGGGACGGGGAGGCGTCCCCGGACGGGGAACTACGATGGCCCAGCGGGACCTGACAGCTACCGGAATGCGGATTACCTTGACGCACGATGAGGTTCGCGGTCCATGATGGGATGCGGTGCCTAACCGGGGAAGGCAACGGGTGCCAGATATCAAGGGATGATTTTCACGGACAGTACGGACACTATCAACGTGAGTGCTCAATCGAGCAACGTGATGCGCTATACAAGGAACTACGGCTGTCCAGCATCCGGGTGTGGGTCAAGGGTTGAGGGAGCGTGATGCTGCCAAACGAGAGAGCCCAGCCCGTAGCGCGCGATAAGCCAGCCTGGGCTACCCGCGTCACGCAATGGGTCAAAAGGGCACCGCTCTGGCTGAAGGTCGCTGTCATCGCGGCCGCGGTCATGTTCGCCCCGGCGTGGGTCTTCGTAGCAGCGGTGGCATACACGGCTGTTGCTGTAGTTCAGGGCAGCCGCACCCGGCTCGCGACCGTCGCGGTCACGCTGTGGGGCATGGCCTTCCTGATCGGGTTCTACGGCAGTTACGGGCGCTGGCTGGCCGTCGTATTGCTGATGCCTGTCCTCGTGGCACTCGCCGCTCACCTCAGGCCGCTGGCTCGTGCGTTTCCGCCGTGCCGGACCACCGCGTGGGTGCTTGGCTGGTCGGTGACGATCGGCTGCCTCGCTGTCGGAGTATGGCCGGGGCGCATGCACCCGCAGGTGGGGGCAGTCGCTACTTGGGTGCTCGCCCTCGCCGTGCTCGGCTGGCGGCTCGCGAAGGCCCAGCAAGACGCCCGGGTATACGGTCCGGGGTCCGCGGCACCGCCTCGTGCCGACCAGCGACCCGTGCCACCCGGGCAGCCGGGGATGCGCCCCGGCCCGCGGCCCGCGGGAGTTCCGCCGCAGCCCGGCTACGGGATGCGGGCCCACGCCGCCGCGATGCCGTACGCCGAGCACGCCGCGCAGAACCAGAACCAGCATCCGCACATGGGACCGCCTCGCCCGCGGCCCCGGCCGTACATCTCGGTCGAGGAGGCCATGGCCGAACTCGACGCGATGATCGGGCTGGGTCCGGTCAAGGAGCAGGTCCGCTCGATAGCCCATTCCATCGAGGCCGCCCGTCGGCGCGCCGAGGCCAGGATCAGCAACGAGCGGCCGATGCAGCATTTTGTCTTCCTCGGACCGCCCGGCACCGGCAAGACCACGGTGGCGCGTGTGCTGGCCAAGATCTTCTACGCCTTCGGCCTGCTTGAGATACCCGACGTGGTGGAGGCTCACCGCGCGGACCTGGTCGGTGAGTACCTCGGTGCGACCGCCATTAAAACGAACGAACTGGTGGATTCCGCGCTGGGCGGCGTCTTGTTCATCGATGAGGCGTACAGCCTGATCAACGAGGGTGACGGGCAGGCGGACAGGTTCGGTGCCGAGGCGGTCCAGACGCTGCTCAAGCGGGCCGAGGACGACCGTCAGAACGTGATCATCATCCTGGCCGGGTACGAGAAGCAGATGGAGTCGTTCCTTGCCTCCAACCCTGGCCTCGCCTCCCGGTTCGCGACCCGCCTGAAGTTCCCCAGCTACTCGCCCGCGGAGATGATGGCACTGGCCGGCGCGCTGCTCGACCGCCGCGGCGAGATCCTGGATCCGGACGCGAAGCCAACCCTGTGGCGCGTCCTGGAAGAGATAGACCGTCGGCGAATCACCGACGAGCTCGGCAACGGCAGATTCGTTCGTAGTCTGCTGGAGAAAGCGGGCCAGGCGCGGGATGTCCGGGTGATGTCGGCCAGCTCGGACCCGCAGCCCAGGGAGCTGGTGACGATCCGCGCGGGCGATCTGGAGCGGGCCTACATGGAGCTGACCTCCCGGCTGCGCGGCTACGAGGACACACCCACGGTGGAAGGCGCCATCGCGGAACTGGACGAGCTCGTCGGGCTCGATCCCGTCAAGCAGCAGGTGCGCGCCATCGCCGCGCAGCTGCGGGTGGCCAAGCTCCGCGACACGCACGGGCTGACCAGCCAGCCGCCCGCGATGCACTTCGTCTTCACCGGCCCGCCCGGGACCGGCAAGACCACGGTCGCGCGCATCCTGGGCCGCATCTTCGCCGCGCTGGGACTGCTGGTCCGGCCCGAGGTGGTGGAGGCGCAGCGGGCCGACCTGGTGGGGGAGCACCTCGGCTCCACCGCGATCAAGACGAACAAGCTCGTCGACTCGGCCATGGGCGGCGTGCTGTTCATCGACGAGGCCTATTCGCTACACAATGAGGGCTATTCCGGCGGGGACGCGTTCGGCGCGGAAGCCGTGCAGACCCTGCTCAAGCGGGCCGAGGACGACCGGAGCCGGCTGGTGATCGTGCTGGCGGGCTATCCCGACGACATGGATCGCTTCCTGCGCAGCAACCCGGGCCTCGGATCCCGGTTCAGCACCCGGATCTCGTTCCCCAGCTACGGGCCGGACGACCTGGTCCGCATCGCGGTGCTGCTGGCCGAGCAGGCCGGGGACGTGTTCGACCCGGCGGCCGTGGAGGCCCTGGGCATCATATTCACCCATGCCTGCGAAGTCGGCCGGATCGACGAGCTGGGCAACGGCAGGTTCGCCAGGTCGCTGTTCGAGCGCGCGTGCGGGGTGCGTGACCTGCGCGTTGTCCGCCTCGGCGACCAGGCCACCGCCCGCGACCTGACCACGCTGATCGCCTCCGACGTCGAAATCGCCAACCGCGAACTGACTTAAAAGCTTTTACACCGAACGTCGGTGGTTCATCCCCTGAGCCCCCTCTTCCCCACCGTTGACATCCCACCGCCCCTTCCCGCAGCCCCTCTCCGCACCGCCCGCCCCCGCACCGGCGCTCGCCGCCCTGTACGACCGGCACGCCGGCTGGCCTCCCATCCTGGCTGTGATCGGCTGGGCGGAACTACGCGTCATACCCCCCGCCATCCGCTCGGTTGAACCGTTTTACGCGCTGGTGGGCCCAGCTGATCGGCTGCACCGCGATCATCGTGGCCGTGGCCGCCTGCGTCGCCCGCTCGCGCTTCGCGGACCTCGGCGGCGCCATCACCCGCTACGTCGAATTCGTGCCCCGATATGCGGAGTTCGTCCGGCAGTAGCGGGTGACATGTCAGTCAGGAAGGGTGACAAGTGGCGCGAGCGGCCTGGGCGGCCAGCAGGTCGCTGGTCAAGATCGGATCGCGACGGGCTGCCGGTTAGCCTTTCGTTGTGGACAGGCGCTGGGAGTTCTGGATCGATCGGGGCGGGACGTTCACCGACATCGTGGCGCGGCGGCCGGACGGGCGGCTGATAGCGCACAAGCTCCTGTCGGAGAACCCGCGAGCCTATCGTGACGCCGCGGTGGAGGGCATCCGCCAGCTTCTCGGCGTCCCGCCGGGTGAGCCGATCCCGGGCGACCGGATCGGCTCGGTACGGCTCGGCACCACCGTCGCGACGAACGCCCTGCTCGAGCGCAAGGGCGCGCCTACCGTCCTGGTCATCACCAAGGGCTTCGCGGACGCGCTGCGGATCGCCTACCAGAACCGGCCGCGCATCTTCGACCGGCAGATCATCCTGCCCGAGCTGCTCTACACGAGGGTCATCGAGGCCGGCGAGCGCGTCGGCGCAGACGGCGAGGTGATCACGCCGCTGGACGAGGACGCGGTGGGGGGCGAGCTGCGGGCCGCCTACGACGACGGCTTCCGCTCGGTCGCCGTGGTCTGCATGCACGGTTACCGTTATCCCGAGCATGAGGCCCGGATCGGCGCCATCGCCCGCGACATCGGGTTCACCCAGGTATCGGAGTCGCACCGGACCAGCCCGCTGATGAAGCTGGTATCGCGCGGTGACACCACCGTGGTGGATGCCTATCTTTCGCCCATCCTGCAGCGGTACGTCACCGAGGTGGCGAGCGAACTGGCCGGCGTGCGGCTGCTGTTCATGCAGTCCAACGGCGGCCTGACCGACGCCAGCAGCTTCCGCGGCAAGGACTCGATCCTGTCCGGCCCGGCCGGCGGCATCGTGGGTATGGCGCGCACCGCGGGGGATGCGGCCGGGGACTGGTCCGGAGAGGTCGGCAGCGACCAGGTCATCGGGTTCGACATGGGCGGGACGTCCACCGACGTGTCTCATTATGCGGGCGAGTTCGAGCGCCAGTACGAGACGCAGGTGGCCGGCGTGCGGCTGCGGGCCCCGATGCTGTCCATCCACACCGTGGCGGCGGGCGGCGGGTCGATCCTGCACTTCGACGGCAGCCGGTACCGGGTGGGCCCGGATTCGGCCGGCGCCGATCCAGGGCCGGCCTGTTACCGGCGGGGCGGCCCGCTCACCGTCACCGACGCGAACGTCCTGCTCGGCCGGATCCAGCCGGACTACTTCCCCAGAGTGTTCGGCGAGCACGGCGACGCGCCGCTCGATGCGGAGGTCACCCGGCTAATGTTCACCGAGCTGAGCGCCGAGATCGCCGCAGCCACTGGTGACACCCGCGGTCCGGAGCAGGTCGCCGCCGGGTTCATCGAGATCGCCGTGGCCAACATGGCCAACGCCATCAAGAAGATATCCGTTCAACGCGGATATGACGTCACGGAGTACGTGCTGAATGTGTTCGGCGGCGCTGGCGGCCAGCACGCCTGCGCGGTGGCCGACGCGCTCGGCATGACCCGGGTGCTGATCCATCCGCTGGCCGGCGTGCTGTCCGCCTATGGCATCGGCCTGGCCGACATCATCGCGATGCGCGAGCAGGCCGTGGAGGCGCGGCTGGCCGAAGACACGCCAGGCCGCCTGGAGAAAGCGCTGGAGCCGCTGGAGGACGACGCCCGGGCCGAACTGGCCGCCGAAGACGTGGCCGCCGATCGGATCTCCGCCAAGCGCCGCGTCCATCTCCGCTACGAAGGCACCGACACCGCCGTCATCGTCCCGGTCGGCCCGCTGCCGGACATGATCGCGGCCTTCGAGGCGGAGTACTCCCGCCGTTTCTCGTTCCTGATGCCCGACAAACCCATAGTCGTAGAAGCAGTCTCAGTAGAGCTAACCGGCTCCGCCGCAAGCGCGACCGACCTCCGCGGTCAGCTCGAGGCAAACGGTGGCCCCGCGGCGAGCGACAGCGAGCTTCGCGGGTCGCCGGGTGACACTATGGCGGGAAGCGTCGCAAGCGGGGGGTCCGGGGGGTTGGTTTCCCCCCCCCGGGAAACACAGAAAATACAGGTATTCATCGGGAAGTGGGCACAGGTCGCGCTGTTCCTGCGGTCGGAGTTGCGGGCCGGGGACACGTTGGCGGGGCCGGCGATCATCGCGGAGGAACTGGCGACCACGGTGGTGGAGCCGGGGTGGCGCGCCGTGGTCAGCGGGCGGGGCGACCTGCTGCTGTCGCGTGTCACCCCGCGTACGGAACGGCTGGCGATCGGGACCGAGGCCGATCCGGTCATGCTCGAGATCTTCAACAACCTGTTCATGTCGGTTGCCGAGCAGATGGGGGTGCGGCTCCAGTCGACGGCGCATTCGGTGAACATCAAGGAGCGGCTCGACTTCTCCTGCGCGATCTTCGACGCCGACGGCGGACTGATCGCCAACGCCCCGCACATGCCCGTCCACCTCGGCTCAATGGGCGAGTCCATAAAAATGGTCATAAGTCGGAATCAAGACGGCGGCGCGTGGCCGGACGGCGGCGCGGAGGCGGACGGCGGCGCGGAGGCGGACGGCGGACGGCACCGCGGGATGCGGCCGGGCGATGTCTACGTCCTGAACGATCCGTACCACGGCGGCACCCACCTCCCCGACATCACAGTGGTCACTCCCGTGTTCCTCCCGGGCACCGAGCCAACCGGATCGTTGTCACATTCACCCGGTTATAACCGGGTGGATGCCACATCCATCCGCCCGGAGCGAGGGCCGGACGACCCGGAGGGAGGACCGGACGACGATCGGCCGCTGTTCTACGTGGCGTCCCGAGGACATCATGCGGAGATCGGGGGAGTGTCGCCGGGGTCGATGCCGGCCAGCAGCACCCGGATCCAGGAGGAGGGGGTGCTGATCGACAACTGGCTCCTCGTCACCCAGGGCAGGCTGCGGGAACGGGAGACGATCGAACTGCTTGAAACGGCCGAGTTCCCGTCGCGGGCCCCGGCCACGAACATCGCGGACCTCCGCGCTCAGATCGCCGCGAACGAGCGAGGCATCCAGGAAATCCGCCGCATGGTGGACCATTTCGGGCTGGACACCGTGCGGGCGTACATGCGCCATGTCCAGCACAACGCCGCCGAAGCGGTACGCAGAGTGATCACCGCCCTGAACGACGGCCGGTTCCGCTACGAGCTCGACAACGGCGCGTCGATCAGCGTCAACGTGACCGTCCACCACGACACGAGGACCGCTGACATCGACTTCACCGGCACATCGCCGCAGCTCAGCGACAACTTCAACGCGCCGTCGAGTGTGGCCATGGCGGCCGTGCTCTATGTCTTCCGCACGCTGGTGGACGATGACATCCCGCTGAACTCCGGATGCATGCAGCCACTCAACGTGACGATTCCGCAAAGAACCATGCTGTCCCCCGAGTACCCGGCGGCGGTCGCGGCCGGCAACGTGGAGACCTCCCAGGCAGTGACCGGCGCGCTGTACGCCGCCCTGGGCGTCCAGGCCGAGGGGTCCGGGACGATGAACAATGTGACGTTCGGCAACGAGAGGTATCAGTATTACGAAACGGTCGCCAGCGGGTCGGGCGCGGGCGCCGGGTTCGACGGCACCGATGTCGTACAGACCAAGATGACCAATTCGAGGCTCACCGACCCCGAGGTGCTGGAGTGGCGGTACCCGGTGCACGTCGACAGCTACACGATCCGCTCCGGCTCCGGCGGCCGCGGAAAGTGGCACGGCGGTGCCGGCGGCGTGCGCCGCATAAGGTTCCTCGAGCCAATGACGCTGTCCACGCTCAGCGGCCACCGTCGTGTTCCCGCATTCGGCCTGCGCGGCGGTGAGCCGGGCGCGCTGGGGCGGCACTGGGTGGAGCACCCGGACGGAACGGTCACCACGATGCAGGGCTGCGATTCCGTGCCGGTGAATCCCGGCGACGTCTTCGTCATCGAGACCCCCGGCGGAGGCGGCTACGGCGAGCCGTAGCGCACGCATCCAGGGCCCTCAGCGTGCAAGGGTCCTCGGCGTGCCGCTGGCGCCATCGAGCCTGCCGATGGTGCCATCGGGTCTGCCGGGGCGTGTCGCTGGCGCCATCGGCTCGGTCGCGGGCCCGCCCGGCCCTCTGCCCCCCATACAACGCGGAAACTTTGTGCTGACCGGAAATTAGGGGGTTTTGCGGGCAGGCGGCAGCAGCCGGCGGCGGGTTGTGCCGTCGGCTTGGGGTTAGCGGGTGGTTAGGCGGCGGTGGTCTCCGCGGGGGTGAGGGTGACGGTCAGGCCGAGGGCTTGGAGCTGGC